>JBKJSC010000125.1:0-12434 GCA_046593035.1 Limisphaerales bacterium | reverse complement strand
TGGCGAAAAACTAAGCGCTCACTGCAAGTGGCATCATAGACGTCAGAGCATAAATCTCTCGCGTCTATGAACCAGCCGTTGCTTTGTCAATAAGGCACCAGATATGACGCTTACAGTGTTTTCATGGCGTGTGATGTGGTCTAAAAAGGTAGTGAGCGACAATTTAGTGTGGGAATTGTCCTTGGGATCATTTGAACACAAAACTCGCCTCATGCGGGGCTTTGTCAAATTGTAAATTCCCCCGGCAGCCCTGATTTGAATTTAGCGGCGTGCGGATAAACGCATAGCGTCTGCCGCAGCTCAATTTAGTTGGTTCAACCAATTTTCTCCGTGGAAGTATGCGTTAAACCTTCCGTCCGACCTCGCTGAGAATTTGCCGGAGCGCAGCCAGGCATTTCTCCACGTTCTCGCGGCTGGAGGTGGCTCCCATCAGGCCGATGCGCCAGATTTTTCCCTTGAGCGCCTTCATGGATTTGGTCAGAAGCGTTTGTTGTATTCCTCGTGCGTGCCAATCCATTCCCACAGGAAGGCTTTATTCGCGAACTTGCCGACGGCGCGGTAGTGGCCACCTACGCGCACCGACCAGTTGGGCTTGCCGATGGATTTGAAGCGCAGAGAGGGATGAAAGGCGTTGGCGGACCAGAGGGCGTAGTTCTTGCGGGCGAGCGCCCGTGTCGCAGCGGGCAAGGCGCGGTAGAGCCGCCAGAATTCGGGTGTGCCGCGGCTGGGAATGGTCACGGTTCGCGGAGGATGTCGTCGAGTGGGCGCGTCTGTCCGGCGGCATGCGCGGCATCCGCATCACGGTTGAGGGCGGAGAACTTGCCGGCGTGGGCGTCGCGCTGCATCTGGCGATCCCAGTCGTCCTCAGCCCAGCCGCAAAGATCGGCGGTGATTTCAGCGCGTTCTTCAAGCGAGAGCCGGTTGATGGCTTCCCGGATTTCCGCAACGGTACTCATGGCGGGAAGATGCCTCGCCCGCTTCGGTTTTGCAAACAGGATTCACGCACCACTGAGGTTTGTCCATCGGTGACGCCATCATCCGCCCCGGCTAAGTTGCCGCCATGAACGAACTACGTCTCCGCGAGAATCTGCCGGAGGGCGGCCAGGCATTTCTCCACGTTCTCGCGGCTGGAGGTGGCTCCCATCAGGCCGATGCGCCAGATTTTTCCCTTGAGCGGGCCGAGACCCGCGCCGACTTCAATGTTGAAATCGGTGAGGAGCCGTTTGCGCACCGCCGCTTCATCCACGCCTTCCGGCACGCGGACGGCATTGAGCTGCCAGAGTTGATGTCCGGCTTGCGAGGCGATTTCCAAACCCATCGCCGCGAGGCCCGCCTTGAGCGCAAGATGATTTTGCTCGTGGCGACGCCAGCGGTTTTCCAAGCCTTCGATCAACACCAGCCGCAACGCCTCGTGCAGCGCGTAGTTCATCGAGATGGGCGCGGTGTGATGATACACGCGCTCCTGTCCCCAGTAGGATGAAAGCAAATTCACGTCGAGATACCAGCTCTGCACCTTGGTCTTGCGCTTCGCCGCCGCCTCCAGCGCGCGGGGGCTGAGTGAAATTGGCGACAACCCCGGCGGACAACTCAGACACTTCTGCGTGCCGCTGTAAACGGCGTCCACCTGCCACTCGTCGATGCGCACCGGGCAGCCGGCCAGCGACGTGACCGTATCGAGCAGGAACAACGCACCCGCGTCGTGTGCGAGCCGGGAAATTTCTTCAACGGGAGTCAGCGCGCCGGTGGAAGTCTCGGCGTGGACGATGGCAACCAGCTTGGGTTTGCACGTCTTGAGCGCGTCGGCGATTTGTTGCGGTTCGATGATGCGGCCCCATTCGGCCTCGACCTTCGTGACCTTGGCACCGCAGCGTTGCGCGACATCGACCATGCGGGTACCGAAGACGCCGTTGACGCCGATGACGACTTCGTCGCCTGGCTCGATGAGGTTCACGCAGCAAAACTCCATCCCGGCGCTGCCCGTGCCGCTGACGGGAAAGGTCATCGCGTTTTCCGTGAGCATCACGGCGCGGAGCATGGCCTTGATCTCCTCCATCATCTTCACGAACGTGGGATCGAGATGGCCGACGAGAGGCTGGGACATCGCCTTCAAAACCGAGGGGGCCACGTCGCTCGGCCCTGGCCCCATCAAGAGGCGCGGCGGCGGTTGAAATGCGTCAGGAATCTGCATGGCGAAAGGATAGGGGGTTCGCCCGGCAGCGGCAACGAATTTGAACTTCGGACAGAGAAAAGTTGTGCGGTCGGTTCAGCGGGATTGCGCGAACCGTTACACTGGAGGGAAAACAAATTTCACCATCGAAAAATCGTCATCGAACGTGTCCCGGCCTTGCAACCCGCGCGCCACATCCATCACGAGGTCGAGTTCCGATTGTCCCGGGGGCGGTGGGCGGATCAGGCTCGTCACAAAATCGTTGAACTCCCACATCGTGCCGTCGGGGAGCGTCACTTCATAAACGCCGTCGCTGAA
The DNA here is from genome assembly GCA_046593035.1 of Limisphaerales bacterium. Taxonomy (GTDB): domain Bacteria; phylum Verrucomicrobiota; class Verrucomicrobiia; order Limisphaerales; family JAYTXL01; genus JAYTXL01. The sequence continues at coordinate 9,949 of JBKJSC010000125.1, read as the reverse complement.
CAGATACAACTGGCTGAACGCGCCCAGGTCCACCGTGACGGTGCGGTACTTCAGCCCCGGCATGGAGCCGATGACCATGCCCGGCGCTTTCAATTCCACGGGCTGGGCCGTCTCTCTCGACGTGCCGGTGAGCAGAACCGCCGGCGGATGGCCGCCGCGCGCAAACACGATCTGGCGTTTGACGGCATTGTAAACGCCATACCACATGGTGAAGTACATGTTGTTCTGCCGATCCATCTGAAACGTCTCGTTCAAGGCAGACAACACCGCGCCGGGATTCTTGAAATCGGTGCCCGGCAGCGACTGCGACCGGAGCACGTTCATGGCCGAAATGGAAAGCAGCGCCGCGCCGACACCGTGCCCGCAAACGTCCAGAAGATACATGGCAAGATGGTCGTCATCGAGCCAATAATACCCGAACGAATCGCCGCCGAGTGACGTGGAGGTGATGAAGCGCCATTCGGTCTGCACCTTGCCGGTGAGCGGTTCCGGCAGGAGCGAGCGCACATATTTTTCCGCCTCGGCCAGTTCTTCGGCGAGATGTTTCTGGCTTTCGACCAGAGCCGCATACGTGGCCTGTTCCTGTTCGCGCAATTGTTTTTTCTCCAGGCACGAACCGATCCGCGCGCGCAACAGCACCGGCTTGAATGGCTTGGGCAAATAATCATCGGCACCGATTTCAATGCACCGCGCAATGCTGTCCATGTCTTCCAGCCCGGAAATCAAAATCACCGGCAGCTCGCGGAGCCGCGCGTCGGCCTTCATCGTCTGCAACACGGTAAAACCGTCCATCTCCGGCATCGTGATGTCCAACAGCACCAGATCAAACTGCTCCTGTTGCAACCGCGCGAGGGCTTCGCGGCCGCTTCCGGCCGTGGCCGTGGAGTAGCCGTGCGCTTCGAGCAACTGCTGGAGCACGTCGAGATTCATCACGTCGTCATCCACCACCAGCAGGCGGGCGGGCGTAGCTGATTTGGCATTGGGCGGAGGTGTCATTTCTCTGAAATGGACAAAATAGTTTGGCCCGCGTGCAAATCTTGTAGCAAGCGTGCCGCAACACACAGAGTCACGAACTGTTCCGTGATGCGTGGTGGCGTCATGCGCCGACTGTGACGGGATTTGTCAGCCAAGACAACTTCAAACCGAGAGTGTCCTGCGCCAGCGGGTTCCAGCGATCTGGTTTTGAGGTTTGTAATTCCGCTGGAACTGCGGCAGCATTCACCCGTACAACAACTGAAAGAACCACATGTCTCATCGCCATAATTGGTCGCGCCGCAAATTCCTGGCCACCACCGCAACGGCGTTGGTCGCGTCGCCATTCAATTCATTCGCCGCCGAGGTTGCGCCGGAGCCGATCATTGATATTCACCAGCACACGCGCTACACGGGGCGCAGCGACCAGCAACTTCTCGCTCACCAACGCGCGATGGGCGTCACCCAAACCATCCTGCTGCCGGCGGGCCGCGAAGTGGCGTTGCCGTCCACGCACGATGGCAAATCCAACGGTCTCGCCGCGCAATGCGGTGGAAACAAAACCGTCGTGGCCTTTGCCCAGGAGCACCCAAATGAATTCGTCTTCGGCGCAAACGAAGTCGTGGATTTGCCCGAGGCGCGCGCGGAGATTGAAATGTATTTGAAACGCGGCGCGGTGATTATCGGCGAACAGAAATTCAGCGTGCCGTGCGATTCAAAATACATTGAGATGATTGCCGGGCTCGCGCAGGAATACGGCGTGCCGATCCTGCAACATTTTCAGCATGAAACCTACAACCTCGGTTTCGAGCGCTTTCACAAAATCCTGGAGAAATTTCCCAAGGTGAACTTCATCGGTCACGCGCAGACCTGGTGGGCCAACATCGACAAGAATCATACCGACCAAAAAATACTGTATCCGCTGACGCCCGTGACGCCCGGCGGCATCACCGACCGTTATTTGAGTGACTATCCGAACATGTTCGGCGATCTGTCCGCCGGCTCCGGTCTCAATTCGATGATCCGCGACGAAGATCACGCGCGCGACTTCATCGCGCGGCACCAGAACAAGCTCCTCTACGGCAGCGATTGCACCGACACCCTCGGCCGCGGCCCCGGCTGCCAGGGCGCGCAAACCATCGCCACCATCCGCCGCCTCGCACCGGGCAAAGCCATCGAGCGAAAACTGCTTTGCGAGAATTCGAAGAAGCTGTTTCGGCTCTGACCCGGAAACCGCAAGTTGACCGCCCACCGTCGAAAGGATTACGTTGACGCCATGGAACTCCGGATTGAGCCGATGCAGCAGCCGATACGCAAGAGCGTCGGCCGGCCTCTCACTGCTTCGCAACAACTCGCCCACTTGGAAGACCTGGCCGGGTTTCTAAACAAATACGCGCATGGAGCACTCGCCCGAACCGAGGGAGATTATTTCCCGCTTCGAAAAGTTGTTGGCCGGCCTCGCCACCAGCGGAGTTGATTTCGCCATCGTGGGTGGACTGGCGGTGATCCTAAACGGGTATCCGCGCCTGACCCTCGACGCCGACATCCTCGTCCACGCCGCGCCGGACAACCTGCGCAAACTCCTCACCCATCTTGCCGGCTGGGGCGAAGGCTGGGCGCGCGAACTGAAGCCCGAAGACTTTGCGCCCCAGGAAGGCTGCATCCGTGTGATGGATGAATTTGATCTGGATATCTTCACCCGGCTGCACGGAAAGACACTTGAGGATTTCCGGCCCCGGCTGCGACACTTGGAAACCCATGGGGTTCGTCTCCCTTATCTCGCACCGGAAGACCTCGTCTTGCTCAAGCAGGGTTCGTGGCGCGAAAAGGACAAGCTCGACGTGCTGGCAATGCAGGAAATCATCGCGCGCGAACGGGGGGAAGCGTGAGCGAGGGTCGAAGCACCACTGCTGTCGCAGCGGTGCGGATATGGATTGAACCATGTTTTATTAGAGTCCCAAAAAACTGTTCCGACTTTAAGCCTATGACTGCGCCCACTTCCCTTATTCTGCGGCTCGCGCTGGATTGCGTTCGCGCTTTCAGCCTCATGCTGATTATTCTCACCGCCCCGCTTCCTGCGCCCGCGGCGGAACGGCCGGCCGTCGCCGCTCCACGCGCGACTTCGGGCGACACGGCGGTGGAGCCGGATTGGTCGCAACGGTTGACCATCACCGTCGGTCCGGCGCAGGCCGACCTCGTGGGCACCACCGATCGGGTGCTGCAAGCGGCCGTGGATTACGTGGCCCGGCTGGGTGGCGGCACCGTCAAAGTGTTGCCCGGCGTTTACCGGATGCGCAACGCGGTTTATCTCCAGTCCAAGGTGCGCCTGCTCGGGTCCGGCAAGGAAACCATTTTAATGAAGGAGCCCTCGGTCACGACCAAACTGGCCGTGGACAGCGATTGGTATGACCAGGAAATCACGCTGACGGATGCGGCTGGGTTTGAGGTCGGCGATGGTGTTTGCCTGCGGACTCGCAACTCGCACAAACAAGTGGACGACATTGCCAAGCGAACGCTGGTTGCTCGCAATGGCAACCGCTTCAAACTCGACCGGCCCTTGCGCGAGAATTTCTGGCAACTGGGCGAGGCGAAAGTGTCCACGCTGTTTCCGCTGGTTACGGGCGAGAATATTTCAGACGTGGCGATTGAGCAGCTCATCCTCGACGGCAACCGCGCGAAAAACGACAATCTCGACGGCAATTATGCGGGTTGCATTTTTCTGCAAGATTGCAGTCGCATCACCATTCGCGGCGTTACCGCCCGCAACTACAACGGAGACGGCATCAGTTGGCAGATTTGCCATGATGTGCTCGTCGAAAACTGCTTGTCGCAAAACCATGCCGGGCTGGGCTTGCATCCCGGTTCCGGCTCACAGCGTCCCATCATCCGCAACAACCGGCTGGAGGGAAATGACATTGGCATCTTCTTCTGTTGGGGTGTGAAATATGGACTGGCGGAAAAAAACACCATCATCGGCAACCGCGTCGGCGTCTCCCTCGGCCACCGCGACACGGATAATCTGGTTGTCCAGAATGAGATTCAGCAGAGCAAAGACGCGGGCGTGTTGTTTCGTCCCGAGCGGGGGAAGGCGTTCGCCGGCCATCGCAACCGGATCGAGTACAACCGCATTGTCGACAGCGGCACGACCAACAGCGCGGCGATCGATATCCAAGGTGGGACGGAGTCCATCATTCTCTTGGGAAATGAAATCGTGGAAACGCGTGCCGCAGCGCAACGCGTGGGCGTGCGCTTAGGGGCCGAAACGCGGGACATCAAACTGCGCGACAACAAGATCATCGGTTTCTCTGAAGACGTGAAGCAGTTGAAGTGAACGTGGTTTTCCCGGCGAGGCAGTCGATGATGCGTGCCGCCTGAAGGCACCACTCCGAACAAGCGCGGTCAAATTTCACGCTGAATGCGTGAGAATTTTCCGTCGAATGCGGTTCGGCGGCTCTTTTGATGGCAAAAAGAGTAACAGCAGCACTGGCACTGATAGTGCTAAAATGGAATCCGGGAAACGCACTTGAATTATGGATCGCGCATTTCATCACCCCAAAGCCGGGGCCTTTACTTTGATTGAGTTGCTCGTCGTGATCGTGATCATCGGCATCTTGGTGGCGCTGTATTTACCCGCGACCGGCCGCGCCAAGAGCAAGGCGGTGCAGGTTCAGTGCGTGGGCAATCTTCGGCAAGTGGGCCTGGCCTTCCAGATGTTCGCGGAGGATCATAACGGGAAATATCCGATGCAGGTTTCCGCACGCGACGGTGGGTCAAAGGAGTTTGCCTCGGGCGGAAATGCCTTTCGTCACTTTCAGGCGGTGTCCAATGAATTGGTTTTGTCCAAGGTGCTCCTTTGTCCCGCTGACAAACAGTGCAAGAGCGCCGCCTGGCACAGTTTGACGAACGACAACCTCAGTTACTTTGTCGGCTTGGATGCGGTGTCCGGGAAGCCGGGTTATCTCCTGTCCGGGGATCGCAACATCACCAATCAAACTGCGGTGGCCGGAAGCATTTTGTATTTGTCCACCAATGCGCTGGCGGGCTGGAGCGAAGAATTGCACAACTTCAAGGGCAACGTGCTTTTTGCCGATGGTCGAGTCGAACAGTTGGACGATCGCCGTTTGCAAGAAGCCTTGCGAAACCACGGAGCCAGCCAGCCATGAACCGCAACTGGCAGCTCTATCTGAAGCGGGCGTTCCGGCTGGCGGAACTGCTCGTGGCCTTCGCGTTGCTGGCCGTCTTGGTGGAATTGTTGCTCGTTCATCTGGATCAACCGACTGCCGGGCCGGATGTTCGCCTGATCAAACGAACCAAGTTGGTGGAAGTGCCCGCGCAAACTCCCATGACTCCTCCGACCAAAGCAATGCCCATGCAGCTCGCCGCCAAACCCGTCAAGCCAGCCCTTCCGCCGCCGGTGGGTCAAGCTCCCGTGGATCGGAATGCCGGCGCGGAGCCGGCGGGAACCAGCGTCAACAATACCACCATCAACTTCGTGTCGTTGCTCCAGTTCCGCCATTTGCGCGCGCGGTTTGGTCAACCCGTGGAGGACAATCGTTCGGTTCAAACACAAACGATCTTTTCCCCGAATCAAATTACTCCAATTGCTGCGATCGGATCGTTCGGGAAAATAGTTACGGGAACCAATCAAACGACGGCTCAGACCAATTCCGTTTCCGGCGCAACGAACAGTGTTGTCAGCACCAACACAACGGGCGGCTCGGTTCCAACCTTGGTGGCGGCGAACAACGATCGTCCGACTAAGCCGAACCCTTCCACGCCACCATCGCTACCTCCGGCCTCCGGGAGCATTCGGCTGGCGCTACCTTGACACGCGCCGCGATTTTCGGCGGCTACTTCAGCTCGAAGATCGCCTCCACCTCCACCGCGATGTTGCCGGGCAACGGGCCCATCCCCACGGCGCTGCGCGCGCCAATGCCGTTTTCCGCACCGAACACTTCGGCCATCAACTCGCTGAAACCGTTGATGACTTTCGGGTGATCGTAAAAATTCGGCGCGCTGTTGACCATGCCCAGCGTTTTGATCAATCGCTGCACGCGGTCGAGACTTCCCAACTGCGCCCGCAGCGTCGCCAGAATTGCCAGACCGACCTGTCGCGCCGCCGCCTGGCCGCCCGCGAGATCCAAGTCCGCACCCACGCGGCCCACGATCATCGTGCCGTCCGACTTCAACGGGCCGTGGCCGGAGACGTAGGCGAGATTGCCGACAATGACCACGGATTTATAGACCGCGACCGGCTTGGGGGCGGTGGGGAGTTCGAGTTTGAGTTCCAACAGACGTTTTTCAGCGCTCATAGATTTGGATAAATGGTTGACCGCGATTGAAGCGGAGCGTTGGGCAGGCAACAAGCAATTTGTCACGGCGGGCGCGCGTGAAATCCCTTGCTTCGGCGCGAATGAAACCAATATGTTGCCGACCAATCCCGAACAAAAACCGGGTCTTTGCCGTCAACAATGCCATGAATTTTTCAATTACGCGCCTTACCATTTTACTCGCCACCCTGCTCGCCGCCGCCAGCCTGCCCGCGCAAACCCCGGAGTGGATCTGGCATGACAACCACGGAAAAGACCCGCAAGAGGACGAGGTTTGTTTTTTACGGAAGACTTTTACCCTCGCGGAAAAGCCCACCGCTGCGGAACTGATGGCCAGTTGCGACAACGAGATGGAAGTCTTCCTTAATGGTGAATCGGTGGCCAGTGGCAAGGAATGGCAGCAAGCCGCGAAGGTGAACGTCGCACGCTGGTTGAAGTCGGGCGAAAACGTCCTCGCGGTCCGCGCCCAAAATCATGGCGGGCCCGCCGCTTTCGTCGCCCGGCTGCAAGTGACGCTGCCGGACAAAAAGAAAATGTCCATCGTCACCGACAGCAGTTGGTTCAGCTCCCTGACCAAGGCCGACGGCTGGCTAACGGCCGGTTTCGCCGCGACGGATTGGGCCAAGCCCGCGACCCTGGCCAAGCTTGGCGACCAACCGTGGGGCAATGTCTTCGCCACTGCCGTGGCCTCCAACGGCAAGGCCGCCACGCCCGCCGAATCACTTTTCCGGCCCGCCGGTTTCCAGGTGGAGTTGCTGCGCACGGCGCTGCCCGGCGAAGGCTCATGGGTGGCGATGACCGTTGACCCGAAGGGACGGTTGATCATTTCACCTCAAGGCGGCGAACCGATGCAGCGCGTCACGCTCGACGCCCAGGGCCAGATCGCCAAAATGGAACCCATTGATCTGCCCGTGCGCGGCGCAATGGGCTTGCTCTACGCCAACGAAAGTCTCTACGTGAACGGCCGCGGCAAGGAAGGCTATCACCTCTATCGCCTGCGCGACACGGATGGCGACGACCAGTATGACAACGTGGAGTTGATCCGTCGCTGGGAAGGTGGCGACGGCGAACACGGCTCCCACGGCATCGTGCTCGGAGCGGACAAAAAACTTTACATCGTCTGCGGCAACTTCGTGAACGTGCCCGTCGACATTCTGCCGACCTCGCCGCACCGGAATTACGCGGACGATCTCGTGTTGCCCCGCGCGGAGGACGGCAACGGGTTTGGCGCGGGCCGCAAACCGCCCGGCGGTTTCGTGGTGCGGATGGATGCCGACGGCAAGAACGCCGAACTCTTCGCGTCCGGCCAGCGCAACACCTACGACATCGCCTTCAATCCGGACGGTGAACTGTTCGGTTTCGACAGTGACATGGAATGGGACTGGGGCACGCCGTGGTATCGTCCGACCCGCGTCTTTCACCTCGTGAGCGGCGGCGATCAAGGCTTCCGCGAAGGCACCGCGAAATGGCCGGAGTATTACCAGGACAGTTTGCCCGCGACGGTCAACGTCGGCGTTGGGTCGCCAACTGGCGTGAAGTTCGGAACCGGCGCGAAGTTTCCGCCGGCCTATCAAAAGGCTCTGTACGTGATGGACTGGTCTTACGGGCGCATCCTCGCTGTGCATTTCGAGTCGGCGGGGGCGAGCTACACGGCGACTTTTGAACCCTTCATCACCGGCAAGCCGCTCAACGTGACCGATCTTGAAATCGGCCGCGATGGCGCGATGTATTTCATCACCGGCGGACGCGGGACGCAGTCGGGTTTGTATCGCGTCACGCACGTGAATCCGTCGCAACCCGAAACGTCGAAGACCGCGAAACAACTGCTAGCCGCCAAGGACGCCGTCGCCGCGCGCATCTTGCGCCATCAACTCGAAGCGTTCCAAGGCCACCGCGATCCCAAGGCGATTGATTTCGTCTGGCTGCATCTGAACAGCGAGGATCGCTGGATTCGTTACGCCGCCCGCGTCGCCCTCGAAAGCCAGGACGTAAAACTGTGGCGGGAACGTGCGCTGAAAGAATCCAAGCCCCGGGCTGCACTCACCGCGCTGCTCGCCCTGGCGCGATCGGGCGTGAAAGAGGACGCCGCCGGCCTGGTCAACCAACTGCTGAAATTCTCCTTCACCAGTCTGGCCGCGCCGCAACGCGTGGAATTGCTGCGCACGTATGAAGTCGCGTTTGCGCGCCTCGGCAAGCCCAATCCTTTTCAGACCATGGCCGTCATTGAGCAGTTGGACCCGAATTATCCCGCCATGGATGACGCGGCGAATCGCGAGTTGTGCCAGTTGTTGATCTATCTCGAAGTGCCCACGGTCATCACCAAATCGCTGGTCATGCTCCAGCATGAGCCCAAGATTCAGGTGCAGTTGGATTACCTCTTCAGCCTGCGCAACCTTAAAACCGGCTGGACCCTCGACCAACGCCGCTATTATTTCACCCGCCTCAACACCATCATGCAGACCGATGAATCCGAAGGCGGGTTGGTGAAATGGTTCGCCGACGTTGGGCGTTCCTTCTCGCTCGGCGCCAGCTTTCCGAATCAGATCGCGCAACTGCGCCGGGAAGTCGTCGCCGCGCTCTCCGCGGAAGAACAGCAGCAACTGGCGGCAGTGATTGCGCAACCCGCCCCGCCGCCCAAGCCCGCAGCCGCGCCGCGCTCCTTCGTGCAGGATTGGAAAACCGGGGACCTCGTGCCGCTCCTCGGCCAGGCCGGCAAGGGTCGTTCCTTCGCGAAGGGCAAAGAGGCGTTCAATGCCGCGCAGTGTCTGGCCTGCCACCGTTTTGGCAACGAAGGCGGCGCGGTCGGCCCCGACATCACGGCGGTCAGCAGCCGGTTCAGCCGCCGCGATTTGCTGGAGTCGATCCTCGAGCCGTCCAAGGTCATCTCCGACCAGTATCAAAGCACCACGATCGTCACCAAGAACGATGAGGATTTCACGGGCCGCCTTGTGGACGAAGACGCGACCAAAGTGGCGCTGATGATCAACCCGCTCGCACCGCAGCGCGTGGAAATTTTGAAAGCGGACATCACACGACGCGAAGCTTCCAAGCTTTCGCCGATGCCAGAAGGGCTGATCAACACGCTGACCAAGGAGGAAATTCTTGACCTACTGGCGTACATCGAATCGAGCGGCCGGAAGAATCATCCCGCGTTCGCGAAGTGATGCCGCGCGAGTTTAGGCTGGAAATCCCGGCGCAATCGAGTTCACTTGGAACCGAAACGGCAAGCAACCATGGCTGGCATCACGAAAACATTCAAAGCAGTCAAACGCGTCTTCAAGGCCGCGGCGGCTGCGGCGATGGAGACCGGCCAGTTCGCCGCCGCAGGCATTCAAGTCGAATGCGTGCATTGCCATGGGAAGCAATTCAACGAAAGTCCGAACCTTGGCGGCGGCGTGAACCTTGTTTGCAAGAAATGTCATCTCGTCCAATGGTTCGCCAAGAAACCGGCCGCTTTGTGACCCGTCTGATTACTGATCACTGAAAACTGATTACTCCAACAACACCATGAACACCGTCAATCAACTCCGCACCATCAAGGCCAACACCGCCGGCAAAGTCGGCGCGGAACTCTCCCGCACCGGCGGCCTGCTGCGCCTCGCGCCCGCCTGGGTGCCGCGCTCGTTTCTCCAGCCCGGCCTGCGCAT
>JBKJSC010000156.1:0-8970 GCA_046593035.1 Limisphaerales bacterium | reverse complement strand
GTCGCACAGGAGCACCTTGGGATTGATCGCCAGCGTGCGCGCGACGCTGACGCGTTGCCTCATGCCGCCGGAGAGTTCGCCGGGCTTCTTGTCGCGTGCGGGGGCGAGGTTGACCAGCTCAATAAATTTCTGCGTGCGCGCGGCCCGTTCGGCCTCCGGCAGGTCGCCGAAAACCTGATCCACGGCCAACTTCACGTTCTCAAACACAGTCAGCCAGGGGAGCAGTGAGTAGTTCTGGAAGACCAGACCGCGATCCGGGCCGGGGCCGTCCATCTCCCGGCCTTCGAGCTGCACGGTGCCGGAATCCGGTTTGAGCAGCCCGGCGATAATCGAGATGAGTGTGGTCTTGCCCGCGCCGGAAAAGCCGACGATGGCGACGAACTCGCCTTTCTCGACGGACAAATTGATGTCCTTCAGCACCGGCGAACCGCCGAAACTTTTCGAGACGTTAGTTAATTCGAGATAGGCCATGTTGGATCAGTAATCAGTAATCAGTGAACCAGTAACCAGTGGGCCAGTAATCGCACTTGCCTCGCTGGTCACTGGTTTACCGATTACTGATCTACTGGTTACTTTCATCGCTATGCTCATGCGGTTTTGAACCGGCGTTCCACCACGCTCATCAACCGGTCGAGCACGAAGCCCACGAGGCCGATGGTCAGGATGCAGAGGATGATGTGCTCATAGATCAGGGAGTTGTATTCCTGCCAGAGAAAGCCACCGACACCCGGACGGCCCGTCAACATTTCCGCCGCGACGATCACAAGCCACGCGATGCCGAGGCTCAGGCGAAAACCCGTGAACATGTAGGGCAGCGTCGCGGGAATGAGCACTTTGAAAAGCGTTTTGGTGCGCGAGAGCTTGAGCACCTTCGCCACGTTCAAGTAATCCTGCGGCACGGCACGTACGCCCACAGCGGTGTTGAGCACGGTGGGCCACATTGAGCAAACGGCGATGGTGAAGAGCGCGCCCAGTTCGCTCGCCTGCTTGCCCGCGTCGAGAAACAGCACCAAACCCAATGGCAGCCACGCCAGTGGCGACACGGGGCGCAGCACTTGTATGAGCGGATCGAACGTCTTGCTGAACGTCTTGGAAAGTCCGAGGAAAAAGCCGATCGGCGTGCCGATGAGCAACGCCAGTGCGTAACCTTTGGCCACGAGGATCAGCGAATACCAGGTGAAGCGCAGGATGCCCTGGTCCATTTCGCCGCGCCTGGCAAACGGCGCAACGATGTAGGGCTTGCTGGACAGCCAGGTTTCCTCGACGTTGGGCAACGCCGGGATCAGGCCGACGCGCTTTTCATCCAAGTGGGATTGGATGGATTCCCAAAGTTTCAAGCCCTCCGGCATTTTTTTGATCTGCTCGTAACGTCCGGCGGTGACGGCGGGCTGGATGGTCTTCCAAACAGCTTCGCCGTTCGGGAGGCTTTGCACCAGGCTGGCGTGCATTTCCTCGAGGCCGGTGGCCGGTGTTTTGAGGGCGTAAACTTTTTCCCCCGCCACCGCGTGCCAGAGGCCGACACAAAACAGCGCGCCAAGGAGCGGCAACAAAAGCCAGTCGAGCTTCTTAAGTTTGGATTCGTTCATGACGTTTGTTGTTCTTCGGTTCGTTGCACCCACGTCTCGGCGGCGGATACCAGCACGAGCGCGAAACCAATCAGCGGGGAAACGATGGTCTTGAGGAGAACAGTCCGGTCCACCGAGTGGTTTAGCCAATGATCGCCTTGGTTGATCGTCGCTTGGAGCAATCCGGCCGTGAGACCGAGCTTGAGCGCGCGCAGCCAGACGGAACGCTGGCGAAAGGCTTGCCTCCAGAGTGTGCGGCGATCAGTGGCGGCGTGGTTCATGTTCAGATTTGTTTTGCCCTGCCCCTTTGCAGCGGGGAGAGGCGGCGGGGTTTCGGCGGGAATTGAATCAATGTTTGAGCGAGTTCACGGCAAAGCCCTTCGCGTAACCTTCCAAGTCGTCTTTTGGATCGAACTTTACACCGTCAAACATCGACCATCCGGAGTCGTCCTGCGCGCGGTCCGTGATGTCGATTTCCTTCATCGCTTGGGTGTAAATGTCCCCGCGCATGACCTGCTTGGCGACGCCTTCGTAATCGGGCGCGCTGCTGACCATGCCCCAGCGGCGGAATTGCGTGAGCCACCACTTGGCGAACTTTGGCTGCGGAAAATTGCAGTTGCGCTTGCTGAAGTGCATGTAGAACTCGTCCTGAATTGAGCGACCGTCGCCGTAATCCAGCTTGCCGAGCAAACGGCCCAGGATGATGTCCTTGTCGCAGTTGATGAAGTTGGGCTTGCTGACGATGTCGCACTGCTCCGGGCGGTTGTTCATGTCGTCGAGCCACCCGCTTGCTTCGTGGAGTCCTTTGAGCACGGCCTTCACGGTCTTGGGATTTTTCTCGGCGAACTCGGCGGTGAAAGCGCAGACCTTCTCCGGGTGATCCTTCCAGATGTCCTGCGTGGTGACGGAGGTGAAGCCGATCTTGTCCGCAATTGAGCGCGCGTTCCACGGTTCGCCAACGCAGAAGCCATCCATCTTGCCGATCTTCATGTTGGAAACCATTTGCGCCGGAGGAATGGTGATGAGCGAAACGTCCTTGTCCGGATTGATGCCGCCGGCGGCGAGGTAGTAGCGCATCCACATGGCGTGGGTGCCCGGCGGGAACGTCATCGCAAAAGTGAGCGGTTCGCCGAGCTTCTTGGCCTTCTCGACGAACGGCTTCAGCGCTTTCGGATCCGCGCCGACTTTTCCTTTCAAATCGGCCTTGAGGGAGATGGCCTGGCCGTTGCGGTTTAAGAGCCACGGAATCACCATCGGCTTCTTCGGCGAACCCAGCAGGCCCATCGTCGAAGCGATGGGCATGCCGATGAGCATGTGCGTCATCTGATTGTCGCCGGAGGAGAGCGAGTCGCGGATGGCGGCCCAGTTCGCGCCCTTGGCGATGGTTACGTCGAGTCCGTATTTCTTGAAGAAACCCTTTTCCGCCGCGATCACGAGCGGCGAGCAATCGGTGAGGGCGATGATGCCACAACGGAGCTTGGCGGTCTCCGGCGCATCGTTGGCGTAGGCGGTACCGACCCAGCCCTTGGGCAGGCCGCCGAAGAGAGCGGCGAGGCCGAGGCCTTTCGCGGTCTGGCCAAGGAAATGGCGACGGTTCAATTTAGTAAGTGAGGACGGTTTCTTCATAGGGTTTGGTTTCGTTGGGTTGGGTTGAAGCGACGAGCTGGCTGGCTTGGTGAAAAAGGTCGGCGCGGAAAACGTTCGCGGTGGTCTCCATTCGCGAGAGCAAATCATGGCGCACGGCAACGTGATTCTTGAACTGGCGCAAAACCCAGGCGGCTTTGGCCGTCGTTGGCTCGTTGGCGTCGTGCCGGGAGAAGACGTTGAAATCCGGTAGCGTTTCCACGCGGCCATTGCCAAAATCGAAACGGCCCATCAAACCACTGCGCAAGGCATCGACGCTGGCGTTGACATATTTGGGATTGGCGATGGTCGCAATTACTTGGTCGCGATTCTCCGGTCGGTCGCAAAAGGCGCAGGCCTCAATCAGCGCGGCGATCAACGCCAGATGTTCGTCCGGAAATTTCTCCGCAAAGGCACGCCGCACCATCAGCACTTTTTCCGGATGCAGCGGTGCCAGTTGCACGCTGGTGGCCGCGCACCAGCCCAGCTTGGTTTGCACGGCGACCGAGTTCCACGGCTCGCCGACGCAATAGCCATCGAGGTTGCCGGAATTGAGATTTTCAAACATCGCCGGAGCTGGCACGACGATGATCCGGACATCGCGGTCGGGATCAATGCCGCCGGTCGCCAGCCATTCGCGCAGCAGAAAGTTGTGGGAGGAAAACGGAAACACGCCGCCGAACGTGTAGATTTTTTTTCCGTGCCCGCAGTCAATTTCCTCGCGCAATGTTTTTGCATCCCGCACGCCCCGTGTCCAAAGGTCACGCGAGAGAGTGATGGCATTGCCGTTCAAATTCAAAACGAGGCCGGCAAGGCAGTCACATTTCATGGATCCCAAACCGAGCGTTGCCGCAAAGGGCATCGCGGCCAGCGCGTGCGCGGCGTCGAGTTCGCCGTAAATGATTTTGTCGCGCACGGTGGCCCAGCCGATTTCCCGGCTCAAGGTTACCGACAGACCGTATTTGGCGAACAGCCCCAGTTCCTGGGCCATCACCAGCGGCGCGCAATCGGTCAGCGGCACAAACCCGACCCGCAAGGGTTTGGTCGAGCGCAACCAGCCTGATGTGTTTGTTTTTTCCACGTCGTTCATTGACGCCGTCGTTCAGCGTCAGCGTGGCTTTAGCTAGGCAGATGCCAGCGCGCCAAGTGTGGCGGACAAACTATTCATGGCGGCGATGAGCGGCCTTCATATAAGCGTTCTGGCTGTTGTTGCGACGGGGAAGTGTGCTTGTTCCGCGAATGGGAAACCGCCCAGCTTCGCGATGCCAAGCGTCCGTTCGGTCCGTGAATGGTCGGCGAGAATGCTGCGGGCGATTTTTAGAATGTGCTGTTTTAGCCAGCGCGGCCCGGAGAATTTGCTTTCGTGATGCCGCGCGTGGAGATCTTAGATCACACTGGCTTGACGATTGCTTTGATGCGTAGCATGGAAACTATGAATCGGATTCATCTATGAGCCTGCCGCTCGACAGCCGACAACTGCGCGCCTTCTCCACGCTGGCCCGCACGGGTAGTTTTACCCTCGCCGCCAAACATCTTCACCTGTCGCAATCGGCTGTGAGCCATTCCATGAAGGCGCTGGAGCGCGACGCGGGCTGTCGTCTTTTGGACAAGGTGGGCAAAAAAATTTCCCTGACGCAGGCGGGCGAGCAGTTACTGCATCACACGAATAAAATTCTAACGGAGATGGCTGCCGCGCGGGCGTCGCTCGAACACTTGGGCAAATGGGGCCAGGCGCGCTTGCGCATTGGTGCCAGCACCACCGCGTGCCATTACATTCTGCCGCCGGTGTTGCGGGAGTTTAAGGAGAGCTTTCCAAAAAGCCTGATCACCATTGAACCCGAAGACGCGCAGGAGGCGATGGAATTGCTGCGGATGAACCGGGTGGACCTCGCCATCACCCTCGAACCGAAGCATGAAGATCAATTTGAATTTCGCCCACTGTTCACCGATGAACTGGAGTTTCTCGTCGGCCCTATGCACCCGTGGGCCGTGGCGGGGCAGGTGACGCGCGAGGAAATTCCCAAGCAGAATTACATCCTCTACAACAAGGGCAGCTACACCTCGCGTTTGATTGAAGATTATTTTCGACGCGAAGGCATGGTGCTCAACACCGTCATGGACTTGGGCAGCATGGAAGCCATCAAGGAGCTCGCGAAACTGGGATTGGGTGTGAGCGTGCTGGCTCCGTGGATCGCGCAAAAGGAATTGGCGGAGCAGACGCTCGTTTCGCTCCCGCTCGGCAAGCGCAAACTCAAACGGAACTGGGGCGTCCTGCTCTGGCGCGGCCGGCGGTTGAGCTTGCAGGAAGAAACCTTCATCGACCTCTGCCGATCATTCACTGCCAACTTGAGCAGCAGCGCGCCGCCTCGTTAGGTTTAACCGCCGGGCAAAGCGCGGTGTTTTGCTGGCGCAAGATTCCTTTTCTGCCGCGCTTGTCTCGCTCCGGAGAATTTGTTATCCAACGGGAATGAATTCCTCCGCCACCGCGCCATCGCCGCCGCGCCTCTCGTCGGTGGATGCCTACCGCGGCTTCGTGATGCTCCTGATGATGGCTGAGGTGCTGCGTCTTCGCGCCGTGTCCAATGCGATTCCTGAAAGCGGCTTTTGGAAATTCCTCGCCTGGCACCAGTCGCACGTTGAATGGATTGGTTGTTCGCTGCATGACTTGATCCAGCCGTCGTTTTCGTTTCTCGTCGGCGTCGCGCTGCCGTTTTCCATCGCCAGCCGGGCCGCGCAAGGCCAGACGCCGCGTCGCATGTGGCTGCACGCGCTGGGCCGCGCACTCGCGCTGATTTTGCTCGGCGTTTTCCTGCGTTCGATTGGCCGGCCGCTGACCAATTGGACTTTCGAGGACACGCTCTCGCAAATCGGCCTCGGCTACGGCATTCTGTTTCTCCTTGGCTTTCGTCCGCCGCGCGACCTGTGGATTGCGCTGGGCGTTCTGCTCGTCGGCTATTGGGCGGCCTTCGCGCTCTATCCGCTGCCCGGTGCGGACTTCGACTACGCCAAAGTCGGTGTGAAGGAAGCGTGGCTCGCGGATCACCGGCTCACCGGCTTCGCCGCGCACTGGAACAAGAACAGCAATCTCGCGTGGGCCTTCGATCAATGGTGGCTGAACCTGTTCCCGCGCGAAAAAACTTTTGAGTTCAACGGCGGCGGTTATGCGACGCTCAGTTTCATTCCCACGCTGGCCACAATGATTCTCGGCCTTCACGCTGGCGGCGTGTTTCGCTGCAACTGCACGCCCGCTTCCAAGATTCGGTGGTTTGTCATCGCGGGCGGAATCTGCTTGGCGGGCGGCTGGCTGCTCGGTGCGCTCGGTATCTGCCCCGTGGTGAAACGCATCTGGACGCCGAGCTGGGTGTTGTTCAGTGGCGGCTGGTGTTTTCTCCTGCTCGCTGGTTTCTACGCGGTCGTGGATATGTGGCAACGGCGCGCGTGGGTTTTTCCGCTCATCGTCATCGGCATCAACTCCATCGCGGCCTACTGCATCGCGCATCTCTTCGACGGCTTCATCGCCAAGGCACTCAAGACCCATTTCGGTCAGGACGCGTTCAAGATTTTCGGCGCGCCCTACGAACCTTTCCTCCACGGCGCGGCCACGCTGTTCGTGTTCTGGCTGCTGCTCCTTTGGATGCATCGCCGGAAAATCTTCCTGCGGATTTGAAATGAATTCGCGCCTGTGCGTGGTTTTCCGCTGCATGGTTGCGCCCGGCCGTAACCCAAAATCTGCGCTTGCAATCAGGCACTGGTTCGCTAGTTTCCCGCTTCCGCTGATCCCGCGAAACACCCGGACGGCGGATATTTTAAGTACATCGATTAATTTTTATGGCAACCGCAAACGATCTCCGAAAAGGCATGGCAATTGTTTACAACGGCGACGTCGCCGTGGTGCTCGACAGCCAGCATCGCACGCCCGGCAACCTGCGCGCCTTCGTGCAGGCCAGCATCCGCAGCATCAAGACCGGCAAGTCGTCCGACGTGCGCTTCAGCTCCACGGAAAAAATCGACGTGGTGCCGATGAACACGGTCAAAATGGAATTCAGCTACAAGGACGGCGAAGACTACGTGTTCTCCAATCCAGATACGTATGAAACCGTCACCGTGACGGAGGAAATTGTCGGCGATGCCAAGAATTTTCTCATCGAAAATGCCTTGGTCACGATGACCTTCGTGTCGGACAAGGCGGTGTCGATCGAACTGCCCTCCAGCGTGATCTTGACCGTGAAGGACGCGCCTGATGGCGTCCGGGGCGATTCGGCCAACAACGTGCAGAAGGCGGTGACGATGGAGACGGGAATCACCGTCCAGGCCCCGCTCTTCATCAAGACCGGCGAGCGGATCAAAATCGACACGCGCACGGGCAAATACATGGAACGCGCCTGAGCGATTTCAATTTTCGGTTTCCCCGGATACAAGCCCGCTCCGCGCGGGCTTTTTCATTGTCGGGTGTGTTCCGCTGGTATGTGGACGGGAAGCAGTTTCAAACGCAAACGAACTGGCCAGCGAAGGCGGCGAAATTTCCCGCGCCCTTTGACCAGCGGTTTCATCTGCTGCTCAACCTGGCCGTCGGTGGCCAATGGCCCGGCCCACCGGACGGGAACACGAAATTCCCGCAGGCGATGGTGGTGGATTACGTGCGGGTGTATCGGAAGCGCGTCCAATGACCTTGGAAAACGATCCCAAGTTCAGCGACGGCCCGCCGTCGTTCGCGGCAGAGAATGGTTAGCCTCTGAGGGCCTTGATCGTAGGTAAAATATACTGTCCGAGAGCTGTCAATCCCGCCACCAACAACCAAAAAATGACCTGCCATCGCTTTCCGCACCCTCGAATCCCGAACCACTGCCGGAGCGAAGGAAACTGGTGGAGGATAATAATACCAACAGCGATGAAAGCACGAATCCACAAAAGCATCGGTGGCGTGCCGTATGCCCAACCCGGCATCTGAAGCTGAAGCATCGTGACTCCGAGCGATAAAGAGAAAAGTCCCAAATTAACCCAGAACACCCATCGAACACCCTTGAGGATGAGCACAGTAAACACTGCGGCAATGAGCACAACTATCAAATAGAAGACCTCTCGCTCAATGAGCCAAATTAAAAACTCCAAGCAGCCGGACAAGCACCACAACATGCTCATTGCGATGACCGCAGCCGGAGGACGAGATACAGGCTGGAGTGTTTCGGAACTGTTCATATCGAATGAGGCTAACTATTGATATATGACACCGCGTACACAGGTGACTTTTGGAAGCAGAGGCTTATCATGAGTTTAGGAAAGCAGCCTTGCGAATTTCTGTAAATAAATATTCCCGAAAGAAGAACCTTAAAAATCCTTCTCGCCCCGCGCTTTTTATGCCCCGCAGTTTTGTAGTGTTACGGTGAAAAAATAGTTCAAACTTCGTCAGGAGCGGCATTTCATTTCGCAAATCGCACTCCCTTTAGAGCGGTTTCAATAAAACTGTGGCCGTTATTCAGGTGGCGACGTTCTCCCTGTCCCCGGCCCTCTCCCGCTGGGAGAGGGAGAAACGCTCGCCATCCGGCGCTGACGGCTGGGCGGTTGCGCGCGAATTTCAAGAAAACTTCCCACGGCTGTTCCCTCTCCCAGCGGGAGAGGGTGAGGGAGAGGGAGAGCGCTTCGCTGGCGTCGAGCGGCCATAGTTCTATTGGGTCTTTCCTAGTTGAGCGGGTGGGAACCTGCTGGAACACTAGGAATGGCAATGCGAAACAAGTATCTGCGCCGGGCGCGCGTTTTGGAGCGGGATTTTCGAGCGATGTTGCGC
>JBKJSC010000120.1:0-10362 GCA_046593035.1 Limisphaerales bacterium | reverse complement strand
TCGTTGCAAGCGTTCGCCACGGTGCTCATGGCGTTTATTCTCGGCATCGGTTTGGGCAGCGCGGTGGTGGCTTCGCCGCGCTTCCGGCAGTTGCGCCATGAAACCACGGCCATTGTTCTGTTGCTCGTCGCCGCCGGTTTGATCGGACTGCTCGTGTTGTCCATTGAGCAATGGGTGGAGTTTTATCGCGTCGCCAAAAATGGACTGGCCCGCAATCAGATGGGCTATCGCTACCATCAAGTGCTCACGGCGATCATGTCGCTGATTGTGCTCGGTTTGCCGGCGGGGTTGCTCGGTTCGGTGCTGCCGCTGTGCATCCGCGCGGTGTCCGGCGGCGAGGCGAGTCTCGGTGGACGCGTGGGCCGCTTGCTGACGTGGAACACGCTGGGCGCGGTCGCGGGCGTGCTGCTCACCGGATTTGTTTTGATGCCGCACCTGGGGCTGCGCGGTTCCTTTGCCACGCTGGCCCTGGTGTTGAGTCTCGCCGCGTTGGCGACGGCGCGGGCCAGACAGCAGCGCAAAGCGTTGCTCGCTTCCGCCGTCGTGGCGCTGGCGCTGGCGGTGATCGGCTTGACGGGCGGCGACGGCTGGCGATACGTGTTGAGTTCCGGCATTTTTCGATTGCGCGAGAATGAAGCGTCGCGCGCGCCGTTGGAACAGCGGCGTCAGCAGGTCAAACTGTTGTTCTATGAAGACGCAGCAGACGCCACGGTGTCGGTTGAACAAGCCCAGATCAGCAGCCAGACGAACCAAATAAGCCTGCGCATCAACGGCAAGGTGGATGCCACCACCCAGGGCGATCTGGCGACGCAATATCTCCTGGCGCATTTGCCGATGCTCGCGCGGCCTGATGCCAAGCATGTGTTTGTGCTCGGCTTCGGCAGCGGCATTACGGCGGGCGCGGTGCTGGGCCATCCCATTGAACAGCTGACCATCGCGGAAAACTGCGAGCCGGTGGTGCGCGCCGGAAAGTTTTTCGAGCCGTGGAATCGCGGCGTGCTGACGCATCCACGCGCGCGCATCTGGAACGAGGACGCGCGCACGGTGCTGAAACTTAGCCCGCAGAAATACGACGTGATTATCAGCGAGCCGTCGAATCCGTGGATGGTTGGCGTGGGCAGCGTGTTCAGCCAGGAATTTTACCGGCTGGCCGAAAGCCGGCTCAAGGAAGGCGGCGTCATGGCGCAATGGTTTCACATTTACGAGATGCACGACGGGATCATCGCGCTCGTGTTGAACACCTTCAGTTCCGTGTTTCCGTACATGGAAGTTTGGGACGCCGACAAGGGCGACATCATCCTAATCGGTTCCACGCGGCCGTGGCCATCCACGCCGGAGGTGTACGGCAAAGTGTTCGCGCGCGAAGCGCCGCGCAAGGATTTGGAGGAAATCGGCCTGAAAACTCCGGAGACGATCTGGGTGCGGCAACTGGCTTCGCAGCGCACCGGTTTTGCGATTCCCGATGAGAACGCCGCGCTGCAATCGGACGAATTTCCCGTGCTGGAATACGAGGCGCCACGCGCGTTCTTTCTCGGCAAAGGCTCGCCGCTGCTGTTCCAATATGACGAGCGGACCCTTCAGGCGGACCTTGCGCCGATCGATAAACGCGGCGTGCTTGCCCGGCTCGACAAGGGTTTGTTGAAGTCTGTTTTCGGGCAGTTCTCCACCATCAATCCCGATTTGGAAAGCCAGCTCGCGGTGCGTCTGAGCACCAACATTTCTGCCGCCCGGTTGGAGATGTATCTCAGCGAGCGCCCGTCGCCTTCGATTTTTTTCCCGGCTACCGGCATGGGAACCAACTTAGTCGCGCTGCCGGCTTCCGCGAGCGAGGAACTGAAGCAGTTGTCCGAGGCGGAAGCGCTGCTGCGAAATCCGACCCGTTGGACGGCGGGAGTCGCGAGCATCGAAGCCATTCTGCGCGCCCGCCAGTCTTCCCGTTCCCAGCCCTCGTTGTTGGACTGGTCGCCCAGCGCGGTCGCCGCGCTGGCGGCCAAGGCTTGTCTCAAGCAGGGTGATAATGAGCAGGCCAAAAGGATTCTTCTGCTCGGCTTGGAACTGCAACCGGAAGCCAGTGAACTGAATTACCTCGCCCGCATCGTAGCGCGCGAACAGAAATCAGGGACGCCGCCCGCTCCCGCCCGTAAACCATGACACCGCACATTCGCCCCGCGACCGTTGCCGATTTGCCCGGTATTCTGGAGATTTACAACGATGCCGTGTTGCACACGACGGCCACGTATGACTACGAGCCACGCACGCTCGAACAGCGCGCCGCGTGGTTCGAGGAGCGGACGCGCGAGGGTTATCCGGTCTTCGTCGCGGTGGACGACGCGGGCCGCGTGGTGGGCTGGAGCGCGCTCAACCCGTATCACGCCCGCATCGGCTATCGTTTTACGGCGGAGAACTCCGTCTATGTCGCGGCGGACATGCGGGGGAAGGGCATTGGAAAACTGCTGTTGCCGCCGTTGATCGCGGGAGCGCAGGCGAAAGGATTGCACGCGATCATCGCCGCCATCGACGCGGAGAATGCGGCGAGCATCCGGCTCCACGCAGCGTTTGGATTTGAAAAGGTCGGCCATTTCAAACAGACCGGGTTCAAGTTCAATCGCTGGCTCGATGTGGTGTACCTGGAACGGCTGCTGTGAACGGATTTGGTTGATCGCGAGCAGCGCGCGCCGGCGTTGCAACAAGAACAGCCCCGCTCGTTTGGGCGGGGCTGTGGCGAAAAAATTAGACGGAAGAACCGCTTGAGTGACCGAGGGGTTTAATTTCCCGGTTGGCCACCGCGCCGTCCACCGCCAAATCCACCAAAGGCATTTTCCACCGGTTTGCCGTCGAGCAGATTTTGCAGATTCTTCTTGGTTACATCGACGATGCCGGACAGGCGTTCGTCCGTGACGGTGACCGAGTTCAGCAGACTCATGCGGGCGCGGATGACATTCGGGTCGGTCGGCGATTCGCGTTGGATCGGCCCAAAGTTGCCGCCCACCAAACTCAACACAGCACCGTAGCGGGCGAAACCGTTTTGTTCATTGCCCATCACGTCCTTGAACATTTCGTTGGCTTGCGGGTTGGTGCCGGCGTAATTGAGTGCCGAAGAGACGACCGAGGCCTTTTCCCATTGATTGGTGATCCGCGTGTCTTTGTAGGCTGAATACAGCGCCGGCATGGCCTGCTCCTTCAGCGTGCTGGTGAGGTAGCTGAGCGCGCTTTGATCGATGCGACCGTCGTCGCTGACCATCTGGGCCTGCGCTATGCCCGCGAAGGAAGTGTCGTTATACGTCGTCAGCACGGCATAGAGGTAGCTCTTGGACATTTGATCGAGCCGGCTGGGATCGGAAATGTTCGGCGGATTCGTCAGCAAATCTTTCGCGGCGGTGATGGCCGCATCCCGGTACTTGTTGGGGGCCATTTCTTCCAGGAGCTTCGCCACGGTGGCCACTTCGACGCCGCGACCGGTGCTGCTTAATACTTCTGCCAGACCCTGCTCGGCTTGCTCGCCGCCGATTTCACGCAAGGTGCTGATCAAGCCCAATCGCAGCGAGGGCGGGTAAAGAAAGTCAGTGCGCGGTAGCGCGTTTTGCCACGGTGCCTGGCCCCCGAAACCGCCGCCCGGCGCACCACCGGGACCGCCGCCGCGACCACCACGGCCACCCTGGCCGGCTCCCGTCACGTTGGCACCGCCGCCGGGGGTGGCATCTTCAGTTTGGCGATCGTATTCAACGTCCTGATTCAACGCCAAGAAACCTCGAATCGTCGGCACCGACTCCTGGCTGAGGTCGGACAGGTTTTCCATCTGATGCACGATTTGGCGGATCGATTGCGAGCGCGCGGTACCGGCGGCGGGTTTGAGTTTGACCAGCCGATCCATGATTTCCTTGGGCGACGCTTTCACGGCGACCGGCACTTCCACGGTGGTCTGGACTTGCTCGATTTTTGGGGAGCGGTTCTTGACGAGCTTTAATTCCTTATCCGCTTTGTCGCGTTCAGCGCGGGCCTTTTCCTCCAGCTCCACCCGTTGTTTTTTGAACTGCTCGTCTTTTTGGTTGGAGACATAAAGGTAGGCGGCACCAAAGCCGATGCCGGCGGACACGAGCAGGGCAATCAAAGTTTTCATAAAATTAGTTTCAGACTGGAGGTAAATCACCACCTGAGCGCAAAAGTTGCGCGATGAGTGCGAGGGAAAAGATGTTTCGCAGACTCAACGCCCCGGCTTCGGCTGGCCGCGCCGGCCCAAGCGTCCACCGTCTCCGCCCGCCGCCACGTTTTCCGGGTTCAACTTGTTTTGCAAATTCTGGATGGTGCGATCCACGAAAGCCTGAACTCGTTCGTCCTGGATGGCCGGTTTGATGGACTGGAGCAGGGGAATGCGGGCCTGGATGACTTGTGGGCTGAGGGTGCCGTTGTCCAGTTGGCCGATGACGAAGAACCGACCCGGGCCGGCAGATTCGTTGCCAACGACTTCCTTAAACATGTCATTCGCGGTCTGGCTCGCGCCGACATAATTCATCGCTGAACTGAGGACGCGGGCCTTTTCAAACTGATTGGTCACGCGGGAGTCTTTGTAAGCCTGATACAGGGCCGGCACCGACTGTTCCTTGAGCATGGTGGTCAAATAATTGAGCGCGCCCCGGTCGATGTGGCCCTCGCCACTGACGAGCAGCGTTTGGGCGGTGGGGGCAAACGAGGCGTCCTGATATTTCGCCAGCACGGCATAAAGGTAGGTTTGCGAAACTTCGTCCAAGCGGGACGGATTGGCTACTTTCAGTGGCGAGGACAACAATTCTTTTGCGGAGGACAGCGCCAGTTCGCGGTATTTGTTGGGCGTCATCTGATCGAGCAAGTCGGCCAGTGTCGCCACTTCCACTCCGCGTCCGGTCGTGCCCAACGCCTCGGCGAGGATGGTTTCGGCCTCCGGGCCGCCGATTTCCCGCACGATGGTGAACAAGCCGAGCCGAAGTGAATAGGGGTAGTAATTTTCGGTGCGGGGCAGGCCATTGAAATTACCGTCGCCCCGGTCGCCGCCGCCAAATGATCCACGGTCGCGCCGCCGCGGATCGTTACCCGGGTCGGGAGGATTACGCGCCGCCTGGCCGCCGGGCGGGGTGGTGCCATCGCCCCGGCTGGCGGCGTCCTCTTCGCGATCCCGTTCGTAGGAGATGTCCTGGTTCAACTGGAGAAAAGTACGGATGTGCGGGAGCGATTCCTGGCCCAAGTCGGCCAGGTTTTCCATTTGATGCACGATCTGACGGATGCTTTGGTAACGCGCGCTGCCGCCGGCTGGCCTGATCTTCACCAGCCGTTCCAGAATTTCCTTGGGCGTGGTTTTGATCGCGACTGGAACTTCCACCGTGGTCTGGATTTGCTCGATTTTGGGTGCGCGGTTCTTGGACGATTTCAACTCCTTCTCCAACTTCTCCCGCTCGGCGTTCCATTTGCCTTCCAGATCTGTGCGTTGCTTTCGGGACAGGTCGGCCTGCTGGTTGTTGACGTAAAAATAGGCGGCGGCAAAACCCACGCTGGCGGCGACGAAGATGGCGAAAAGTTTTTTCATTTAATGGGCCGGTTGTGGCTGATTCAATACCAACACTGCCACGCGCGAATCGTTTCGCTGGCAAATCCCGGGCGCGGTCTCAAGGAATCAGCGACGAAGCGGGAGACGCTGCACCCGCGCCCGTAGTTACAGGACAAATGCGATTAACAACGGGTTTGCAATTCCACGGCTGCTACAAACGAACGTGGTTCGGCAATTATCCCAGTCACATGGCCTCGGCCAAATCTCACTCGTGTCCCACCAGGGCAACTTTGCGGGCGAGTTCGTTGCCGGGTTGATCGGGGTTGGGTGGCGCAATGGCGCGCAGTTTGGCGATCATCGGCGGGAGTTTTTCCAGCAGATAATCGACGTCTTCCGCCGTGTTGTAAATGCCCAGGCTGAAACGGACCGAACCGCGTGCGCGCATCGGGTTGATGCCCATCGCGGAGAGAACGTGCGAGGGATCCAGTGAACCGGTGGTGCAGGCGGAACCGCTCGAAGCGCAAATGCCCGCCTGATCCAGCAGCATCAGGATGGCTTCGGCTTCGATAAAATCGAACGCGATGTTCGAGGTGTTGGGCAGGCGCGGTTCCTTCGCTCCGTTGCGGATGGTGTTGGGAATGGTGCGGAGAATCGTGCTTTCCAGGCGGTCGCGCAGTGAGCGGACGCGGGTGTTTTCCTCTTCCAGCGTGGCCATCGCGAGTTCCGCTGCGACACCGAAGCCGACGATGTAAGGAACATTCTCCGTCCCGCCGCGACGGCCCTGCTCCTGGTGGCCGCCGATGAGATAAGGCTGAAACTTCGTCTGGCGCTTCACATAGAGCATGCCAATGCCTTTCGGTGCATGAAGCTTGTGCGCAGAAAGCGAGAGGAAATCCACTCCGGTCGCCTTCACGTCGATTTTGATTTTGCCGGGCGTTTGCACCGCGTCGGTGTGGAAGGGCACGCCCCGGCTGCGGCAGATGGCGGCGATCTCCTCGACGGGAAAAATCACGCCGGTCTCGTTGTTCGCCCACATGATTGAAACAATGGCGGTGTCGGGCCGCAGGGCTTTGTCCAGCAGGTGCAGGTCGAGCGAGCCGTCGGATTCGACGGGCAGATAGGTGACCTCGTATCCACGGCGCGTCAGGAAATCGCCGTAGTTCATATTCGCCGAGTGCTCGACCATCGTGGTGATGACATGGCGTTTGCCGGGGTTGAGGGCGAGTGCGCTGTGGATCGCCGAGTTGTTGCTTTCGGTGCCGCAACTGGTGAAGACGATTTCCTTGGGGTCGGCGTTGATGAGCGCGGCGACTTTTTCGCGGGCGGCGTCCAGATGCTTTTTGACCTGTGCGCCAAACTTGTAGGCGCTCGAAGCGTTGCCCCAGTATTCACTGAGAAAGGGACTCATCGCGGCCACGACCTGCGGCGCGATGCGCGTGGTGGCGTTGTTGTCGAAATAATAAATCTTCGGCTGACTCATAGTCTCACGGCACTGTCACAAGTTCAGTTGAACGGGTCAATTCCGGGGAACCTGACTCGAAACGCGGATCAGCATATATTTCGTAACCGCCGAAAGAAACGAGTTTTTTGCACAAAATCTCTCGGTCGTGGTGCAGCAATCGGCCCGCCTCACGGATGGAGCGCCGAGCATTACACGGCTTGGATTTCGTAGT
The DNA here is from genome assembly GCA_046593035.1 of Limisphaerales bacterium. Classification (GTDB taxonomy): domain Bacteria; phylum Verrucomicrobiota; class Verrucomicrobiia; order Limisphaerales; family JAYTXL01; genus JAYTXL01. Next base: position 3,174 of record JBKJSC010000120.1, on the reverse strand, counting down.
TGTCCCTAACCGAGCAATGCTCGCCGCTCCAAATCGTGCTGTTTCTAGGAAGTCTGCCTCTGGACACCGAGGCGCAAGCGCGATACGCTCGTCTGACAAACCTTGGTGGCGAATGAAACTTCCGCACTTCATACAGCGCAGATCGGTCGCGGTGAGGATGCTCGTGGTTGTCGCGCTTGTGGTACTGGCCTTGGTGGGCTATTCCGCGTATCGCCGCGCGAATTTGCCGAAGGACTGTGTGAGCCGGCTCGTGTTGGTCGATGAAGCCATCACCCGCTGGGCCACAGAGAACAGCAAAGACAATTTGGCCCTTCCGACGGAGGCCGAGTTGGCGGGATTTCTGGACGACCGTTCGCTTTTACGTTGTCCCGACGGTGGCAATTATGCGCTTGGAACGCGCGCGCTGGCCACGACGTGCAGCAAGCACGGTCATGCTTCCTTCGTGTTCGTGGTGCCGCCACGTTCCGTGATGAACGATTTAATGCGGGAGTTCTCGTTTTGGATGGGAGGAAGGGTGCTGCATTGCGGAAATTCTTGCATCGCCAACCTCAAGCAATTAGAGGGTGCTACCGCGCAGTGGGCAATGGAGCACAATAAACGAGAGACGGACATTCCCCCACTAGACGAGTTGTACGGGGCAACTAACTACATAAGGGCGATCTGCCTCTGCCCTCAAGGCGGGAAATATGTTTTTCGCAGCTTCAAAGAAAAATCCTATTGCACCGTGGTTGGGCATACCCTGTAACGACGGCACGAACTTGTCTGTCTGGATTCCGGTATAACCGCACATCAAGAAAACCTTTTCTATGTAGGAGACGAGGTGACGAGTCTCAAATCTTTTCGCTTTCCAAAGTGTGAGTTTGAGACTCCTCACGTCGTCTCCTACTTCGCGACGGATTGTTGTTGCCAGCCGACCGTTGAATTTCACTGCGGCCGCGTCATGAGAAAGGTGCCGTGGTCGTACTTGCAGCGGTAGCTGGAAAAGAAATTCGTGGGCGTGGCCTTCCCTTCGTAGTGATACACGCCGCCGGCCCACCAGTGCAAATTGGCATCGCCATGGAATTGGAAGTTGTCCGCCGCCTTCATCACGTCGAGTTTCACCGTGTAGCCGAACGTAAACACTTTGTGGTACCGGGCGTGAAAGCGGGCCTGGTATTCCCCCTGATCGTTGCGCGTGATGAGGCAGCGCAACGGGTCGTTGTGGCCGTTGGCGTCGCTCTGCCACGTGCCCTGCCAGCGGCCCAGAATGTCCGTGGTCGCGGGTTGAGCCGCCGCTTTCTTCCACTGGTGGTCGAACGAGGAACAGCCGGAAAGCAGCAGCGCGAGGAGCAAGCACCCCGCCGCCAGGCGAACGCGGAACGGAAATAATTTCAACGGGTTCATCGGCTACAATTGCTATCCTAAAGTGCCACGTTACTTCAAGCTTGTCCGCGCCAAATTTGAAAGCTGTCCTTTGCCCCTGTTTTTGAACCCGTCCGCGTGTGAACCAGTTGATCGCAAGGCTTGCTCTCATCAAGACCGCCCACGACCAAAGAGGAGGCTCTGATGGCAAACGGAAAGCCCAGCATATTTTTTTCTGGCGGATGGGGTTCCGCTCGGCGAAACATCAGGCACTTGAAAATTGGTTCCGTCATCACAACGAAGCTGTTCTTTCTGCTCCTGATTTCACTGGCGGGCAGCGGATGTGATCCAGCCAAGACTTCCGCGACCAAGCCAGCCGTTGAACCGGGAAGGCCAGGGAAAATCTCCGCCACGAAAGAACAGCCCTTAGAGAACAGCCTCGGCATGAAGTTCGTCCCCGTTACGGGAATCGCCGTGTTGTTCAGCATCTGGGAAACGCGCGGGCAGGATTTCGCGGCGTACCTTGACAGCACCGGCACCCGTGCCGGATCCAAAGCCATTTTGAAACCCACTCATCCGGCCAGCAATCTGAGCTGGGAGGAAGCGTCGGCGTTTTGTCGCTGGCTGACGGAGCAGGAGCGGAAGTCCGGTCGGATTGGTGCGCGGGATCAATTCCGACTGCCCACCGACAAGGAATGGGATGCGGCCATCGGCCCGGACAAATATCCGTGGGGCAACCAGTGGCCGCCGCCGAAACTGATCGGCAATCTGCCGCCAGCCTTTATTCCCGAAGGTGGTGAAAATACCGCGCCGGTTGGCAGTTGCGCCCCAAACCAGTTCGGCATTTACGATCTCGCCGGCAATGTGTTTGAGTGGGTGGACGACTGGTATCGCAAAGAAATGAACCCGTCGGAAATTCGGCTCGAACACAAACTCTGGCTGAATGAAGATGGCGACGGCCACAAATACAAGGTGCTGCGCGGGGCTTCCTGGATCATGCTGGAGCCGATGAATCTGCTCTCGGCGTATCGCTACATCAACACGCCCGCCGCCCGGGGCGGCCTGTACGGATTTCGCTGCGTGCTAGAAATGAATGGTGGCCGCTGAGTTTGGAAAATGACTGGCACCGATCTCTGAATCGAAACGGATGGGAAATTTCTCTAAATGCAGTTGCGAACAGTGCGGCACTCACATCGAATTTCCTGCCGATGCGGCGGGTGCCACGGTCGCCTGTCCGCATTGCCAGGGCCAGACGACGCTGCGCGCGGGCCGTCAACCGCCGGATCGCGCCGCGAATTATCCGGCGAATGGCGGACGGAAGGTGGGCCGCATCGTGGCGATCGCGGTCATTGTTCTCGTTGTTGGATCGCTCTGCGGTTGGGCCGCGCTTAAAAAGTTTTCGGCGGCGAAAACGTCGAACCGAACTGAATCTAGCGAGCGTTCATCCGTCCCAAAGCAACTGGTTGTGTCGGCGAAGGAAACTGTTTCAGATAATCAGCCGGTTCATTCGGCTGGTGCGGTCGTTCCAGTTGGAGACATTAAAAAAGGACGCGATGTTTACATGGGCAAGTGCGCCAAGTGCCACCAGTTCTACGACCCCGCCGCCTACAACGACTTCGACTGGAACAACTGGATGGGGAAGATGCGCGGGGAGGCCAAGCTCAATGGCGACCAAGCGGAACTGTTGAACCGGTTCATGGTGACCATCCGCAATCCCTAGAGCCTGTCATGGACTTGGCGTGAGAATTGTCTGTACATTGTAAATACGATCCGGCAATAAGCTCGGGATGACGATCCGAACGACGAGTTATCCGAGTGATGTGAGCGATGAAG
>JBKJSC010000161.1:0-16787 GCA_046593035.1 Limisphaerales bacterium | reverse complement strand
GCGCTGTCGGCGGCTTCGCGTTCATCCTGCTGACCTTCTGGGGATCGTACTTGTTGTCGAACATTCACAATCCTTCCTAGCCATGCCCGTCGTCGCCATCGGCCTCAGCCACCACACCGCGCCCGTCACGGTGCGGGAGCGGTTTGCCTTCACGGAGGAGGCGGGGCTGGAGGCGCTTCGGCAACTGCGCGCCACCGGTCTGGCGGACGAGGCCGTGATTCTTTCCACCTGCAACCGCGTGGAAATTTACGCGGCCACCAACGCCGATCCACGCCAGACGCTCACCGCGTTGCAACAATTCCTGCTCGACCAGCGCAATTATCACGAGCCGCTCAACGGCGAAATCTACACGCTCGCCGAACCTCAGAGCATCGAGCATCTCTTCAAGGTCGCCAGCGGCCTCGACTCGATGGTGCTGGGCGAAACGGAAATTCTCGGCCAGTTGAAAAAAGCCTACGACCTCGCGCTACAGCACAAACACACGGGCGGCCGTTTGAACAAGGCGTTTCAGCGCGCCTTCAACGTCGCCAAGCAAATCCGCACCGAGACGAACATCCAGCGCGGCAGTGTGTCTGTCGCGTCGGTGGCGGTGGAACTGGCGGAGAAGATTTTCGACACGTTGAGTGAGCGCCAGGTGATGGTGATCGGTGCGGGCGAGACGAGCGAGAAGACCGCACGGGCGTTGCTCAGTCGCGGGGCGCACAGCCTGATTGTTTCCAATCGTTCGCACGAACGTGCCGTGGCCCTCGCAAAAGAACTCGAAGGCCGTGCCGTGCATTTCGACGAATGGGCCGGCGAATTTGGCAAGATCGACATCGTCATCAGCAGCACCTCCGCGCCACATTACGTGCTGGACCGCCAAAAGCTCGCGCCGCTCATGGTGCTGCGCGCCAACCGCCCGCTGCTCCTCATTGACATTGCCGTGCCGCGCGACGTCGAGCCGGAGGTGAACTTTCTGGATAACGTCTATCTCTATAACATCGACGACCTGCAAGCCATCGCCGATGATTATCTCAAACAACGGCGCGAAGAAATCGTCGTGTGCGAAAAGATCATCCGCGAAAAAGCCAAAGGGTTGTTGTCCACCACACCCCGCGCGGGCGCGATGGGCCAATCCCGGCTCGCCTTTGGCCACGGTTGAATTTGAAAACGGAACGAGGAATGTCTGAACGAATCACAGCGGCCAGTTTTGTTCCTGTATTCCTGCCTTCCTGATAATTTATGTCTGCTCCCGATCGACCCATCCTCATCGCCACGCGCGGCAGCGCGCTCGCACTCGCGCAGGCCAACACCGTCCTCGCCCAATGCCGCAAGGCATTTCCCCGGCTGCAATTCGAAATCAAAATCCTCAAGACCACCGGTGACAAATTGCAGACCGCCGCCCCTGCCAATTCCTCTGCTTCGCTGCCCAAGGGACTTTTCACGAAAGAACTTGAAGTTGCGCTGCTCAAGCACCAGGCCGATCTCGCGGTCCACAGCTTGAAAGATTTGCCGACGGAATTGCCGTCCGGGTTGAAGCTCGGCGCAGTGGGCAAACGCGCGGACGTGCGCGACGTGTTGATTTATCGCGACGCGGAATTTCTCCGGCAACAAGCCGATGCGCAGATCGTCGTGGAATGGACGCCCGGTCAGGCGGAGCGGCGGGGCTTCAAGCCGAATGCGAAGTTAAAAGACTTTCCGGCGGGCATGATCGTTGCCACCGGCAGCCCGCGACGCAAGGCGCAGTTGCTCGCCCTGCGGCCTGAATTCAAAGTGGTCGAGATCCGGGGCAACGTGCCCACGCGCTTAGTCAAACTTTCCGAGCAGGCCGAACTCGACGCGGTCGTGCTTGCCGCCGCAGGTCTGGAGCGGCTCGATTTCAAAATCGGCGCAGATGGTTTTCTGCGCGGCGATGCCGTGCCCGACGGGTTGCTCGCGATCCGTCTCGAACCCGAAGTGATGCTGCCCGCCGTGGGCCAGGGCGCGGTGGGCATTGAGATTCGCGAACACGACGAACGCATCGCGACGATTTGCGAGCGGCTGAACCATTTTAACACGCAGCAGTGCGTGACGGCCGAGCGCGCGTTCCTCGCGGCGATGGGCGGCGGCTGCCAAAGTGCCGTGGCCGCTTATGCCGAAGTGCTCGGCCACCAAATCCGTTTGCGCGCCGTGTCGTTCGTCGGCGAAACCGTCCGGCGCGGCGAAGCGCGCCGTGTGGTCAAGGAAGCGGCAGCGCTGGGGGAACAACTGGCGGCGGAATTGAAATCGTGAACCGGATGAGGCGGCGAAAGTACGGGTAATTATTTCTCCGCCGTGCCGGTCCGCCGCGCGTTGTGACGGAACATCGGCCAGGGCGAACTGGCTGGACCGGTGGTGCCTTTGACCGCCAGGAGCCTGCTGCCCGCCGCGAAATAGATCGTCCCATCCGCGCCAATCGCCGGCGAAGTGGAGATGGAACTGCCCGCGGCAAATTCCCAAAGCTTTTTCCCATCCGCCGCCAGCGCGTAGAGCTTGGTGTCGCGCGAGGCGACATACACGGTGCCGTCCGCCGCAACCGCCGGTGAAGCGAAGACATACATGCCGGTGGCGAACTCCCATTTTTTCGTGCCGTCCGGTTTGAGCGCATAGACTTTGGTGTCGTACGAGTCAAAATAAATCGTGCCGTCCGCGCCGATCACCGGCGAGGAGCGCACCCAATCGCCCGTGGCAAAAAGCCATTTCTTCGTCCCGTCGGGATTTAGCGCGTAGAGGTTCTTGTCATCGGAGCCAAAGTAGATCGTGCCGTCGGCGGCGAGCGCCGGTGAGGATTCAATCCGGCCTTCGGTGGCGAACTCCCATCGCTTCGTGCCATCGGGATTGAGCGCGTAAAATTTCCGGTCATGGGAGCCAACGTAGATGAGGCCGTTCGTGCCAATGGCGGGCGAAGAATCCACGCGGCCGCCGGTGGCAAATTCCCATTTCTTGGTGCCGTCAGGGTTAAGGGCGTAGAGTTTTTTGTCCGAGGAACCGACGTAGATCGTGCCGTCCGCGCTGATGGCTGCGGAGGAAATGCTGAAACCGCCTTTCACGAATTCCCACTTCTTCGTGCCATCGGGTTTGAGCGCGAAGAGCTTTTTATCCTCGGCACCAATGTAGATCGTGCCGTCGGGCGCGAGCGCGGGCGAAGATTCCACCCCGCCGCCGGTGGGGAAAGCCCATTTCTTGGTACCGTCGGGTTTGAGCGCATAGACATTCGTGTCTCTCGCGCCGAAGTAAATGGTGCCGTCCGTGCCGAGCGTCGGGGAGGAATCGATCCAATAGTCGGTGGCAAATTCCCACAGCTTGGTGCCTGGCTGCTGGCTCCAGCCCGCGATGGACGTAGCCAGGAGGAACATGAGTGCGGGCAAAATGTGTTTCATTTTCATGGGCTGCTTCGACTGGAGAATTAACGGAAAGGGCCGGGGCTGGGCGAGATAAAACCACTGGCTGTAAAGTGGTGATGGCACCAGTCTCCGGTTCGACGCCTAAAATAAGGACGGGGCCTGGCGCACACAAACGATACTTTCAACACCAGGACCCGCCCATCTCCTCACACGAGGAGACATCCCGCCGGGTTGCGCGAATGGTACAAGGCCAGTTCTGCACAACGCCGAAATCCGCGAGAAATCTGCCCTGGCCTTGTTACATTCAACCGGCCCTGCGGTGACGTTCCCGCAACAATCAACCTCACCAGAGCAAAAAAAACTGGCCGCCCCACTCGGAACGGCCAGTTTGTATTTCGGGTTGCCAACCAAAAACAACCCAAAGATGATCGCGACCTAAGGCACCGGCACGGCGCGAAAGAACCGGCGCGTAAGTCCGGACGAAGTGGTGTCCACCCAGATCAACTTTCCGCCTGGATGAACCACGTTGTTGGTCAGGGTGGTCCAACTGTTCGTATTACTGATGTCGCTGAGGTATTCAATACGGAACCGCGCGTTGGCCGGGCCGTTGATAATCACACCGCCGAAGAAGCCGATTTCCACCGTGCTCACGGGTACCGCCACACTGGTGACGTTGCCAGCACCATTGCCGATTCGTACCGTGAAGTCGCCGGCGTCGGCGGTCTGGAAGCCGGACAGCGAGAGCGTGCTGCTGTTCGCACCGATGATGGCGACGCCATTCCGGAGCCATTGATAGGTGAATGGGCCAGTGCCGAAGACCGAGTTGGTCGGCACCGACAGCATCAGCGTGCCGCCGCTGCCCACCGACGCTCCGGGCAGGCCGGTGCGGAACAGGGTCTCCGCGATGCCAGGCGGGGCGAGGATGCTCACCGTGGCTACGGCGCTAGTCACGCTGCCGAAGGAGTTGCCTGCGACGAGCGTGTAGTTGCCGTTGGCGACCTCGACCATGAGCAGGAGTTGACCGTTCTCGACCAACTCGGTGATGGATGCACCCGCTGGGACACCCGCCGCGCCAAAGCCGGCAGCGCCGTGCATTTGGTCCACGACCAAGTAGGACTTGTAGCCAAGGATGTGGGTGACATCGATGAAGCCCGAGGCCTCCTCGTCTTGCGTGAGGAAGCCAGTTTGACCAGGAGTGACGAGGTTCGGGCGGTGCTGCACCACCTGAAGGAGCGTGTCCGTGGTGATGACATATTTCCACATCTTACCATTGTGAGCCTGGTTGCCCACGTCTTCCTGGAGGATGAGGTTGCCGTCGTTGTCGAAGCCGAGGTTGTCGAACATCTTCTGGCCCTCGGTGCCGTCGAGCAGCATATCAATCACGCCGCCCGCCTCGGGGTTGGTGATGTCGTTGAACCGCAGACGCCAGAGGCGGCTGGGGAGCGTGAAGCTGGCCGTGGTGACGAAGTAGAAGTCGCGCGGGTTGGCGGGATCCCACACGCCGTCCTCCACGCGCATGAACGCGGTCACGCCGTTCGTGTTGCCATGCTGCTCGAGGTCGTTGAACCCGATGTTGCTCACGTCGCCGAGGTTGAACAGTGTGAACGTGCGCGTGCCCGCCGTGGTCCCGGCGACTTCCTGCGCGAGGCCGGCCACCGACACGCCGTAGAGTGAGCCGTTCAAGAGACCGGCTTTTTCGACTTCGTTGGCGCCCGTGGTCTGCTTGGTGCCGATGTAGAAATACACCTGCGAGTCGGTAGTGCCGTCGTCGTCGAGGCCGGCGACGATGGTCTTGTCCTGCGCGAACGGGCTGGCCACGATGTTCTCCCAAGAACCGCGACCGATGCGGGGGAGCTGCCAGGAGTTGCCCGCCTCGGGGCCGGTGACGATGTGCGCCCAGGCGCGGGATTCGGTGGAGAACTCTTCACCGTTCATGAAGATCTTCTGCGTGGAACCCTTGCCGGACGCGGCGTTGAAGAACGCGGTGGGCGCGGGGAGATCCGCCGAGCAGAAGCGGCCCATCACGATGTTCGTGCCGAGCGCGAACGTGGCGGTGTTCGTATTGAACACATACACGTTGGTCATGAGGTCGCTGGCATTCAGCACGCGGAGGTCGGCCTTGTTAATAACGAAACGGGTCACAAACGCACCCTTTCCGCCGTGGCGGCGCGCAATGCCGAGGGTCTCGTTGATTTCGTGGTTGGCGAGCACCGTGAAAGTGCCGTCGCCGTTGTCATACGCACCGAGGCCGTCCATCAGACCGACTGCGCGGCGGGGGCTGCCATCGGGATTGGTGCCGGCGATGTCGCCCGCTGTGATGAGGGAGATGAACGCGTAACCAGAGTCCGTGGGTTCCAGATAGGGCGCGCGGCTGCTGCCGGGGCCGGTGTGGTCGAGGCTGACGTTGCCCTTTACGTTGTTAAGCAGGAGCGTGGCGTTGGTTGCGCCGCGCAGGGCCACGCCGTTCTTGAACCACTGATAATTAAGGCCCGCGCCGGTGACGCCAGCGGCAAGGTTCACGTTCGCACCCGCATTGGCAGTCTGGGTGGCCGGCTGAGTGGTGATGGACGGAGCAAGCGCCAATTGAGCACCCGGCAGGGTGACTCGGTAGGCGAGGAGGATGTTATCCACCAGCGTCGTGTTGGTGCCCACGGCCACGCCGTTGTGATAGACGATGGAAGCCTTGAAGTCGTTGTCATTGCCGACGAGCATCAAGTAGTCATTCGGCGTGCCGGCTTCGTTTATGGGGATCAGCGCCAGGCCTTCCCATTTCTCCGTGATGCTGTTGGTGTCGCGGGTGGCGCTCGAGTTGAGACCAAACTTGGCGAGCTGGTTCGTATCAATGATGCTCACGAAATCCTTCACCGTCGCGGCGAAGATATTCGGCGTGACGGCGAAGCTATCACCGCTGAGCGGCAGATTCGCCTGACCAGCCATGCCAACCGCGAGGTCGTAGGCCGTGCCGAGGAGGTTGCTCGCGCCATTCAATTCGACCAGGTTGACCTTTTTGTAAATCGGGGCACCGGCGGTGCCGCCGAGGCCGATGCCATCACGCTCGAGCACGAGGAGTTGATGGTCGTTCAAGGCGAGCACTTCGCTCAACGGCGTGTGACGGGTGCGCGTGGTGTCGCCGTTGAGGGTGAGTTGATACACATATTCGCCGATGAGTTGATTGACGTTCGGCGAGCCGGTTTCAATGTCATAGACAAGCACGCGGGTGTGTTGCGAGAGGTTGTTCGCACCCCCGTCCTGAATGGTTGGGCTTTGCAGCACGGCGAAGAGCCGGCGTTGATCTGGTGAAACGGTCACGCCTTCCAGCCCGCGGTTCGGGCGGCGGCCAGACGTTGGATTGGTCAGCGCGGTGAAATAGTTCGTGCCGTTAACCCTGGGCAACAATGCCTGGGGGAGCGGCAGAGTGGATTGCAACACGCCGGCCGCATTGAACCGGTAAATGAACGCGCCGTATTCGTCGCTAATGAACGTGTCACCGTTGGCGAGCCGGGTGATGCCTTCGGCATCAAGGCTCTGGCGGCCCTGGCCAAGACTGCCAGCCAGCGATTGTGGGAAGCCGGTCGCGTTGGTGTCATTCGGATCGAAGCCGGTGAAGAACGTGCCTCCTCCATAGGTCAACAGGAGCGTGGCGCTGTTGCTGATGGTGATCTGGTTCTGCACCGCCGGCCCAGTCCCGTAGTAGGGCGTGACCGAGATGTCCATCACCTGAACGCGCGCATGAAAATCCTGCGCACCGTCGCCAAACCCACGATCCGGCAGTCCATAGAGTTTGCCGGTGTAGGTGTAGTTACCGGCGGTGCCGGTGCGCACCCAGCTCGACGGATCGAAATACATGCCTGAAAAGACTCCGCCGAGCGTGTCCACATTAGCCCCGAGCTTGTCGAACGAGTTCGCCGCCAAACGCCCCACGCCCACCAGACCCTGATTCACGAATCCCGAGAAAGTTTCAGGCGCCACGGAAACCGTGAGCGGCGGCACATTGGTAACGGAGCCGGCGGCATTCGTAATGACCACGGTGTAGCTGCCCGCGTCCGCAGACTGGAGTGAACCGATCGAGTAACTGCCGCCCGTCGCTCCCGCGATGGGAGTGCCGTTCAAATACCACTGGTAGCTGAAGGGAGCCGAGCCGGCGGGTGTGGCGAGCAATAGCAACGCGGATCCTTGTGTCTCACGCACGGCAGTGGTGCCGGCGTAGCCAACCACACTCACCGCTTGGGCGAGTGTGGGGGCCACCGTGCCCTGGGTTGGGCTGGGGGGTGTGCCTCCGCCCGCCGTTGTCAGCACCCGATAGTCGGACAAGGCGGTCCAATCCGCCGCCCAGTTCTGCGCGCCGAACGCACCAACGAAATTCACCGGCGTGAGAAACCCGTCCGGCGTGATGACCTTGGCGAGGCCCGCGAGCGCAGGGCTGGCCGCCTGCGGACGCGGATCGAGCAGACTGGAGTTCGTGCGGCTGATGCTGGCAAGCAGCGGATCGGTGATGAGGTTGCTGCGAGTGGTATCGGTGAAGAGCACGGCGGCGTTTCCAAGGTCGAGGTTTGCGACGGTGTTACCGGCGGTGAAGCCGAACCAAAGATTGTTCTCGAACTTGAGCGCCCCGCTGTTCAGATGCGTGAGCGACTTCGCATCAATCGAGATGCCGCGCTGCGCGTAGTCGGTGAAGATGCTGTTGAAGAACTTCGGTGCGGCATACTCGCGGATGGTGAAGACGTTATTGTTCGCGCCGCCGGAACCGACGCCTGCGCCGATGGACGTGGCATTGAAGACCTCGAAGTTGGCAATCGGCGAAGCGCCGGTGGCGATTCCGGTCGGCTCGCCGTTCAGCTCGAAGCCCTTGTCCCGCGCGTCGGGTGACTGGATGCCGAACCAGAATTGGTTCCGACCGCGATAACCCTGGTCCGCGTCAAACGCGTCATCGTCGTTGAATGCACTGACGAGGTAGCGGGTATTGACCGTGCCACCGAAGAACTCGAAGCCATCGTCCGCGATGGCGTAAGCCTCGACGAACTCAATCGTCGTGCCGCGGCCCACGCCGCAAACCGAGAGGCCGTTCAGCTCCTTGTTGGACTCAAGAATCTTGCCGCCGTGGCGAATCGAGACATAACGCATCACACCGGAGTTGTCGTTGTCGTCGCTGCCGCCGAAGCGGTGGACGTTCTGGCCGTTGATGATGGTGTCGGGCAAACCCTCGAACACGTCATACTTCGGACTGGCCGCCGCGCCGCCCGCGTCGCTCGGTGTGTTCAACGTCGCTTGGCCATAGAGGACGATGCCGCCCCACAGACCGCGCTGCGTCAGACCGAGGTTCGGCCAAGTGCCGGCTGTGCCAATGTTGTCGGCCTCGGCGGTGAAGATGATGGGGTTGTTCGCCGTGCCGAGCGCGTTGATGCGTGCGCCGCGCGTGATGAAGAGCGCGCCAAAGACGCCGGGCGCGCCGTCCTTGCCCTTGATGATGGTGCCAGCCTCGATGTTGAGGGTGCTGCCCTGCTTCACGAAGCAGTAGCCGTTCAGGACGTAAACATTCGTGCGATACCAGTTTATGGTCGCGCCGGTGAGCGCGGCGTCGTTGATTTGCACGACGTTCGCCGGGGCGCGCTGCGGGATGACGCCGAGCTGTGAGAGAGCGGTCCAACCGGCAATCCAGAGGTCGTTCTGGTTAAAGGCACCTTTATAGCCGGCGGTCGTGAGGAAGCCATTTTCCGGCGCGGTAAGGCTGGTGGCCAGGGCCGGGCTGCCAGCCTGCGGACGCGGGTCAAGGGCACCGTTGTTTGTGCGACCAATGCCGATGAGCAGTGGATTGGTGATGAGGTTGCTGCGGGTGGTATCGGTGAAGAGCACGGCGGCGTTGCCGAGGTCAAGGTTCGCCACCGTGTTGCCGGAGGTGAAGCCGAACCAGAGGTTCTCTCGGAAGTCAAGCAAGCCGCTGTTCAGATGCGTGAGCGACTTCGAGTCAATCGAAATGCCGCGCTGGGCGAAGTCCGTAAAGATGGAGTTGTAGAAGCGGGGCGCGGCGTATTCGCGGATGGTGAAGACGTTGTTGTTCGCGCCGCCGGAGCCGGCTCCCGCGCCGATCATCGTCGCATTGTAAACCGTGAAATTTCCGATGGGCGACGCGCCCGTGGCGATGCCGGTCGGTTCGCCGTTCAGCTCGAAGCCCTTGTCGCGCGCATCGGGAGCCTGGATGCCGAACCAGAACTGGTGCTGCCCGCGATGGCCCTGGTCCGCGTCGAAAGCGTCGTCGTCGTTGAACGCGCTGACGAGGTAACGGGTGTTGACCGTGCCGCCGAAGAACTCGAAGCCGTCGTCCGCAATGGCGTAAGCCTCGACGAACTCAATGGTCGTGCCCCGGCCCACAGCACAAAGCGACAGGCCGTTCAGCTCCTTGTTGGATTCGAGAATCTTGCCGCCGTGGCGAATCGAGACGTAACGCATCACGCCGCACGAATCGTTGTCGTCCGTGCCGCCGAAGCGGTGGACGTTCTGGCCGTTGATGATGGTGTCGGGCAAACCCTCGAACACGTCATACTTCGGACTGGCCGCCGCGCCGCCCGCGTCGCTCGGTGTGTTCAGTGTGGCCTGGCCATACAACACAATGCCGCCCCAGAGACCGCGTTGGTACAGTGTGAGGTTCGGATACGTGCCGCCCGTGCCGAGATTGTCAGCTTCGGCAGTGAAGACGATGGGGTGCGACGGTGTGCCGTTCGCATAGATTTTCGCGCCGCGCGTGATGAAGAGCGCGCCGAAGACTCCGGGGGCACCGTCCTTGCCCTTGATAATGGTCCCGGCCTCGATGTTCAGCGCTTGCCCGGTTTTCACGAAGCAGTAGCCGTTCAGAACGTAAGTGTTCGTGCGATACCAGTTGATATTTGCGCCTGCGGCGAAGAGCGAGGCATCGGTGATTTGGATGGTGTCGGCAAAGATTGCCGGTGCGAGGAGCGAGGTCGCCAACGCGACGAGCTTGCCTAGGGTTTTCAGCTTCATGTTCAGCTTCATGGTATGTATTGCGGTTAGTGTTCGATTCGTTCAGCGTGGGTAGTTAATCAGTGACCTGTTACGGACAAAGTGCCTTTTGGTTACGAAGCGGGAACGATTCAGTGGCAAGCGAGGGTTCCATCGGCGGTTCCGATTTCCGGCGGACGATCATGCAACTGGCTTCGTCACAGCACACGCGCGCGCGAAGCACGCTGCCGAAAGGTGAACCGCATAATCACAACCTGGCGGAAGGAAGCCCGGAAGCGCGTTTGAAGCGATCCACTTTCGCCTTCGCTTAAAAATCCAGCGACAAGGACAGGCCAAACGTGCGGCCTTTGTGATGCGCCGAATAGATCGGGCCGGACTTGTCCGCGCCGTAGGTGCGCTTAAACACCGGGTCGGACAGATTCCGGGCGGTGAGCTTCATCTTCAGGTGCCGTGAGAGTTTTTGCGTCAACACAAAATCCAGCGTGCCGGGCGGCTGCTCGTAGATGTCCGGCCCTTTGCCGAGCGCAATGTAAATGCGCTCGCCAGCGGCGTTGTATTGGAGGGTGGCGCTCGTGCCGAGACGGCGGTTGTCGTAGCTGAGGTCGAGGTTGAGGACGTAGGGCGACTGGTCGTAAAGCGGGCGCGTGGCCGACGTGGATGGATCGGCGCTGCGTTTGTTGAATAACTCGATGTCGGTCAGTGGCACTTCGGACTGGATGAGGGAGAAGTTTCCGCCAAACGTGAAGTTTGCCAGGTTCGGTTCGAGAAAATCCAAGCTCTTGCGCGCCTCAAATTCCACGCCATAGACCTTGGCCTCCGAACGGTTGACGAAGCTGATTTTTCCGCCATCAAGAGTGCGGAGATATTTCTCGATGGGCCCTTGCAGGTCTTTGTAGAACGCACCGATCGACAACACTTCGCCGGGGCGCGGGAACCACTCCCAGCGCACATCAAAGTTGTCAATCAGCGTTCGTTGCAGGTCCGGGTTGCCGACGAAGATTTCGTCGCCCATGGGATCGTAGCTCTCGTAGCTCGCGATCTCGCGGAAAGTCGGCCGGGCGAGTGTGCTGCCATAGTTGAGCCGCAGATTCATGTTCGTGGTGACACTCCAGACGAGGCCGACGGCGGGCAATTTGTCATTCGCCTTAAGCGGTTTGGAGGGCAAGCCGTTGTTGATGATCTTCAAATCAGTCGTCTCCAGCCGCACCCCGGCAATGAAACGCACTTTGTCCAGCAGGGGCACATCCAGCATCGCATAGGCCGCCTGCACTGCGAGGCTGCCGCGATAGTTTTGGTTGCCGAACGGTGACGACAGCGTGCGCGGGAAGGCTGGATTGAGATAGTTGTTCGGGTCGCCCGCGGTGTCGAAGCCGGCGGAGCCGTCAATCGTAAACGTCCGCTCCCCAAAGGTGCGCTCCGACTTGCTCTGAAACACCCCGATTTTGAATTCGCTCTCCTGCCAGTGCCACTGCCGGAACGGCAGCGTGAGGTCGAGCTTCAGGTTCCGGTTGTCTTCTTCGAGCTGGCGAAAGTAACGCGTGGGCCGGTTGGGCGCGGGCAGCGAATTGTCGAAGTAATAGGCAGTACCGCCGAGGCCGTCCGGCGCGCTGTAATAGTTGAAGTAGCGCAGGTCCGGCTCGTCCTGCGTCGTGTTCGAGAAGGACGCGAGCCAGTCAAGCCGCGCGTCCAGCAGTTCGATGAACCGGTGCTTGCCGCGAAACTGAAACGTATGCAGGTGCCGTTCGGTGAAGTGCAGCGTGTTGATGTGCGTGATCGTGCTCGGGTCGTTGCCGGTCGTATAGTCGGATCCCTGCTGCTGGCGCGCCATGTCCTCACTGCTCTGGTTGTAGAGGAAGTTGAAATTCAACTCGTGCTCCGGATCCACCTGCAGCGCCAGGTTCACCACGCTGCCCCAGTTCACGTCCTCAATGGCGCGCGAGTCGGTGAACGCGGTCCTCGGGTTGAGCCGGCTGTCGTAACGCGCGTTGATGCCATTCTCGTAGAATGAATAATTCCGGCTGTAGTTCACGCCCGCGAAATAGCCGAACGGTTTGCCGAACACTGAAATCGTGTTGCCCAGCGACGCGGCAAAACCCTGGTTGAGCGGCGAGCCACCGGACGTCGGCGCGAATTGCGTGGACTTGAACTCGCGGAGCAGCGCCGCACTCGTCGCGGGGGTGAGCGCGCCCGGACTCCGCAGCGCGGACGGCAATGCGCGTGCGCCGTCATCCATGCCGAACGCATCCGTCGCGCCGCCGTGGTAGCTGAGAAATCGTTCGTTGAGGGTCGCCTGCGTGTTGTAGGACATGCCGGCGGAAAATGAGTAGAGCGCGCGGTCGGGAAATGACTTCGTCACGATGTTGACCGCGCCGCCGGTGAAGTCACCACGCTGATCGGGCGTGAAGGTCTTGGTCGTGACAATCTTTTCAATCTGGCTGGCATTGAACATGTCTACCTGCGCGGCCTTGCGGTACGGGTCGGCGCTGGGCAATTCCCCGCCATTGAGCGTGGTGTTGTTATAGCGGTCGCTCAGCCCGCGAATGACAGTGAACTTGCCGTCCACGACGGTGGTGGCCGTCATCTTCGTCACGAGGTCGCCGGCGTCGTTGCCGACCGACCTGGAGATTTGCTCCGCGCCGATGGCGTCCGTCACGGCGGCGGCCTTCTGGCGCGTCTCCAGCAGCTTCGCCACCGAACCGCTGTTCGTGCTGCTGCCAAAGGTCGCCGTGCCGGGCGTGGATGTCGGCCTCGTCGTCACCGGGGGCGGGGCTTTGGCTGTGACGGGTGGCACACCGGGAATTGCGCGGACGACCGTGCCACCAGTCGAAGGCTGCATGGTCTTTGCGCCATCGGTAAATACAAAGGCCGGCGGAGCCGCGGCGGGCGGAGCGTTGACCGCACCCGGTCGCATCATCGGTGGCGGCGCCGTGTTGGCAACCGGCGGCGGCTGGTCCGGTTTCTTGGGCTCGACTTCCTCCTTCGGCGGCGTGGCCGGTGGCGTGGGCGGCGCCTTGGGCGGATCAGGCTTCTTCTCCTTCGGCACAATAACGACGGCGATTTTTTTCAGCCTCCGGCCAAGCATCCCCTCGCGCGCGGCGAACAGCACAATCAACAGCACGATCACCGTGTGGAAGATCACGGACAGCGTGACGCTGGTCTTGGTGGAGTTGGCTTTGACGCGGGGCATCAGCAGGAACGGAGTTGGGAATACGTGGCCTGCGACCGTCTAATCGTCTGGTCCCCGCCTTCCATGTTCGGGTTGTGGTCGGGGCGCGGGCGCGCGCGGCTCACGGTTTCCCGGCGGTCGCCTCGGTGGCCAGTCCCACCTTGGAAACGTTGGCTTGCTGAAGCACGTCGAGCACGCTGACAATTTTCTGGTACTGAATCCCCGAGTCGCCGCGCACGACGACGTTGAGGTCGGGATCGTCCTGGCGCAGGGCCACAAGCGAGACGAGCAGCGTGTCGAGGTCCACCTCCTCGCGGTTGAGATGAACTTTGCCCGTTGCGTCCACGGTCACGTAGTTGACCTTCGGCGGCGCGTCCTTCGGACGGTTCTGCGCGGAGGGCAGGTTCAACTCCAGGTCGTTCACGGCCGGCGCGGTGGTGATGATGAAGATGACCAGCAGCACAAACGCGAGATCGAGCAGCGGCGTGAGGTTTAACTCGCCGAGCGAATGATGGTGGGATTTCGAAAGCTTCTTCATCGGGCATCAAGCGTTGACTTCGGCCAGGTCCCCGGCCCGCACAGGCAGGGGGTGCTTCTCAGCGTGGAGTTCCGCCTTGGCCTCGATTTTCTGTCCGGCTTTGGTGTTCATCGCCCGCAACGCGTCGGCGATTTCGTCCGCGAGCGCGCGGTTGTCCACGTATTTGTGCTCGAACTGCGTGGCCACTTCGGTGGTGAAATTATCGAGCTCCTGCGTGATCGAACGGATGGTCGTGACCATGAAGTTGTAGGCGAACATCGCCGGGATGGCGACGAACAGCCCCGCGACGGTGGCGATGAGCGCGCCCGCCACGCCCGGTGCCATCGCCGTCAGGCTCGCGGCCTTCGCGATCGCAATGCCGGAGAACGTCTCCATCACGCCCCAGACGGTGCCGAGCAATCCGATAAACGGCCCGCCCGCGACCGCCGTGGACAGGACAATCATTCCCTTTTCCAACGCGAGCGCCTCGGCGCTGCCGGCGCGTTCGAGCGCCACGCGCACGGAATCAAACGACCCTGAACTCACCCTGGTCTGGCCTTTGACGTGAACTGGGTTGTGCTTCAGGTGAAATTCCAACTCCTCCGCACCCGCGTAATAGACTTCGTAGGCGGGCGCGCCGTCGAACTCCTGTTTCGTGCGGAACACTTCCAGCGGATCGCGCGAGCCACGGAAAGTCGTGAAGAATTGCTTCGCCATCTTCCGCGCCCGAATGAGCTGGCGGGTCTTCGCAATGATAACCGTCCAGCTAAACAGGGAAACAATCAGCAGCATCCCGATGGTGATTTTGCCCTCAATGGTGGCCTTCTCGAACGCGAATGAGAGTGCGTTGGCAAGGATGGGTGTGGGTTCGAAGTTCATGGTGATTTTGAGTCAAGCCTGCGGGGTAACGCGGCAGGGTCTATTTCTTCTGCGTGGGAGCATTGGTGGTTGCGGCACTTGGAATGGCTCCAGGGAGGCCGGCAACCGGCGTGTTGGTGGCGGTCTTGGTGGCGGCTGGCTGCGTCGCGAAACGCGTCGGGCCATAGTCCGTCTTCTCCGCGAACGACTCCACCTTGCCATTGATGAGCCGGACGGCGTATTCCCGGCGGTCCCCCATGCCGGTATTGACCATGAAATAACTTAGATACTCGGTGTCGCCCTGCGCGCTCACGTTGTGCGGTTTGCCCAGCACGGAGACGAGTTGGTGGCGCGACATGCCGAGTTGGACCCGATTGAGACGGGAGGAGGAAGTTGCGCAGCCCGCCACCAACAACAGACACAGTGCGGGGCTGAGGGAAAGGAATAAGAAAAGTTTGTTTGTTTGCTTCATATCAGTCGGGTTGAACGATGGTCAACGCCCGCACAGTAAGATCCGGTGGATGACAGTCGCATGACGCGGCGGTTACGTTCCTGCAACAACGATGGCTACAGCATCGCGAGTGAACCTTTGCCGAAGCCGGCGGAACGCTCCACTTGGCACTCGGTCTGACGCTGTGGCTACGTGTGGCGGCACCCGTTAGCAGACTTGTCCGGGGCCTCAACGACGACGCTGTTTGATTGCGGGCTTTCGATTTCCCGCCTAAAGTGGCCGCGCATGAAATCAAAAGGGATTGTTTATCTGGTGGGCGCGGGACCGGGCGACGCGGGTTTGCTCACGTTGCGCGGCGCGGAGTTGCTCGCCCGCGCCGACGTGGTGGTCTATGACGCGCTGGTCAATCCCGATCTGCTGCGCCTCGCGCCCAAATCCGCCGAGATTATTTACGGCGGCAAGCGCGCAAAAGACCACGCCATCCCCCAGGGTGAATTAAACCAATTGCTCGTGACCAAAGCCAAGGCCGGCCAATGTGTGGTGCGGCTCAAGGGTGGTGATCCTTACGTTTTTGGCCGCGGAGGCGAGGAGGCGGAGGAACTGGCCGCGGCGAAAATCCCTTTTGAAGTCGTGCCGGGCATTTCCTCCATCGTGGCCGGGCCAAACTACGCCGGCATTCCGCTCACGCACCGCGAGCATTGTTCCAGTTTCACCGTCATCACCGGCCATGAAGATCCGACCAAGGACGAGAGCCATCTCGACTGGGCACAAATCGCGAAAACGCCGGGCACCAAAGTCGTCCTGATGGGCGTCGAGCGCATTCGGCAGATCGCCGAAAAACTTGTCGCAAACGGCATGGCGGCCAGCACGCCGGTGGGCATGGTACGCTGGGGCACGACCGGCCGGCAGCAGTCCATCGAAGGCACGCTCGCCACCATTGCGGATGTGGTGGCGGAGAAAAAGTTCACGGCACCCGCAGTGACGATCATCGGCGGCGTGGTGAAGCTGCGGAAGAAATTGAACTGGTTCGAGCGGCGTCCGCTCTTTGGCCAGCGCATCGTGGTGACGCGCACGCGCGAGCAGGCGAGCCAGCTTTCCAAACAATTGTCCGAGCGTGGCGCGGACGTGCTGGAAATTCCCACGATCAAAATCACCGCGCCGGACAACCACATGCTGCTTGCCGAGGCATTGGTGGAATTGAATTCTTACGACTGGCTCGTGTTCACCAGCCCCAATGGGGTGACGGCGTTCTTCGACAGTTTTTTCAAGGCGTTCGACGACTTGCGCGACATCGGTGGCGTGCGCATCGCGGCGATCGGGCCGGCGACGGCGGCGAAATTGAAGGAGCTGCATCTCAAGGTGGATTTGATGCCGGAAGAATACATTGGGGTAAAGATTGCCGGCGCGTTTGCGAAGTATGAGAGCATCGACAACCTTAAAATCCTGCTGCTGCGCGCACAGGTGGCGAATCCGGAATTACCC
>JBKJSC010000032.1:0-3472 GCA_046593035.1 Limisphaerales bacterium | reverse complement strand
GCATAGCGGGCGGCGTCGAGCCAGTAACGCGCGCGGTGCTCGCCCCAGGCCGTCGAGTCCGTCAACTTCCGCACAAACTTCTCGTAACAATCTCGCGACTTGTCTTGCACGAACGCTTCGACTTCCTCGGGCGCGGGCGGCAGGCCGGTGAGATCAAGCGCCAGTCGGCGCGCCAGCGTACGGCGGTCGGCTTCCGGAGCGGGTTTGAGATTCTTGCTTTCCAGCCGGGCGAGAATGAAGGCGTCAATCGGATTGCGAACCCACTTTGAATTTTTAAGTGAAACAGTATTCAGTGAACCAGTGCCCGAAGTGGTCGCCATCTGATTACTGGTTACTGATTTACTGGTTACTGCCCCACTGCCCCCCGGCACCGGCGGACGATCCGGCTTGATGAACGCCCAATGTCCCTGCCATTGCGCGCCACCGGCGATCCATTTCTTCAGGATTTCTTTTTGCTCCGGCTTCAAAACCTTGTGCGACTCCGGCGGCGGCATGAGATCGTCGGCGGATTTGGCCACCACGCGCCGCCAGAGTTCGCTTTGCTCCGGCTTGCCGGGCACGACGGCGGGTTGGTGTTTGGGCCGCGCTTCAAAGATGCCTTCCTTGGTGTCGAGACGGAATTTGCCCTTGCGCGCATTGGCGTCCGGCCCGTGGCAGGCGAAACAATTGTCCGACAGGATAGGCCGGACGTCGCGGTTGAATTGAATCGCGGGATTCGCGGCCCGCGCTTCGTCTGCCGTGGCCAGCGCCACCACGAACAGAAGCGTGGCGATCGGACGGAAGCGCAGCGGGCGGATTCGTTGCTCGGTATTCAGGGCGATGTGATGCATTAAATCATTCATCTGATAAAGTGTGCGTTCGGTCAAGAGCGTCCGGGCTTTCCGGGACGGAAACCAGACAATTCATTCAGGCTTCAGTGGTCATTGACGATTCCATATTTGGCAAAGGTTGACCAGATTTTGTTCTCGGCAGGGACCGAGGTGACATGAACTTTCAACCACCAAGACACAAAGAGCACAAAGAGAGATTAGGAGTTCCACTCCTCCTTGCCTTCTTCGTGTTCTTTGTGTCTTTGTGGTTTGCTTCTCCGGCATAAACGGTGTGATGTTCCACATTCATTTTCTGCTCACGGTAGAGGTTCTCTCTTGGTAATGTGTCCGGCATGAAACGCCTTCCTCTGAGTGCAAGGCAGCAACTCTGACCTGGTGGGAAGACGCAAACATTTATGAACACAAAACCCAAAGTCGTGGTTACGGATTACACCTTTGCCGATCTTGGCCCGGAAGCGCAGGTGCTGTCCGCCGCCGGTTGTGAACTGACCGGTCGCCAGTGCAAAACGGAGGCAGAGTTGATTGATCTGTGCGCGGACGCCGATGCGGTCATCACCCAGTTCGCGCGAGTGAATGCTAGCGTCATCAATGCCATGCGCCAAGCCCAGGTCATCGTGCGCTACGGCGTCGGTGTGGACAATGTGGACTTGGAGGCGGCTCGCGCGCGCGGCATTCCGGTCTGCAACGTCCCAGACTATTGCATCGACGAAGTCACCGATCACACGCTCGCGTTCATCCTCGCGACGACCCGGCAGGTGGTGCCGCACACCGTCCAATTGCGCGCGGGCAAGTGGGGCCTGGCCGTTCCCGTGACGAGCATGAAGGCGCTCCGTGACTTGACCGTGGGAGTAGTTGGTTTCGGGCGCATCGGTCGCGAAGTGGTGAAACGCCTCGGGCCGTTCAAATGCGCGATCCGCGTGTTTGATCCCGTGGTTTCACCAGCGGAAATCGAAAGCCTCGGCGCTCGCGCCTCGTTGCTTGATGACTTGCTGGCGGTCGCCGACGTGCTGACGCTGCATTGTCCCTCCACACCGAAGACGCGCAAATTGATGAACCGCGAGAGTTTTGCGAAGCTCAAGCCCGGCGCAATTTTCATCAATGTCGCGCGCGGTGATCTCGTGGACGTGCCGGCCTTGATGGAAGCGCTGGAGAGCGGCCGCCTCAGTGCCGCGGCGTTGGATGTGTTCGATCCGGAACCGATCCCCGCCGATCATCCGGTGTTGAAGTTGCCCAATGTCATCGTGGCTCCCCACATCGCGTCGGTAAGCACGGCGGCGGTGAAGAAACTACGCGAGACGGCGGCCAATCTCGCGGCCCAAGCGGTGCGCGGTGAACCGCTGTCGAACATCGTCAATGGGGTGAAGCAACGGATCAACGGGTGAGGTTGGTAGAATCACAAATAAATCCGAGTGTCTTTCTTCATTTCACCCAGAATCTTGGACGGTTCAGCGATGTCCTGCTGACGGACAAGACCGGATAACGTGCCACTGGGCTTTCCGTACCGGCGATCAAGCGCAATCTCGATGCTATCGCGACGGCCTGGACTATCCGTCTTAGTGAATTCAGCCATCAGGGCAAGCGCTTCGGTGTCAGTAATCCGCTCCCAATCCACGATCGGCTCTGCGCAAAGACGATCAACAAAATCCTCCAGTGATTCGGAGCGCCAGTAGTCACGGAGCCAATCGGGATCAACCGTCCGGCCTGTGGTCTCGTGAAGTCGGGCCAATGCGACAGCCTCCGTGATCGCGCCTTCCTCAAAACTGTCAATGATGGATGTGACGTCGTGCTTCATGTTGGCGAACATATTTATTATACTGCTCTGGATGCACAGGGAACATCACGCGGCGTGTTGGTTTAGAATACCCGGATGAAAGCAGACCAATGAAGTTCTGTAAAGGATTGGCGACGATGCGGCGTGGATTGGATTTGTTTGCAAAGAATTGAATTTTACAAAAGTGTCGACAGTCCATTTCCTTGTGTTACTCCTAGCCCGCACCATGATTGTTCCAAGACGACATCGTTCCGCTCCGGGACGGCGCAATCTCGCGGGCGAAATCACGCATCAACTCCGGCAGGCCATCGTGGCGGGCGAGTTCAAGCCGGGCGCGGCGCTGGCCGAGCCGGTGCTGGCGGAACGGTTCAACGCCAGCCGGGCCCCCGTCCGCGAGGCGCTCATCGCGCTGGAACGCGAGGGCTTGCTGGAATTCAACGAACGCAACCGCACTCGTGTGCGCCAGTTGACCGCCGAGGACTTCGAGGAAATTTGCTCCATGCGTATCGCGTTGGAGAGTCTCGCGGCGCGTCATGCGGCCACCCGCTGGAATGCGGCGCACACGCGCGCGGTGGAGGACAATCTCCGCCGCCAGGAGACGGCGGCGACGTTGGGGGAGTTGTCGCATCTGGACGTGGAGCTGCACGAATTGATCGTCCGCCTTTCCGGCCATCGCCGGTTGCTCTCGACGTGGCTCGGTTTGCGCGGGCAGTTTGAAATGTGGCTCGCGCACACGCATCGTTTGCAGGAAAAGCTGGCCTTTGAGCCGCGTCAAGTAACCGTCAACCACCATCGCCGCATGTTGTCCGCGCTCGCCTCGTGCAAGCCGAAGCTCGTCGCCGACGCGATGACCGCGCATATCGAGGCGTGG
>JBKJSC010000130.1:0-6365 GCA_046593035.1 Limisphaerales bacterium | reverse complement strand
GCGATTACGAAACCACTGAGTCCAGTGCGCGGGCGTGGATTTACATCGCGATGATACGCATTCAACTCCGCCGACTAGCTTGATTCCTCAGCCATCATGACTTTTCAGACGGACTCTTAAATGCGTGCCTGCCACCGTGGATACAACTTTCTGAGACCGCTCGAAATGAACTGCACGCCATTCACATTCTCACAACGCGAGCCGCCTTGTGCAGCAATGTCCAGAACATATCGAGTATAGGAACTTGGCTTGCCGCGACAACTCTAGCTTGTCGGCAACTGACATTACCGTCAGATTATGACCGTGGAGAATGGACAGCAGAAATGACTCGGGCGACAAAAGTGATGCCATTTGCTCCAGCTTATTCAGCCGACTTGCTTAAAATCATCCGCTCTGAAACTGACAAGAACTCTTTGCTTGGCTCAGTGCATGGCAAAGACGAAGGAGCCAGGCACGCGTTAGAGAGAGCCATGTCACCACTCGGAGTGATTGAAACCGCTGCAGAAAAGTTGAAAATCATCCCACCGATGGCGCGGTTCGTCGTTTACGATTATGTCTATCGGGCCTGGGACTACGGCACGTTGCGCTTCGACTTGTATTACGAACATCGAATGTATGGGTGTGGAGGAGAAGCAAACCAGAAATACATGGAGTGGCTTGGTTTTTTTGGCGTACCGAGTGATGCGGCAAGTCTTCCCACTGCGGTCACAAAAGATGTTTTGCGTGAAGCTTTGGTAAAGCAGGGAGTTGAATGCAAGAAAAGCTCAACAAGAAAGGAAATGATTGAAAAAGCTCGCAGCATTCCGGGTTTATTGTCGTCGCTCATATTTCAGTTTTATCCGCAGCACTGTGAACTCATTTCTGAATGGAAAGGAACTGTTAACGATTGGGCGCTTCGCGTCCGTTACGTCGAAGCCGTTGGCAGGGCAATTATCAAAATGTTGGCAGTACAAGGTTTGAGGAAGGGATGAACTAGGCCAACGCAATCCCGGCGACAACGAGGTCGCGCGACGGAATTGACCGGACAATCATTCGCAAACCAGAGTCGGACTGCGGCTGACTCTTCCCCGGGGGAGAAGGGCAGGATGAGGGCGAGGCAAAAATCCAGCTTTCACTGTTCCAGAATTTTGCGGAAGCTTGTGTAGTTGCTACCATGCGCGAAATCATTTTTTACGAAACCGATTTAGGCGACAAGCCGGTGGGGGATTTCCTTGCAGAGCTTGAGCCTGCACCTCGCGCGAAGACGGTTCATACGCTGGAATTGTTGCGCACGCTGCCGTTTGTCCCGTCGAAGTTCTGGCAAAAGATGCGCGGGACGGAAAACCTTTGGGAGTTACGCGTGGAATACGCGGGCAACATTTATCGGATTCTGGCCTGCACTTACAAAGGCAATCGTGTGATCCTGTTGCACGGCTTCCAAAAGAAGACGCAGAAAACACCGCAGAAGGAATTAGAAATTGCCGAGCAGCGGAAGAAGCGTTACCTTCAAACACACGGTTACCTATGAGCGACGATTTGCAACAATTTCACGCGCGGAACATGGCTCGTGACCCGCGTTATGCCGGTGCCCGGCAACTGCTTGAGCTGGGTGAGGCGATAACGCTGTTGCGGGAGGGCGCAGGGCTGACTCGCGGGCAACTGGCCAAGCAACTTGGCGTCAAGGCGCAGGACATCGCCGTTGTCGAAGAGGAAACGCCGCGCGCGTCCGCCGGTTTGCTGGAGGCAGCCTTGGGATTGCTCGTCCAAATCTCCAAGCCACGCACCGAACATGATTCTGAGGTAGCTGATTCACTTCGCATGGTTCGCCAGCTTCGCCCCTCTTTGGTGGCCGCCTGAACCGCTCGCCTGGCAACCGAGGAGTAGCGACATCGAAGTTGTCGGCCCATTCAAATCTCTCCCCGCCCCGCCTCATTCAAACCGCAGCATGAAACTTCGGTAAAACTCGTACGCCTTCTGCACCTGTTCGCATTCCACGTATTCCACCGCCGCGTGCGCCTGATCAATGCTGCCCGGCCCGAACACAATGCTCGGAATCCCGCTGCGCGACAGCTTACTCGCATCGCTTCCGAACGGCACGCCCGCGAGCTTCGCGTCCAGTCCCATTTCACCCAGCAGCGTTGCGGCAAGCCGCGCGGGCGCGGATTCCGGCGGCGTGGCCAGCGGCACGTCCGCGAGCATCGGGGCTTCCATCACCGCGTCGAGCGTGGGATGCGCGCGGTTCAACTCCGCCAGCATCTGTCCGTAATGTTCCAAAATCTGGGCCTGCGTTTCGCCAGGAATCAAGCGCCGGTCGATCTCAATCGCGCAACCGTCCGGCACAAAATTCACCTGCGCGCCGCCGTGGATCACCCCCACATTCACCGTGGAGGAACCCAACAGCGGGTGGGAAGTTTTCGCCAACCGCTCGCCATCGGCCTCAATCGCCAGAACAATCCGCGCCATGTGCGAAATGGCGTTTATGCCGAGGTGCGGCTTGGAACTGTGCGCGCTCTTGCCGCGCACGAGAATGCGCCAGCGCACCACGCCCTTGCCCGCGATCACCGCGCGCAAATCCGTCGGTTCCGCGACCACGGCACCCGCTGCGGTAAGTCCTTCGCACAATTTAACGACGCCGCGATACGAATATTCCTCGTCCGCCGAGGCGACCACCCACACCTCGCACGGCGGCGTAATGCCTTCTTGCTTCAGCGACGCCAGCGCCTCCATCATCCCCGCCAATCCTGCCTTGGTGTCGCACGATCCGCGCCCATACAGCCGACCGTCGGCAATGCGCGGCTCAAAGGGCGGAATGCTCATCCCGCCCACCGACGCCGTATCCGTGTGCGCCTCGAAAATAATCCGACGACTCGAATCGCGTCCGGGCAGTTTTCCGATCAGGTTCGGGCGTCCGGGAAAAACTTCCTGCTGCCACGTCTCGATGCCGCGCGAATGGAAAAACTTTTCAACGTAGCGCGCGATTTCCGCTTCCGGCACACCGCCTTCATACGCCGGGTTCACGCTATTGATCCTTACGAGATCGGCGAGCGTTTGGATCACCGGTTCTTGTCTGCTCTCATTGGTGTTCATGCGTGTCCCTTCGTGGTGGAAAAGAACTTAATCCAGCAGCCGTTCCCCGCGCGTGTACTTCTTCACCGCATCCTTGTCCAACGTAAGTCCAAGGCCGGGCTTGGTGGGAATCTCAAGCATGCCATCCGCATCGAGGTGCCAGCCGCCCGCCGTGATCTCGTCGATGAACGGCGAGCCGGTGAGATATTCCACGAGGTCGGTGTCTGGAAACGCGGAGGCGAGTTGTAAATCAGCGGCGAGTCCAACCGTGGTGTTCCAGCCGTGCGGGATGAAGCGCACGCCGTTTTCCTTCGCCATCCACGCGATGCGACGTTCCTCGCTGATGCCGCCGACTTTGGTAACGTCCGGTTGCACGATGTCAAACGCGCGTGCCTGCAACCACGGTTGAAACGATTGCCGCCGCGTCAGCACTTCGCCGCCGGCAATCGGCAATGGCGCGTGCTCACGCAACTTCACGTAATCCTCCAGCGCGTCAGGATGCAGCGCCTCCTCGAACCAATGCACGTCGTAGTCGGCGAGCATCTCGGCGGTGCGCAACGCCCACTTGTAGCCTTGCGCCCAGTAAGCGTCGCTCCCGCCGGCGTCGACCATGAGCAACGAATCCGGCCCGACGGCTTCGCGCGCCGCGCGCACAATGGCTTCGTCCAGGGCGTGGCTCTTGCGACCGAACGGCCCCCAGCCGATCTTGAACGCGCAAAAATTCTGCGTCTTGATGCGCAGCAAGTGATCACGTAACCGCTCCGGTTCCTCCATCAACAGCGACGCGTATGGCCGCACCCGGTCGCGATAACGGCCGCCCAGCAATCGTCCGACCGGTTGCCCCGTGGCTTGACCGAGCAAATCCCACAAGGCGATGTCGATGCCGCTGATGGCGTGGGTGATTGCGCCACCGCGACCGAGCCAGAACGTGTTTTGATGCAGCTTCTCGCTGACCCGCTCGGGTTCGAGGGCATTCTCGCCGCGGTAGAGCGGCTCCAGCACGCCGAGTGCGGCGCGGACCAGGTGGTCGTTGGTGAAAACACTGCCCAAGCCGGTCAGCCCTTCGTCCGTGTGGACAGCGACCAGCGTATGGACGCAATCATCGGGACGCAGTTCATTGCTCCAGCCGCCTTCGGGCGTGGCGCCGCGCAGTCCGGCGCAAAGGATTTCGCGAATTTTCATGTTTGATGCCGCGAAGCGTAACCGCCCGCCTTCGCAAAGCCAAAGTGAAATTTCGTTGGACAGTGAGTCGAAGTGATATCCCAGTGAGGATGTACGCAGCAGAGGCGGGTGGGGCGAGCGTCCCCATGAGCCGGCTCGTCAACAACCTCGCCCCCGTGCCGAGAGTTGCAGACCCGCGCCATCGACTTGCATCGGGCGGCCAAATTGACACGCCTACCGGATCTGGTATGATGCCGATCGTGCAGCCTCGTTTCGGCATCATTACCCCGACTTTGCAACGCTATCGTTTCTTGCCGAAAGTATTCCGGCAGGTGCGGGCGCAATCGTATCCCCATTGGATCTTCGTGCTCGTCAATGATGGCCCCGATCCACAGGCACGCCAAATTTTCGAGCATCATTGCGGCGGCGATCCCAAAATGCACTACCTCGAAACGCCGGTCACCACGCGCGACTGGGGCGCGACGCCGCGCTCCGCGGGCGTGGAACTTCTCACCCAACTGCCACAACCGCTGGATTACCTGCTGTTCTGGGATGACGACAACGCCTTTTACCCGGACGCACTGCGGATCGTGGCGGAAGAATTACAGCGGCTCGACACGCCGGATCTGCTGATCGTATCGCTTGCAAACGAACGCTCCCAAACGCCGCGGCCGGACTTGCATCCCTACCAAGCCAAGATCAGCGAGGTGGACACGGGTAGTTTCGTTGTGCGTCCGCAACTCGCGCAAGCTGCCTATCGCGCCTGCCTGACCAAGGAGGCCGCCCGCGGGGAGGACTACCGCTTTTACGACGCCATCCGCTCCGATGGCCACAGCCGCATCGTCCTGTCCCCGGCGCCTCCCATTGGACGCTACGATGGCCTGCGTTTCTTCGTCACGCTCCGGTGGAAACTGGGCATTCCGTGCTTGGGCATTTCTGAGCGCCGCTGGTACCGGCCCATCCGGCGCTGGCTGCGGGGTTGAAGATTGTTATGACTTCGGAAATTCATCGCCCGAATTGCCTCCATGAGTTATATTCCAAGCTGCGGACTGACGCGCTCGGAACCGACACCGGACTGAATACCATCCGGTGGGTTCGCGTCTCTTTTCCGCACTTTTGATGAATGACATAACAAACGACCCGGATGACGCCGGTCGCCAGCCACGCCGGACGCGGTTTTTCGCTGTTGCCGGGCTGGTCGTATTGATTTCATTTGCCTGTACGCGACCGGCTGCCGCCGCTTCCGGTTCGCTGAATTCCGACTTTCAAAAGAATGGTGTCACGTTCATGGAAAAGCACTGTGTCGAGTGTCACGGTGGCAAGAAGACCAAGGCTGACCTTGATCTCAAGAAGGTGGAGCGGGGCGACGAGGCCATTCTTAAGAACCGCAAGGTCTGGCTGAACGTGGTCAATCAAGTCACGTCCGGCGAGATGCCGCCCAAGAAACAGCCCCGCCCGGCACTGGATGAAATCGAAAAGTTTGCGCAGGCGGTGGAGTCTGCCTTCGATCGCGCCGAACTGAAGCTGAAGCCCGACCCCGGCCGCGTCACCATCCGCCGGCTCAATCGCACCGAATACAACAACACCATTCGCGACCTCGTGGGCGTCGATTTCAATCCCGCCGAGGATTTTCCGGCGGACGACATTGGGCATGGCTTCGACAACATCGGCGACGTGCTCACGCTTTCCCCCGTGCTGATGGAGCGCTATCTCTCCGCCGCCGAGAGCATCGCCGCCCGCTCCATTGTTTTCGAAGCCGCCCAGCCGCCCAATCGCACCACATCTTCCAATTTTCTTGAACCCGCCGGCCACGAATTTGGGAACACGCTGCGCGCTGCGGAGAAAGGTTATTTGCGCACCCGTAATACCACCACGCTCGACGGCGAATATCTCTTCCGCGTCCGGGCCGGAGCTACGAATGCCCCCAATGGCGAGCCGGTCAAAATGATGATTCTGATGGATGAAAAAGAACTGCGAACCGTTACCGTCACCAACACCCCGCAGAAGTGGGAGATGCACGAAGTGAAGCTCAATCTTCCTCCCGGCGAGCACGTCCTGAGCATCAAGTATCTGAACCCCGCGCAGTCGGGCGAACCGGGGCGCATGCTGTTCGTGGAGCAGTTTCAACTCGTCGGCCCGAGTGACACGCGGCCCGTCTT
>JBKJSC010000042.1:0-17534 GCA_046593035.1 Limisphaerales bacterium | reverse complement strand
GTCTACAAGCGCGTGGACACCTGCGCCGCCGAGTTCGCCACACCGACCGCCTACCTGTACTCGTGCTACGAGGCCGAAGGCGCCGAGTGCGAAGCGCAGCCCACCGCCGCGAAGAAGAGCATGGTGCTCGGCGGCGGGCGGGACCGCATCGGCCAGGGCATCGAGTTCGACTACTGCTGTGTGCACGCAGCGATGGCGATGCGCGAAGACGGCTACGAGACCATCATGGTCAACTGCAACCCCGAGACCGTCTCGACCGACTACGACACCTCCGACCGCCTCTACTTCGAGCCGGTGACGCTGGAAGACGTGCTCGAGATCGTCGACAAGGAAAAGCCCGTCGGCGTGATCGTGCAGTACGGCGGCCAGACGCCGCTGAAGCTGGCGCTCGACCTGGAGCGCGCGGGCGTGCCGATCGTCGGCACCACGCCCGACAGCATCGACATCGCCGAAGACCGTGAACGCTTCCAGAAGTTGCTGCACGAGATCGGATTGAAGCAACCGCCGAACCGCACCGCGCGCACCGAAGAGCAGGCGCTGCTGCTGGCCCAGGAGATCGGCTACACGCTGGTCGTGCGCCCAAGCTACGTGCTCGGCGGCCGGGCGATGGAGATCGTGCACGGCGACAAGGACCTGGAGCGCTACATGCGCGAGGCCGTGCGTGTGAGCGAGAAATCGCCGGTGCTGCTGGACCGCTTTCTCGACGAGGCGATCGAGGTCGACGTGGACTGCATCAGCGATGGCACCGACGTCATCATCGGCGGCATCATGGAACACGTCGAGCAGGCCGGCGTGCACTCCGGCGACTCGGCCTGTTCGCTGCCGCCGTACACGTTGTCGCCAGCCTTGCAGGACGAGTTGCGCCGCCAGACCACCATGATGGCCAAGGCGCTGGGCGTGATCGGATTGATGAACACGCAATTCGCCATTCAAGGCGAGGGCGACGAGGCGGTCGTCTTTGTGCTCGAAGTCAACCCGCGCGCGTCGCGCACCGTGCCGTTCGTGAGCAAGGCCATCGGTTTTCCCCTCGCGAAGTTCGCCGCGAAAATCATGGCGGGAAAATCGTTGAAGGAACTCGGCTTCACGCAAGAAGTCTGGCCGAAGTATTGGGCCGTGAAGGAATCGGTCTTCCCGTTCAACAAATTCGTGGGCCAGGACATTTTGCTCTCGCCCGAAATGCGTTCCACCGGCGAGGTTATGGGCCTCGACGCCGACCTCGGCATCGCCTACGCCAAGTCGCAGATGGCCGCCAACTCGCCGCTGCCGATGGGTGGCCGGGTGTTCATCAGCGTCAGCGACGCGCACAAGAGCGAGCTTGCGGAAGTCGGCAAGCTCTTCACCGACCTCGGCTTCGAGTTTGTCGCCACGGGCGGCACGGCTGGCGTGCTGGAGAAAGCCGGGCTGAAAGTTCAGCGCATCTTCAAGCTCTCCGAGGGCCGCCCGAACGCGCTCGACCTCCTCAAGAACCGCGAAATCCAGCTTGTCATCAACACGCCGTCCGGGGCCACGCCGCGCGCCGACGAAGTGAAAATCCGTACCACGGCCGTCTACACGAATACGCCCATCATGACGACCATCAGCGGCGCGAAAGCCGCCGCACTGGGCATCGCCGCGCTCAAGCAGAGCGGCTACGAAGTGCGCACGGTGCAGGAGTATCATTGAGTTGGAGTCCAAGCTTCAGCTTGTTCCCCCTTTCGCTCCTTTCGCCCGACAAGCTAAAGCTTGAACTCCAACGGGCCTGTCCTACTTTGTCTGCGGTGAAGCCCGATTCCCACGCCCTGCTGTTGCCGCTGAAGCAATACTTCGGCTTCAGTTCGTTCCGGCCGTTGCAGGAGGAAATCATCCGCGACGCGCTCGTGGGCAAGGATGTCTTCGCGCTGCTGCCAACGGGCGGCGGCAAGTCGCTGTGCTTCCAGTTGCCCGCTCTTGTCCGTGATGGACTCACGGTCGTCATCTCGCCGCTCATCGCGTTGATGAAGGACCAGGTGGACGCGATGCAGGCCAGCGGTGTGCCGGCGACGTTTCTCAATTCCTCCCTTGCCGCCGGCGAGTCGCGTCCGCGTTTGCGCGGGTTGCACAACGGCGAGTATCGCCTGCTCTACGTCGCGCCGGAGCGGCTCATGTTGTCCGGCTTTCTCGACGACTTGAAGCGCTGGAACGTGAACCTGTTCGCGGTGGACGAGGCGCATTGCGTCAGCGAGTGGGGCCACGACTTCCGCCCGGATTATCGGCAGCTCGCAATGTTGCGGGAGCATTTTCCGCAAGTGCCTTTCATGGCGCTCACCGCCACCGCGACCGAGCGCGTGCGCGCGGACATCGTGAAGCAGCTTCACTTGCGCGAGCCGCAGATTTACGTCGCGAGCTTCAACCGGCCGAACCTCACGTATCGCGTCCACGCCAAGAGCGGGGCTTACGAGCAGGTGCTCGATTTCATCCGCGCGCGGCCGAAGGAAGGCGGCATCGTCTATTGCCAGTCGCGCAAGACCACCGAGAGCGTCGCGCTCAAGCTGAACGAAGACAGTGTGCCCGCGCGCGCCTACCACGCGGGGCTGACGAGCGATGAGCGTTCGCGCAATCAGGAACTATTTCTCCGCGACGAGGTGCGCGTGGTGTGCGCGACCATCGCGTTCGGCATGGGCATCAACAAGCCGAACGTGCGTTTCGTCATCCACCACGACCTGCCGAAGAACGTCGAGGGCTACTATCAGGAAACCGGCCGCGCGGGCCGCGACGGTTTGCCGAGCGAATGCCTGCTGCTCTTCAGTGCCGGAGACGTGGTGAAGCAGACCGGATTCATTGACGAGAAGACCGACCCGCGCGAGCAGCAGATTGCCCGCGAGCAATTGCAGCAGATGGTTCACTACGCGGAAATCTCCGAGTGTCGCCGCGCGTCGCTGCTGGATTATTTCGGCGAGGAATTTCCCGAGACGAACTGCGCCGGCTGCGACAACTGCCTCTCGCCGCGCGCGACCTACGACGGCACCCTCGCGGCGCAGAAGTTTCTCTCGTGCGTCTTCCGCGTGCGCGAGAAAAGCGGCTTCGGCGTTGGCATCAATCACATCATCGAAGTCCTCACCGGCGCGGACACGGAGAAGGTTCGCCGCTGGGGCCACACTCAACTCTCGACTTACGGCATCGGCAAGGAATCCGGTCGCGCCGAGTGGGCCGCGATCGGCCGCGAGTTGATCCGCCTCGGATTCCTCGCCCAGACGACGGACAAGTTTCCTGTCATCCAACTCACGAACGAAGGCCGCGATTTTCTCAAACACCGCAAGACCGTCCAGCTCACGAAGCCCATCACCGCGCCGGCGAAGCCCGAGCATCACGCCGGCGAAATCGCGTGCGACGAAGCGTTATTCGAGCGCCTGCGCGCTCTCCGCAAAGCGCTTGCCGACGAACGCGGCGTGCCGCCTTACATCGTCTTCTCCGACGTGTCGCTGCGGCAAATGGCGCGGAGCTATCCGCAGAGTGAGGGCGAGTTCGCACGCATCAGCGGCGTGGGCGAGAAGAAGCTGCGCGAGTTCGGCGCGGCCTTCCTCGGTGAGATCGCGCAACACCTCGCGACGAACGCCCGGCAAATCTTCGCCGATGATTCCTTCAACGAACCGCGCGCGCTCCCGAATCGCTCGCGAATGAACGATACGACGCGCGAGACGCTCAAGCGTTTCCGCGACGGTCAGAGCGTCGCGGAAATCGCCGACCATCGCGGCCTCACCATTGGAACCATCTGCGGCCATCTCGCTACGGCCATCGAGGCGGGCGAGACGGTGGAGATGAACCGCTTGCTCACGCTCGCGGAGCAGGAGGAAATCGGCGCGGCCTTCGCGAAGTTCGGCTGGGGCAACATCACGGGCGTGCGCGAAACGCTCGGCAGTAAGTTCGACTACGGAGTATTGCGCGTCTTTCGTGCGGCACAGCAGCGCAGTAGATAACGCAAAGTTTTCTGCTTTGAAAGCCGATGGCGTTTGGCACACTGCGGAGCGTGGGCATCACGTTGCAGCAATTCGAGCAGATGAAGAGCCGCAGCGGCAAGCGGCGGGCCGAACCCGTCCTCGCCGCCACCACTCTTCCGGCTCCGCGCACCCAACAGATCATCCTGGGGATTGATCCATCGCTCCGCGGCACCGGCTTTGGCGTCATTCGCCAAGGCAAGCCCCACCCGCAAACTCTGGCGCACGGCACGATTGCCTGCCCTGCCGCCTGGGAACATTCGCGCTGTCTGCTGAAAATCGCCCAAGCCTTGCGCGAAGTGATCCAGCAACACCACCCGACGGTGTGCGTGATCGAAGGACTTTTCTTCGCGCAAAACCTGCAAACGGCGCTGACGATGGGCGAAGCGCGCGGCGCGGCGCTGGTCGCAGCGGCGGAGGCGGGCCTGGAGATTTACGAGGTCGCGCCGCGCAAAGTGAAACAGGCCATTGTCGGCTACGGCGCGGCGCAAAAGATTGCCGTCGCTAAAATGGTGCAACGAATGTTGTGCCTCGCAGAACTGCCGGCACCCGACGCCGCCGACGCACTGGCCCTTGCATTAACGCACGCGCAGGAGAAAGGCCGTTTCAATTTGAGCGCGCCGAAGCGAATATAAACCAGTATGAATCTCAAAATTTGCGACGGAGACTTGCTCGATCAAGATGTCGAAGTCATCGTCAACGCATGGAACCGTAATATTATTCCTTGGTGGCTGCTTTTACCCCAAGGTATCTCTGGTGCCATCAAGCGTCGCGCGGGACTTGCGCCCTTTCGTGAGCTGGCAACGAAGGGGCCAATCGCTCTCGGCGAAGCAGTCGAAACCAGCGCCGGACGACTGCCTTTCCGAGCGATAATTCATGTCGCCGGGATCAGTATGTGGTGGCGTTCGTCGGAAGAAGCGGTTCGCCGTTGTGGTCGGAGTGCTTTACGCATCGCGAACGAGAAAAACTACCGGTCGATTGCCTTTCCGCTCATCGGGACCGGCACTGGCGGGGTTGATCCGGCCAAGGTAATGGCGGTGATGCAAGAAGAAGCAGGAAAAATCGCGTTCTATGGTGAAGTCCGAATCGTGCGCTTCAACAAACGCAACTAGTCGAGCAATGATTACTTTTCTCCACGGCAAATTGATCGAGAGCCTGCCCACGCAAGTGATCGTGGAGGTTCACGGCGTCGGCTACGAAGTCCTTATTCCCCTCTCGTCCTTCGACAAACTTCCTTCGCCCGGTGGCGAGGTGAAGGTGCTGACGCATCTTGTCGTGCGCGAGGATGCCCATGTGCTTTACGGTTTCATGACGGCGGCGGAACGCGACCTGTTTCGCCTGCTCATCCACAATGTCAGCGGCATCGGCCCGAAGTCCGCGCTCAATGTGTTGAGCGGGATGAACCCCACGGCCTTTCGCGGCGCGGTGGCCACTAGCGACGTGAAGGCGCTTTCGCGCATCTCCGGCATCGGCAAGAAAACCGCCGAACGGATCGTCGTTGAGCTGAAGGACAAAATCGGCGCGGTCGGCGGCTGGGAGGCCAGCAGTTCGCAAAGGTCGCTGTCGGCGGAAGACCAGAAAGTCAACGATGCGGTCCTGGCGCTGATCGCGCTCGGCTTCAAACAACCCGAGGCGCACGAATCGGTGCGCGCGGCGTTGGCCATGCTCGGCGCGCAGGCGGGCGTGGAAAACCTCGTGCGGGCCAGCTTGAAGAAAGGCGATTAATGACCGGTGCCGCCACCAAAACTTCCGGCATCGTGGTGCCTCATCCCGTGAAGTGGCACGGCCGGCTGGCGGCGCGCTTGATCTACGTCGTCGGGCGCGCAATGGCGGCAACCATGCGCGTCACCTGGCGCGATGACTCAGGACTGTTGACCGGCGACAAACCGGAGCCGGTGATTTTCTGCACCTGGCACAACCGCCTCGCGCTGTCGCTCATGATTTTCCGCGACTACGTCAAGGCCCGCCAGCCCTCGCGTCACCTGGCGGCGTTGGTCAGCGCGAGCAAAGACGGTGGCTTGCTCGCCCGCGTGCTCGGCCATTTCGGCGTGGAAGCGGTGCGCGGGTCGTCGAGCCGCCGGGGCGCGCAGGCGTTGCTCGAACTGACCTCCTGCATCGAGCGGGGCAGCGATGTGGCGATCACGCCCGACGGCCCGCGTGGTCCGTGTTATGTCGTCCAACCCGGCGTGCTGGCGCTGGCGCAACTCACCGGCCTGCCGATCGTGCCCGTGTCGTATCATGCGGCGTGGAAAAGATCGCTGCGGAGCTGGGATCGCTTTCAAGTGCCCCTGCCCTTCGCGCGCTGTGAAATTATTTTCGGCGAGCCAGTGCGGATTCCCCGTGACGCCACGGACGCCGAACGGGAAACGTTGCGGGTGCTTTTGGAAACGCGCATGAAAGCCATCACGCGCGACTGACACAACAACGGCATTGGGTTGACCGCCCAATAGAATTATCCGAATCTTGACGCGCATGGACGAAGAAGCACCACCACGATTGCCGCCCAAACTCACGCCGCCGCCCTTGCCGCCGGTCGTCGCACCACCACCGTCCTCTGCGGGGCGACCGGAGATCGAGCCGATACGTGCCACGTTCGTTCACCCCACCGAATACTCCGCGCCGAAACCGGACGGCTGGCAAAAGGTGAAGAAGTTTCTCGGCCCCTTGGCGGTCATCTTTATCCTGCTTTCCAAGTTCAAGGGGTTGCTGCTGCCGGTGCTCAAATTCTTTCCGGTGCTGTTCAAGACGGGCGGGACAATGTTATTGAGCATCGGAGCGTACGCGATTCAATGGGGGTGGCAGTTTGCGGTTGGATTCGTGCTGCTGATTTTCATCCATGAATGCGGCCATCTACTGGCGGCTCGGCGCGTCGGTTTGAAAGTGGGTGCGCCTGTCTTTATTCCATTCATGGGTGCTTTCATCGCACTCAAGGAAGCGCCGCGCAACGCGTGGATCGAAGCGCAGGTCGGCATCGGCGGCCCGCTGCTTGGCACCGCAGGCGCGGCGGCGTGCTACGGCATTTATCTGGCCACGGGAAATTCCCTGTTCGCCGCGCTGGCCTATACCGGTTTTTTTCTCAACCTGTTCAACCTCGCGCCGGTTGGGTTTCTGGACGGCGGACGGATCGTCACGGCCCTGTCTCCGTGGCTCTGGATTATGGGCATCGTGATCATCGGCGGCCTAATGTTTTTGAGGTTTAACTTCATTCTTCTCCTGATTTTTATTTTTTCGCTGCCTCGGATATTTTCGTTGTTCCGCAAAAAATCCGAGGAAGAAATTCGCTACTTTGAAGTCACCCCGGCGCAACGCTGGTTCATGGGCGCGCTCTATTTCGGGCTGATCGTCTATCTCATCGTAGCGATGGAGGTGACGCACATCCCGATGTAAACGAACCCAAATCCAAAACCAATATGCAGAAGATCCTCCGCGACCAAGCCCGCAAATACGCCTTCGACTGGCGTGACGAGCCTTTGTTGCGCGTGCAGCCCGGCGAAAGTTTCGAGATGGAAACCTGGGATGCCAGCACCGGCTATTTCAAAACAGCCGAGGACAAGGCTGTTCCCGCGCGCCGCGCTGGCTTCGACCGCACGCCACCGCAGGCCAATCCCATTGCCGGCCCCGTCTGGCTCGAAGGCGCGGAGCGGGGTGACGTGCTGGTCATCACGGTGGAAGATATTTTGGTGAACGATTTTTCGTGGATCGCCCTCGGCCCGCGTCGCGGCCCGCTCGGTGAATCGACACGCTGGCCGGAACTTTCCGCCGATTACACGACGAAGATTTTCAACCACACGCCCGGCCCCAGCGGCACGCTGCGCGACGGCACACTGCATTTCAACGAGCGCATCGCCTGGCCCATCACGCCGTTCATCGGCACGCTCGGAGTCGCGCCGGATCGCGAAGTGACGACGAGCATTGATGGCCAGGGCGAATGGGGCGGCAATCTCGACATCCGCGACGCCGCGCCGGGGAACCGCATTCTCCTGCCCGTCTTCCATCCGGGCGCGTTGTTTTATCTGGGCGACGTTCATGCCAGCCAGGGCGACACGGAATTTGTCGGCACGGCGGCGGAAACCAACGCCACGGTGCGCCTGCGCCTTGAATTGATCAAAGGCAAACGCATTCCGTGGATGCGCATAGAGAAACCGGATGCCATCGTATCCATCCACATCGCGAAGCCGCTGGAAGCCGCCGTGGAAACCGCGACGATCAACCTGATGGACTGGCTGATCACCGAGTACGGTTTCACCCCGACGGATGCGTATTGTCTCGTCAGCACCTGCCCGGATTTTCGCATCAATGTTTACCAGATGTGCAAGTTCGCGAAACTGAATTACGTGGCGGGCGCGGAGATTCCGAAGCGGTATTTGAAATAGTCCGTGTCCCTCGTAGCAGCCGACGCGTGAGGAGGCTCGGGCATCTCCCGGCTTCAGAATGAGTCTCCTCGCGTCGGCTGCTACGATTTAAGAGCACGAAACGTGAACGTGCTGTTTCATTGTTGAAACTCCGACGGTTTGCGGGGTGGAATTGCGGGTTTGAATTCAGCAGCTCGCCTGATTCCCTCTGCGATCTGCTCTGGATTCAACTTCGGCAGCAATGCGGCCAGATTCACTTTCGCCCGGGATTCGTTTTGGGCAACTGCGAGCAAATACCACTTGTAGGCCTCAACCGCATCTTGAGGCACTAGATCGCCCGTGTCGTAAGAGTAGCCCAGATGGTTTTGTGCAACTGCGAAACCCTGCGCTGCCGCTCGTGTAATCCATTTGATGCCCTCTGCTGGATCCTTGAATCCTGCCTTTCCACTAATGTAATCGTGGCCGAGCCTGTATTGAGTCGTTGGATCTCCCTGTTCGGCGGCGCGACACCGCCATTTCAATGATTCCGTCACATTCTGTGGCACCCCTTCCCCTTTCTCATAAAGAACGCCTAAGTTGAGTTGAGCGCCTTCAAGACCTTGTTCCGCGGCCATTCTTAGCCACTTGGCCGCCTCAGCGAAATCTTTGCCAACTCCAAACCCGAAATAGTAGGAAGACCCAATTTGAAGCTGAGCTTGCGCGCTGCCCCCTTCCGCAGATTTGCGAAACCACTGCGCGGCTTCTCCAGCATTCTTGGTCACGTTCTTGTGGTAGCTGGCCAGTTGGTATTGGGCCAGCACATGGCCTTGCACGGCGGCTTGGTACAAATAATTGGTTGCCACCGTGATGTCGGCCTTAACACCGTTGCCGTTTTGATAGGCAATTCCACACCTAAACTGTGCCTCGCTTAACCCCTGCAAGGCGGCCTTTTCGAACCATTTAACGGCTTCGCTGATATTTGCTTCCCGTCCCTTTCCATAGATGTAAAGTCGACCATATAGGAGTTGCGCGTCCGGGTTGTTTTGTTCAACAGCCTTCTCAAGCCAGCTGAGAAAAGTATCAAAATTCGAGACGACCCCCTGCCCTTCAAAGTAACAACTCGCCAGTCGAAATTGCGCCTTTGCATAACCCGCCTCCGCTGCCACGCGAAACCATTTTGCAGCTTCGTGCTCATCCTTGGGCACACCCAGCCCAAACAAATACGCTTCGCCCAAGGCATGTTGCGCTTTAACGTGCTTTTGATTTGCTGCCCGCTGATACCACACAGCAGCCTCCGTCAGATTCGTCTTGCCGCTCAGACCCGTGTAAAAGCAGTTGCCGTAATAAAATTGAGCCTCAGCATATCCCTTTTCGGCGGCCAATTGATACCACCGCATGCCTTCCACATTATCGCGTTCACCGACAGCTCCCTTCATGAACTTTTTTCCAACCTCAAATTGTGCTTCTGGCATTCCTTGCTCCGCCGCTTTGCTGAACCAGCGTGCGCCTTCAGCAATATTCGTCGCTACCAGGACGCCCTGAAAATAACAGATACCTAATTTATATTGGGCCGACGCCAATCCGGAGTCAGCCGCACGCACAATCCATTCCAAGGCTCGCACTGAATCTTTCGGCAGGGAAGTTCCTTCTTCATACATTGTTCCAAGAAGGAGTTGCGCATTGGCCTCTCCGCGTTCGGCTGCTTGGTTAATCCAGTTGATTGCCAGGGTTATGTTTGTGCCCACGCCCCGGCCTAACAAATAAGCCACACCAACCCGAAACTGAGCTTCCACATTGCCCTGGTCAGCCAGAATCTGCATCTGCGGGATGACTTCAGCGTAAACAGCAGCCGGTAGATCGGC
Organism: Limisphaerales bacterium; assembly: GCA_046593035.1. Taxonomy (GTDB): domain Bacteria; phylum Verrucomicrobiota; class Verrucomicrobiia; order Limisphaerales; family JAYTXL01; genus JAYTXL01. The sequence goes on along the minus strand of JBKJSC010000042.1, from coordinate 7,391 downwards.
CTCGCCGAAGTGGTCGCGCAGCATCGTTCGAGCCTCTGGCACCCCTTCGAGTGCGGCTTTGCGATACCAACGGATGGCTTCGTCCCTGTTCACCGGCACACCGATTCCATTTTCATAATACGTCCCCAATCGGAACAGGGCATCCGGAAATCCTGTCTGTGCAGCTTCAATCATCAACCTTGCCGCTTTATCAAAGTTCTTTTCCACCCCGATTCCTGCCGCATAGGCTTCCGCAAGCCGTATTTTCCCAACCACGTGTCCAGCTTCCGCAGCCAATTGAAATTGCATGGCGGCCTGTTCCAAATCCTTTGCGATCCCACGACCGTTCGAATAGTGAATTCCCAAATTGAGGTGGGCCGTCGCATAATGATTTGAAGCCGACTTTTGATACCATTTGACGGCCTCGCTTTGGTCCGCAATGACCCCGGTGCCGTTTTCATAGCAGATTCCCAGATTGTTTTGCGCCGAAGATTCATTAAGTGCCGCCGCCTTTCGCAACCAATAGACCGCTTCTTCAGGTTTTCGGAAATCACCGGGCGCGGTCAGATAAAAGATGGCCAACTCCGATTGCGCTGGCGGATAACCATGCTCCGCCGCACGCTTCAACCATCTTTGCGTTTCAACCAAGTCCCGCCGCACGCCAGCGCCTTGCTGGTAGGCGCGCCCTAGCGCCCACTCAGCCGGCGCGAACTCTTGTGCCGCTGCGAGACAAACCAACCTGATCCCTTCCGGCAAGTTGTAGTGTCCCAGAAACTCAACCGAATAGACCAGCCCGAGGGCATACTGTGACGCAGGAATATTTTTGGCCGCCGCACGTTTGAGCAACTCCACGCCTTCATCGCGATTTGTCTCACCCCGTCCGCGAATCAGCGCAATGCCAAGGTTGTGTTGCGCGGGCGGGTAATTCTGTTCCACGGCCTTGCGATACCAGGGAATGGATGCGCGCTCATCCTGCTCGATGCCATCACCAAATGCGTAGGCTCGTCCAATCAGGAATTGCGCTTCAGCCACTCCTTGTTCAGCCGCCTTCCGAAACCACTTCATGGCTTCGGCTGGATTCCTTGGCACGACAATTCCTTCGTCATACGCGTGTCCCAAGCGGAGTTGTGAAGAGCGATCACCCTTCGCTGCGGACTTGATCAAGACACGAATCTGATCCAGACTTTGTGGGGTTGACCTCTCCGGGATCCGCAAAGTGTGTGCAGGCAATTCTAGAATATCTGTCAGCGAAGGAGACCTATTCGAGTCAGGGATATTTGCATCAGAGGATCTTTCGTTGCAAATCAACACGGCACAACACAACAGCGACAGCCAGCGCGCCGAGGTATTAAGCTCAACTCTAGACAGATCAACGGTTCCACGTTTGAGGCGGGATGATTTCACGATATGCAGATACGCCTATCTATCATTCTGGAAAACGGATTCAAGCATCAATTGACCCGTGGTAAACGAAACTTGCTCGTCCAAACACGCCCAATTCGCGGTTTAACAGTCCGAGTTAGAGTAGTCCGGTCTCCCGAATTTCCACGAGGGTTTGCTCCGGTGACTGATGCAGGATCGTCCGCCAGTTTCGCACTTGGCCAGCGACGATGTTTTCCGGGCGGTCATCCACGTAGAGCAGTTGCACCCCGCGCCGACCAGTGCGCTGTTCGACGATTTCGTACAGCTTCGCCTCTGGCTTCATCGCGCCGTGTTCGTAGGACAAGACGTGATCCTTAAACCGGTTGAAGAACGGAAACTGCCGGCGGATGTGGTCGATGGCCAGTTCGTTGGTGTTCGAGAAAATGCAGGTGGGAATTCCCTGGGCGCGCAGCCGTTCGTGCAAGGCGATCATCGGCTCGATGGGCGTGAAGATGTCACCAAAGATGGCGCGAAATTCCACCACATCGCCGCGAAAGCCAGCGGCGGCTTTCACTGATTCGTAGAATTCCGCGGTGGTGAGCAGGCCGGTTTCGTATTGGAACAGCAGGGGCGATTGATTGATGAGGTCGTGCAGGGCGTTGGCCGTCAGCTCGCAGCGCGCCACCATCCGGCGAACGGCAATCGCATAATCAAAATCGAGCAGCACCTTGCCCAAATCAAAAACCACGGCTTCCGGCGGATTCATTTTAATGCCTGCGGACAACCCAGTTTAGCGGCTCGGCCTCCAACCGCTCAGGCAATCACCTTGCGCACGACGTCACCCGCCACGTCGGTCAGGCGGAAGTTGCGGCCGTTGTAGCGATACGTCAGCTTCTCGTGGTCCATGCCGAGCAAGTGAAGGATCGTCGCGTGCAGGTCGTTGACGCTGACTTTATCCACGGCCGCCTTGTGACCGATTTCATCCGTCTCGCCATAATGGGTGCCGCCCTTGACGCCGCCGCCGGCCAGCCAGGTCGTAAAGGCGTGCGGGTTGTGGTCGCGGCCGGTGCCGCCCTTTTGCACGATGGGCAGCCGGCCAAACTCGCCGTTCCAAACGATCAACGTGGAGTCCAGCAGGCCGCGTTGCTTCAAATCCGTGAGCAGCGCCGCGATGGGGATGTCCGTTTCGCCCGCAAAACCACCGTGGTTCTTCGCAATGTCGGTGTGCCCGTCCCAGCTCCGCTCGTTTTCCATGCCGCCGCTGTAAATCTGGACGAACCGCACGCCACGTTCGACCAGCCGTCGCGCCATTAAAACCTGTTTGGCAAAGTGCGTGCATTTGGGATTGTCCAGGCCGTAAAGTTTCTGGATGGACTCCGGCTCCTTGGTGACATCGAGCGCCTCGGGCGCGGCCATTTGCATGCGGTAAGCGAGTTCAAAACTCTCGATGCGCGCCGCGAGTTCGGCTTCCTGCGGATTTTGTTTTTGATGGCGCTGGTTGAGCCGACCGATCAAGTCGAGTTGCGCGCGCTGCTGCGCATCGGTCATCTCGGCGGCACGATTGAGGTTGTTGATCGGCGCACCCTGCGGATTAAGCGGCGTGGCCTGGAAGACGCCGGGCAAAAAGCCCGCGCCCCAGTTCTGCGCGTGTCCTTTCGGAAGCCCGCGACCCAGCGTGTCGTACATGACGACAAAGCCAGGCAGATTTTGGTTCACCGAGCCAAGGCCGTACGTGACCCACGCGCCCATGCAGGGAAATCCCATGCGGCTGAAACCGGTGTTGATCTCGAAGAGCGCGGGCGAATGGTTGTTCGTATTCGTGAAACAGGAGTGGATGAACGCCATTTCATCCACATGCTTCGACATGTTTGGAAAGATTTCCGAGGCCCAGGTGCCGGACTGACCGTGCTGCTCGAATTTGAACGGTGATTTCATCAACGGCCCGACCTGCCCGGTGAAGAAGCCGGTGTTCTTGTCGAAGCCTTCCAGCTCCTTGCCATCGCGTTTCGCCAGTTCCGGTTTGTAGTCCCAAGTGTCCACCTGGCTCGGCCCGCCGTTCATGAAGAGCCAAATCACCGATTTGGCCTTGGCGGGAAAGTGGCTGGGGCGCGGCGCGAGCGGATTGAGGTTGCCCGGGTTCGGCGAAACTGGCGCGCCGAGCAAACCCTGTTGATTCAACAAGCCGGCCAGCGCGAGCGTGCCCATCCCGGAACCGGTGCGCCGCAGAAAATCCCGGCGAGAATGGAAGGTCGAGGCTGGCGCGGCGATTAAATGGGGCAACGGATTCATGGCTCGGAGGCGGTCATTTCGCGGAGAACTTGTGCGTCGTGGTGGACTTGAAAGTTTGTCCGGGCTTGAGGATCGACGACGGGAAATTGGGATGATTCACCGAGTCGGGGAAATGCTGCGTCTCCAGGCAGAAGCCGTGGTTTTGGGCATAAACCACGCCGCCCAGGCCGGTCAGCGAACCATCAAGAAAGTTGCCAGTGTAAAGTTGAACGCCCGGCTCCGTGGTCCACACTTCCATGACGCGGCCGGACTTGGGTTCGCGCACACGCGCCGCGAGCGCGAGTGATTTGCCGCCGTTGTTCAGCACGAAATTGTGATCGTAGCCGGTCGGCTTCGCTGTGATCTGGTTGAAGCGCGAGCCGATGGCCGCAGGTTTCGTAAAATCCACCGGTGTGCCCTTGACACTCGCCAGCTCGCCTGTGGGAATCAGCGTGTCATCCGTCGGCGTGTAGCGGTCGGCCGCCAGCATCAACTCGTGATCAAGAATGCTGCCGGAACCAGCGAGGTTGAAATAGCTGTGGTTCGTCAAATTGACCGGCGTGGCCTTGTCGGTCGTGGCGGTGTAGTCGATCCGCAATTCATTTTGCTCCGTCAGCGTATAGACGACCGTGACGGAGAGATTGCCCGGATAACCTTCCTCGCCGTCGCGGCTCAGGTAAGTGAGTTTGACCGCTACTCCGTCCGCCGCCGACACCGATTCGGCCTTCCACACCATCTTGTCAAACCCCTTCACGCCGCCGTGGAGCGAGTTCGGCCCGTTGTTGATGGCCAGCGTATACTCTTTGCCATCGAGCGTGAATTTGCCTTTGGCGATACGGTTGGCGACGCGCCCCGCGATCGCGCCGAAGAAAGGATGACCCTTCAAATACTGTTCCAGATTGTCGAAGCCGAGCACGACGTTGCCCAGCTTGCCGTTGCGATCCGGCGTGTGCAATTCGGTGACGAGCGCGCCGTAGTTGGTGATTTTGGCGACCATGCCTTTGCGATTGGTCAGCGTGTAGAGATCAACTGGCGTACCGTCCGGCATTTTCCCGAAGTCGGATTTTTTAATTCCTGCAGTCATGGTCTGGTTCTCTTTTTGAGCGGACGGTTCCTTGGTCGCGCCCGGCACTGCCGCCATCGAAAGCGACAGCATAACGCCGGTCAGCACGAGCCAGTTTTTGGTGTTGAGTAAAGTTTTCATGGAATGATTCAGTAAATGCGGTTGGTTGTTTCACAAAAGGTTGTCTCACATTGTCGCGCTGGCTTCAATCGACATAAATAAATTCATTGAGGCCGAGCAGCGCCTGGCAAAAGTCCGTAAGCGCCAGTTCCGCCGCGTCCGCCTCGCCTTTGCCGTTGGTGCGATACGCGGCTTCCTGTTGGGCAATAAAAGTGATGCCATCGGTGATCTCTTCCTTGAGCGGTGGTCGGCCCAGCGCGGTGCGATACGCTTTGGGGATGGCCGTGTCCGAACCGGCGACGCCTTCCCGCAGCCTTTTCGCGAACGCCTTCGCAGCCAATCGCACCTGCGGATTGTTCATCACCATCAGGGCCTGCGGCGCGACGGTCGTCGTGGACCGGTTGCCGTTGCTTTGGTTCGGCTCCGGCGCGTCGAACAACGTCATCATCGAGACGAGCTGGCTCCGTTTGACGGTGAAGTAAATGCTGCGGCGGTGATGCGCCTCGTCCAGCGTGCCGGGGCCAAACATTTTCGGGTCGAGCGTGCCACTGACCGCAAGAACCGCGTCGCGAATAATTTCGCCTTCGAGCCGGTGAGGCGAACGCCGCCAGTAAAGTTTGTTGTCCGGGTCGGCCTTGACGCCGGCGGATTTGAACTCGCCGCCCTGCAAATAAACCGCGCTCGTCATGATGAGTTTGTGCATCGGCTTGAGCCGCCAGCCCTGCTGGATCAATTCGCTGGCCAGCCAGTCCAGCAGCTCCGGGTGCGTGGGTCGTTCACCCTGCGAACCAAAATCGCTCGGCGTGCCCACGATGCCGCGCCCCAGATGATGCTGCCACAGGCGGTTCACGATCACGCGCGCCAGCAGATTGCCCGCGCCCTGATCGGTGTCAGTGATCCAGTTCGCGAGACTGGTGCGGCGATACGAAGTGCGCCCGCCCTTCGGCGGCGGGATCTGCCAATGCTTTTCCTGCTCCGGAGTCCGCATGAGTACCTGCAAAAAACCGGGAGGGGCTTCCTCCTGTTTCTGGGTCAAGTCGCCGCGCTTGAGGTAAAAAGTTTTCTCATAAAAATCCGGCCCTTGCGTGTGCAGACGGATCGCTGGCAGTCCTTCGGAGGAAACCAGCACCTTGGTCAATTCCGGTTGCGGTGTCTTTTTCAAATGCTCCTGCACCGTCGTGTCGAGTTTCTGCCAATCCGCATCGATGGTACGATACCATTTCAGCAACGCCATCTTCTGCGCTTCCGTTCGCTGCTCCGCCGGAGCGGCCCAAGCCCGGCTCAATTCCACCATTAAATCATGCGGACTGGGTGCGCCCTCGAGGCTCGCGGGCAGCGGCGCGGTCGAGATGGACAGGCGCGGGCGGCCGATGTTGTGGCCATTGTTGCCGTCGAATTTTAATGAGAAAGTCAGCACCGTGCCGCCGTCAAAGCCGGCCGGCTGCGCGAACTCAAACACCGCCGCGTGGTCTTTGCCGAATTGCGGGTCCACGGCCCAGCCCGATTTCTTGTCACCATCAATCGCGGCTGCGATGGGCAGATTCGGCTGCTCAAAGGTCGCTTTCGGATTTGCCAGCGTCACTTCGACGGGCTGGCCCTTGCCATCTGCCGGCGCGGCGGTGACGCGGAAATCGGTGAGGTCGAAATTGCCATTGGCGGCGCGGCCCGGCCCGCCTTTGGTGAAGGACGGATGCGCCAACGCCTCCAGCTTAACGGACGAAATGCCCTTCAACGGTGTGCGGGCGACGAAGGTGTACGCGTCAAAATCTGGATTCGTTCCGCTCGCCAGCAATGAGCCGTCGGCCTGTTTGGTCAGGGTCGCGCCGCCCTGCGATTTCGCGCTCTCCCAATCGAGCGCCAGCCATTTCGGCTGCGGCGGTTGCGCGCCGGTTTTCAGCCATTGCTCCCAGCGGCCCGGCAGTTGTTCTTTCTCGAAACGCTCCAGCGCCACCGCCAGTGGAGTGTGTTCCTGGTCGAACTTCGCCTTTGCTTCGCGATATTTTTCCGGATGCAAATCCAGATCCAGATCGCTGCGCACCGTAGTGGTGAAGGTCGAAATCAACCGGTAATAATCCTTCGTCGGGATCGGGTCGAACTTGTGATCGTGACAGCGCGCGCAGCCCACGGTCAGGCCGAGCAACGACGTGCCAATCGTGGCTCCCAGATCGTCGAGTTCGTCGTAGCGTTCCTTTTCGGCCTGGTTCGCGGTGATCTGGGTGGCGTGAACGCCGGCGGCCAGATAGCCCGTGGCCATCAGCGCCTGAAAATTTTCCGGTGCCAGTTCATCACCCGCGATCTGCCATTTGACAAATTGGTGATACGGCATGTCGTCGTTGAGCGCTTGGATGACGAAGTCCCGGTAATGATACGCGGACGGGCGGTCGTAGTCCTGCTCGAAGCCGTGGCTCTCCGCGAAGCGCGCCAAATCGAGCCAATGCCGGCCCCAGCGTTCACCGTAATGCGGACTGGCGAGCAGATGGTCGATCACTTTCTCGTAGGCATCCGGCGCGGGGTCCTTGATAAACGCATCGACTTCCTCCGGCGTGGGCGGCAGCCCAATTAGTTCGAAATAGGCGCGGCGAATCAGCTTGCGCCAGTC
>JBKJSC010000095.1:0-13412 GCA_046593035.1 Limisphaerales bacterium | reverse complement strand
AGCGCATCTCCGGCGCGGCGCTGAAGCATAAGTTCGCGCACGAGCTGCACTGCAACGAAGTAAGCCTCCTGCCCTACTACGTCGCCTCGATGAACATCGAGCACGCCTACTACGAGGCCACCGGCAAATATGAAGCCTTCGAGGGCATCTGCCTCGTGGATACGTTTCAAACGGCGGAGAAGGAACAGGCCGAATTAGGTTTCTTCAACGAGAAAAATTCCGCGCGGGTTGACCGGCAGAAGAAAGCGCCCATCCGGGTCGTCATCGGCAATCCGCCTTACAACGCCTGGCAGATGGATGAAAACGACAACAACAAGAACCGCAAATATCCTGAACTTGACCGTCGCATCCGCGTGACTTATTCGGATGATTCAACCGCCACGTTGAAGAATAGTTTGTCCGACCCATACATCAAAGCGATCCGCTGGGCGTCCGACCGGATCGGTGAAAGCGGCATCGTTTGTTTCGTCACCAATAACGGTTACGTGGAAGGAATCGCCGCCGATGGAATGCGCAAACACGTCGCCAATGAATTCGATTTGATCTACGTCCTCGACCTCGGCGGCAACGTGCGGAAGAACCCGAAACTCTCCGGCACGACGCACAACGTCTTCGGCATCCAGGTCGGCGTGAGCATCAATCTGTTTGTGCGGAAACCGAAAACAAAAGTCGTCGCTTGAAAATTATTCCTTCGACTTGTCCAGCTTCTTGATTTCGCGGTGGGAGGACTTCAGTTTCTTGTGAACTTGTTTGATGTCTTCGGCGGGCGGCAGGTTTTCCGGGCGCTTGCCGCTGATCTCGATCATCGTGTGGCGCACTTTCCTGCCCACGTTTTCCGCCGTGCGTTCCAAAGCGGGCTGTCCGCGAATTCCTTCCGCCCGGATTTTTTCTTCGGTCTGCGTGACTCGAAATAAATTGGCTGCCAGTTCGGTTTTGCCCATGAAATCCAGCGGTGTCCGTCCGTCAGGCACGCCTTTATGCCGTCGCAGCTCACGCAAGTTCATGTTGTAGAGGCCGCGATAGCCGGCGTTTTGAAACAATCCGTATTCCGTCACCCCCGCCCGCTTGGCCGTGCCGGATAAAGTGCGTTCGTGTTCGGAGATTTCCCCGCGTATGGCCACGCGCTCCACGCCGTCGGCCTGCTCCAAATACAATCGGCACGCTTCCGCCCATTGCACAAAATACGCCTGCGCCTGCGCCACCTGCGGCTTCTTGGGATCGCCGTTCATCGCCGCGAGATAACAGGCGAAACGCGAGAGGCGGTAGTCCACAATCGTCTTCCCGCCCACCTCCCGCTGCTCCTGGATGATGTTGTCGAAGACCGTGATGTTCAGGCTCGTCAGCGCCATCATCGCCCGTTCCACCGCCTTGCGAAAACCGTTCAAACTCTCGTAGCCCAGCGTGGCCGCCAGTTCGGACGCCCACCAGTAGCGGAAGCCGTTGGACTTGGATAACGCCTCAAAACCGGGCTTGTCCGGCTGCAAATGAAATGGGCTTTCGTTGGAAGCTTCGCTGCTCACAGTGCAAGATTATCATTCTGGAATCTGCGTGCAACACGAATCCCACTTCGCAATTGAACCGCCCAATTTTTTCCGTCAGTCTTCGCTCGCAATGGCCAAAATCCTCTACCATGCCGTGCCGGGCGACTGGCGCAAGGAACAGAAATATCAGTTCCTCGAACGCGCCGTGTCCATTGCCGGCGTGAAATGGAAAACCCTCAAGCCGGATAAAAGAGGGAACTGGATCACCAGCGCCACCGCCGAGGAGTTTTACGATTTTCTTCCCATCGGCAGCAAAGATGCAAAGCAAGACGGCCACACTCCCGCCATCTTTGGCAATTACGGTCGCGGCGTCTGCTCAAACAATGACGATTTTGTTTATGATTTTGACGCGAAAAGATTAACCAAGCGAGCAAAGCAGATGGTCGAGGCTTACGATGCTGAAATGGCTCGCTGGAAGAAGGCTAATTGTCCTAAAGATGTCGAAAGCTTCATACGAGTTAACTTGAGCGTGTTGAAGTGGATTCGCCGGACAAAGAAAAGCTTGGGACGTGGATTGGAGATTGAGTTTGAACCGACAAAGATACGGCAGGCTCTTTATCGGCCATTCACTAAGCTCAATCATTATTTCGAGCGTGTCTTCAATGAAGATGTTTACCAGTTTGAAGAGTTCTTTCCAAATGCTGCTTCAAATAATTTGATGTTGTCGGTAACTGATATTGGTTCGGATAAACCATTTCTCGTGATGGCGGCTCGTGGCATAGTTGATATGCACCTTGTAGGAGGTGGAGCAAGCTGCCAATGCTTCCCGTTATTCACCTATTCCGAGGACGGCAAGGAGCGGCGCGACAACATCACATCCAAGGCGCTGACGTTGTTCCAGATTTTCTATGCGGATGATAAAATCAAGCGCGAGGACATCTTCCATTATGTCTATGCGCTGTTGCATCACCCCACCTACCGCACCCGCTACGCCGAGAATCTAAAACGCGACCTCCCGCGCATCCCGTTCGTGGGCATTTCCACCTCCCTCGCCCCGTCGGACGGGGAGAGGGCCGGGGAGAGGGGCAAACGGAAAACCCACCTCTCCCCAACCCTCTCCCCCCATCCGATGGGCGGAGAGGGAGAGAACGCCAGTTTCTTCCCACTCTCCGCCGTCGAGAAAATGCAGGGCGACGCCGAGCCAGTCCACAACCCGGAAGCCAGCGCCAAACTTTTCCACACCTTCGCCGCCGCCGGAAAAAAACTGGCGGAACTCCACGTCAATTATGAATCCGCCAAGGAATACAAACTGACGCGGCAGGAAAACAAAGAGATGAAACTCGATTGGCGCGTGGAGGCGATGAAATTGAGCAAAGACAAGACAAGTCTGTTCTACAATGATTTCCTCACGCTGTCCGGCATCCCGGCAGAAGTATTCGATTACAAACTCGGCAACCGCAGCGCGCTGGAATGGGTCATAGACCAATACCGCGTGGCGAAGGATGACAACGGCAACATCACGAGCGACCCGAATCGCATGGACGACGAGGAATACATCAGCCGCCTCATTGGCCAAGTCATCACGGTGAGTCTGGAGACGCAGAAGGTGGTGAAGACATTGCCGGAAGTGAAGTTTGAGTGAGAGTGGTGTCAGCGTTCAAATCCCGGCTCGGACGCGCGGTTCACCATCTCGCGGCTCGATTGCCAAGCTGGGTTTACTTCACCGGCGCAGACTTCGTTTCGGCTTGCGCGATTTTCTGGGCGTCCACCTTGGCTTTTACATCCACGGTTGGGGAGCCGGTGAGGACGGCGGCTTTCTCGGAGATTTTTTTGGCGAGCAGTCCGCTGGTGTCGCAACCGGCGGCGATGGCGGAAATCTTGCCGCCTTTTTCAATGAGGAAATTGCTTGGCATGGTCGCGGTCTTGAACACGCCCCAGCTTTCGCCCTTCGTGTCCACGGCGTAGAGCATGTTAAGTTTCTTTTCGCGGACGTAGGCTTCGACCTTCGCGTCCGGCTCGCGGAAAATGGCGAGGCTCGTCAGACCCTGGCCGGCGTAGGCGCGTTGCACTTCCTGAAAATAGGGCAGCTCCTTGTCGCAGCCGAGGCAGCCGCAGGTCAGGCGCACGAGCACGGGGCCTTTGGCGGTCAACTCGGCGAGGCTGATCTGCTTCCCGGTCGAGTCCTTGATCTTGAAATCCGGCGCGAACTGACCGACGACCAGCGGGGCAACGGGCTGCTTGGCCGGTTCCTCGGCGGTGACCGCGAGCGGCCAGGCGACGAGGGCGAGCAGGGAAAGTTTGGCGAGTGTCTTCATGGCAGGCATGGGTTCGAGCTGTTTGGTAAACGGGTTTTGGCTTGATCGCATCGTAACGCAACCGAAGCGGCTGACAAGGGATTATTCGTGGTGGAAACGGTGCGAAAAACCTCCCACTGTTTCATTCACGATCTTCGCTCGCTCGCGGCGCTGATTTCCATCGCGTCCCACAGTCGCGCCAAGTCCTCCAGGCATTCCGGCGTCGGGTGATGTTGCGCGTAGGCGATGCGCGTGTAGAGCAGCGCGACCGCCCGCGACTCCGCGCCAATCGCGGGCGTGGCTTCCCCCAGCTTCCCGGCAAATTCCAGCGGGGTTTGATCCGGCAATCGTTTCAGGTTCCGTTCCGCCGCCCAAACCTGGAGCGCGTGAAACGTGTAGGTCACCAATTCTTCGGGCGTCAATGTCTCACCGGTTCCAACTGTGAACGGGTTGGCAATCGAGGAAAACCGTCGGCCCGGAAATACATTGTCTGAGGTCGCCGACGGTGCAACTGCGACGGGCGGATCGGACTTCTTTGGCCGCCAGGCAAAGAGCGTTGCAAACATTTCCGAAAGCGCCGCCCACGCCTGCCTGAGCGTGGCCAGCACTTCGCGGCGAAAGCGGTAGAGGACGAAAAGAATCGCCGCGAGGATCAGACCGTAAATCAACCATTTCACCGCAGTGGCCACCCAGCCGAAGTCCTTTGGTTTGGCCGGTGGTTGCGCGGTGGGCGAGTTGGTCTGGCTCTCGCTGTTGGGCTGGACTGGCTGGCCGGGCGAACCGTCTTTCCTGTCCGGCTCGGCCTTCGCTTGTTCCTTGGGCTGGCTGGGAGTTTCTTTTTCCGGAGTGGATTTTTCCTTCGCGCTTTGTTTCTCGCTGTCTTCCTTTTTTTGTTCTCCGTTTTTCCCAGTTTCCTTGGATTGCTCCTTTGCTTTTTCATCGCCGGTTCCAATTCGCCGTCCTTCACCCTTTGCCGCTTCGCCCGGAACCACGGCATACTTGGAAGCCTGCTTGGCGGCTTCCTTTGCTGCCGCGTCCACCATTTTGGTCAACGTCCGCGCGCCGTCCGGCCGGGGCACGAGCAGGCAGACCAGCATGATCGCTCCCGCCAGCAGCGTGCCCATGAGTATCCACAAGCCGGCCATTGTCGCGGGCATGGCCAGACTTCGCTGGCGCAAATAACGTCGGAGTCCGAGAAAGCTCGTCGCTAGCAACAACCCCAGCGCGGCGGCCACATAAATCCACAGCAGCTTGAATCCGTATTCGCGCCGGACCGTGTCTTCCGCCGGAAAAAATGCCTGGCCGATGCCAAACGTCGGCAGCGCCAGCATGGAAAAATAAATCACCCAACTGCCCGGCGCGTGAGGTTTCCCATCTCGCTTGGCGTTTTTCTTGGCGAACCAATTCCGCCACCACGATTTTTTCTTCGGCTTGGCTTCCGTTTCGCCGTTTTCGTTTGCCGCAGTTTCCGCCGAGGATTTTTCCAAACCCGCCACCTGCAACAAGCCCTCGCCGGAAGCGTCTTCACTTTCATCCACCAAGGTGCAGTCCCAGGTCAGCTTGCTCGTACACCACCAGATGAACGCGAGCAAACACCAGCCCGGAATCGTCACGCCGATGAGGCGGTACATGAGCGCGCCCGTGGCCAGGGCCAGAAAAACACCATAGCCGCGCGCTTGCGCGGAACCTTGTTCCATCGAAATACGCGAGATCAACACCGTCGCGATCACAAACCAGAAGAGCACCCAGCGCAGTCGTTGGCTGTGATCTCCGCGATAAAAAAGTTCCAAGAGAAAGTACGCCACGCTCCCCACCAGCGCCATGATGAGCAGCGGGCACAGCATGATGACCAGATAGTCCGCCAGCGTTTTTCGTTTGCGGGTCGTGGCCATGTTTAACGCAACAACTTCTCCGAGCACACGGCGGCGAGTGAAATCTCATCGTTGACGCAGCGGAATTCGATTCCTTGCGCCAGCAAACGGCCCGCCCATTCCGGCGGCTCGGCCCAGTCGTGGTAGCCATGCTCATCGCGATGAACTAAAATCACCGTCACCGCGAAACCGCTGCGACGCAAACCTCCGAGGACAATCGCCGCTTCCTCCGTCACGTCGGCGGTGATGACGATCACTGTCGCGTCGCGTGGCAGGCGGCTCTCGGCCTCCAGCGCCAATTGCGCGAGCGACAATCCGTCGGTCAGTTCCAGCCGGGCGAGCGTCTCGAAAATCTGTTCCAACTGCTCGGCACCCCCACGCGTCTCCACGATCACCGGCGCGAGCCGCTCGCTGCGATTGTGCAGGCCGACGTTGCCTTGGGCGGCCGCCCGCGTTCGAAATTCATGACGCCAGCCTTCTTCGCGAATGCGATCCACCGCGTCGCGCCCGTTGGAGACCAGGCCGATTTGCTGGCCGAGTTCGCTGACGGCGTTGGCGAGCGAAGCCGCCGTGGTCACTGCGAGTTCGGAGCAGTACACGCCGACGCTGCCGGGATAAGTATTGTGATGAAAATCCAGCAGCAGGGTTGCGCCCGCCACGCAAGAAGGCTCAAACGTCTTGCTGTGGAATTTGCCGGTGCGCGCGGTGGCCCGCCAATGAATGCGGTTCAACGGATCACCCGATTGATAATGGCGGACACCGGAGATGCGCGTCGGGTCTTCAAACAGGCGGTGCGTGAGCCGGACTTCGCCCAGCGGACGCCGGGACGCGAGGTCGTACCCTTCCACCGCGACGACGCGCGGATAAACGGTGACAAAATGCGGTTCTCCCAGCACGCGATAACGCCGGTGCAATCCAAACAAGTCGCCGGTTTCCGCCAGCAACGGCCCCAACTGATAATAACCGCGCGTCAGAAACTCGATCTGGTATTCCAGCGGCAATTCGCCTTTCGCGGAAAGCCGCGCGATTTGCGCGCGTGCGCCGTCGATTCGCAGGCGCGGCGGATTTTGCGTCAGCGCTTCTGCGGACAGCGAATCTTCCAGCAGCACCCAGGGCACGGGCAGCCGGCCCTGGTTTTGCAGCGTGACCACCACGGTGGCCCGTTGACCAATTTGCGCCTTCGCGCGATCACACGCGCGTTCGACGGCAAGATGCTCGATCCACTCGCGCGTGAGGAAACGGCTGACGACGATTACCGCCAGCAACACATACATGGCGTACACCAGCAGCCCCAGGCGGAACACCAGTCCCGCGATCAGCAAGGCCACGGCGGCGAGCAGCCATTTCATCGCAGCGCACCTCCTTCGGGCATCACGGGCACAGAAGTTTTCCGCAAAATTTCCTCGACGACGCCCGTGGCGTTCACTTTGCGCAAACGGCTTTCCGGTTTCAAAATCAAACGGTGCGCGAGCACGGCGGGCGCGACCTGCTTCACATAATCCGGCAGCACATAATCATCGCCCTGGATCGCGGCGAGCGCCTGGCCCGCGCGCATGAGCGCCAGCGAGGCCCGCGGGCTTCCGCCCAGGCGGACGGCGTCGTGTTCGCGGCTGGCATGAACCAGACGGAGAATGTAATCGCGCACTTTGACATCCACCTTCACTTCGCGCACGGCTTGCTGGCTCGCGATGATTTCCTCCGCCGTGACCACTGGTTGCAAATCCTCGATGGGGTGGCGCAGTTGCAAGTTTTCCATCATGCGGCCCTCTTCGACCAGACTCGGATAACCGAGGCTCAAGCGGATCAGGAAGCGATCCAACTGCGCTTCCGGCAGCGGAAAAGTTCCCTCGTGATCGATGGGATTCTGCGTCGCGATGAGGAGGAACGGACGCTTCAGCCGGTGATCCACGCCATCGACCGTCACCTTGTGTTCGGCCATCGCTTCGAGCAACGCGGATTGCGAACGCGGCGTGGCGCGATTGATTTCATCCACGAGCACAATTTGCGCGAACAGCGGCCCCGGCTGGAACTCGAACTCCGTCGTCTTCACGTTGAAGATGGCCGCGCCCGTGATGTCGTTGGGCAACAAGTCGGGCGTGCATTGCAGCCGTTTGAACGTGCAGCCGACGCTCTGGGCGAGGGCGCGCGCGAGCATCGTCTTGCCCACGCCCGGCACGTCTTCCAACAGAATGTGGCCCTCGGCGAGATAAGCGACCATCGCCATCAGGATTTCCTGGCTCTTGCCGACCACCACCTTCTCGACGTTGTCGATGACCTTCTGCGCCGTGACGGCCACGTTGGCCAGCGCGGGATTCGAGAGCGCCGGCTTCACCCAGCGGGGAATCGTGACCTGCACCTCGGCGGCTTCGGCGATGTGCAGGGTGGTGGGACGGGCGCAAATCGGACACTGGACTTCGTGGCCGTTGAGTTCGGCGGGAAACTCGATGGGTTGCGCGCACTGGTTGCAAGAGCATCTGGGCATAGGTTGTTGGGGCGCGACTCTACCTGAAAGTTTTTCCAAGGGGTATCCCTACTTTCGGGCCGTGAACTATAATCAAGCCGGAGTGTCTGAATGCGTTGTGCCGACCGAGGAGGATGTTACGTGCAAATTTTACTCATTTGGCGTGAGAATGGTGCGCCATACGCTGGCGCTTGCACATTCTGCGGCGCAATTTCACCTCAACAAACCGCGGTACGTCTTTTGCTGGAATAATCTCGATCCTTTCAAACGCGTGCGCTATCCGAGCGTGACGCTGGTGAAACAACCAGCCCAAGCTAATGAAAACATCTTTCGCCAGACTGAAGCCGGGTGCCTTTACGCTCCTTGAACTGCTGGTTGTCATCGTCCTGATCGTCATCTTGGCAGGTATGGTTATGCCGCATAATCATGGATCCAAAGCAAAGGCACAGCGCATTAAGTGTATCAACAACCTCAAGCAAGTCGGGTTGGCCTTACGCCAGTTCGCCGGCGATAACAACGACAAGTTTCCCTTCGCCACCGCCAACCTGAGCCTCGCGACTTCCGCCGGGGATTTCACCGTGTCTGGAAACGGAGGCAGTGCGGCAAATCCACCTCCGGCCTGGATTCATTTCCAAGCCCTGTCGAACTATTTGCCGACGGCCAAGGTGTTGATGTGTCCCGCAGATCGCAACCGCTTAAATACTGCGGCACTGGATTTTTCGGGATCGAAAGTTGGCCTGGCCAATCCCACCCGGCAGAATAATGCCCTCAGCTACTTCGTCAACACGGGCGCTTCAGAAACGAAACCGCAAACCATTCTGACTGGCGACCGCAGCATTGGCCCCACTGAGACAGAGGGTTGCTACAGCGGTTACTACACGTTTGGCTCGACTGTGGCCCCAAATTCCAAGCTCGTCGAAATCACCGGCTCCACGCCGGCTTGGTCCAATGTGGCCACCAACGCTCTCCACAACCTCCAAGGCAATATCGTCTTGGGCGATGCCAGCGTGCAACAGGTCACCAGTCAAAAGCTTCGGGATTACCTGAATGCAGCAGAGGTGTTCACCAACTCATTCATCTTTCCGGAGCCACCGCGCCCGTAAACGTTTGTTAAACGTGACGCTGACGGGAATGAGGCAAAAGAAGAATTGGAGCGAGCGAAGGGATTCGAACCCTCGACGTTCACCTTGGCAAGGTGATGCTCTACCAGACTGAGCTACGCTCGCTTCCAAGTAAGCGGGCAAAAACTAAAAGAATCCGGCTCAATTGCAAGCCCTGTTTTCACGCGCTTCAAACCGCCGCTATTCAAAATCGTACACGACTACCTTCTGGCAGTTCGGTTTGAAGGCCTTTTCGATAAACTCCACATGCAGCGGATGGACTTGATAATCGTCCTGCGCCTGTTTGCTGGGGAAAACCAGATTCAACGCGACCTGGTAGCTTTGCTCCACCACCGGGCGCTGGCTGGGCACCATCTTGCCGATGTGGAAATGCAGCACGCCGGGAATGGGCCGGAGGTATTGCTCGGCACCGGCGATCAACGCGGCTGCGGCGTCCGGCTTGGCCGGGTGGGTCCAAAAAATCACGACGTGTGAAAACATGTGCAAAGCCTAAGCGGAGCCGGGAACGGCTGGCAAACTTTTTTGCCGGAGCGATTTTCGGCGGGGAACTCATCCAGCAATTGACTTGCGGCGGGTCTTTCATTATTAAGTGGCGAACAAATTAACGGAGACCATTTATGCCACCCAAAGCCACCGATAAAAACCCCGCCGCCGAATCGAAATCCGCCGAAGTTGCCAAGCTTTCCGCCGCCCGCGAACGCGATCTGGAAGCCGCCATTTCCTCCATCCACAAGGCGTACGGCGATGGCAGCATCATGCGGCTGGGCGACGCCCGCTCGCTGCGGAAGATTGATGTCATCCCCACCGGTTCGCTTGCGATTGACCTCGCGCTCGGCGTCGGCGGGATTCCGCGCGGCCGCGTCGTGGAAATCTTCGGCCCGGAATCTTCCGGCAAGACCACGCTCATGCTCCACGTCATCGCCAACGCGCAGAAGACCGGCGGACTCGCCGCGTTCATCGACGCCGAGCACGCGCTCGATCCCGGTTACGCGAAGAAACTCGGCGTGAATCTCGACGACCTGCTCGTGTCGCAGCCAGACAGCGGCGAAGAGGCGCTGACCATTTGCGAAACACTCGCGCGCTCGAACGCGCTGGATGTCATCGTCATTGATTCCGTCGCCGCGCTGGTGCCGAAGGCCGAACTCGAAGGCGAGATGGGCATGGCCACGATGGGCATGCAGGCGCGCTTGATGAGCCAGGCGTTGCGCAAACTCACCGCCATTCTTGCCAAGGCCAAGACGACGTGCATCTTCACGAACCAGATGCGCGAAAAAGTGGGCGTCATGTTCGGCAGTCCCGAAACGACTCCGGGCGGCAAGGCGTTGAAGTTTTACGCCAGCGTTCGCATCGACATCCGCCGCAAGGAAACGCTCAAGGACGCTGCCGGTCTCGCCATCGGCAATCACGTCAAGGTGAAGATCGTGAAGAATAAAGTCGCGCCGCCGTTTTGCGAGGCGGAGTTCGACATCATTTACAACCACGGCATCGACAAGGAAGGCAGCATTCTCGACGTGGGCATCGCCTGCGGGGCGGTGGACAAGAAAGGTGCGTGGCTGCAATTCAACGGCGACCTGATCGGGCAGGGGAAGGACGCGGCAAAGAAGGCGCTCGCCGACAAGCCGGAGCTAGCCCAAAAGATCGTGGAAGCCATCCTGGCCAAGCGAAACGCGGTTCCCGCCGCAGCCTGATCGCGCACGGGTTGAAGTTTCACCGCCTGTTTTCAAGCTGGACAGAATTCTTGGACAAGGCATCTTCGCCGGCAGTTTTCCAGAACACGCCGTTGCTTTCGCGCGGCGTTGCCGGGGAAAATCGCGGACGGACGTGAATTTATTTCACGCCGCCCAGTCAACTAAAGCACATGAAAAAGATTCGATTCGATTTCGTCCGCGTTGTGGCCGCCGCCGGTCTGGCGCTGGCCGGTGTGGCCGCCGAGCCAGCCCCCCCCACGCCCACCGGTGTCCAGAACGACGGCCCCTTTCGCAAAGTCATCCTCGTCGCGGACGAACAGGTCAACGGCAAGTACGCCGACACGTTGAAAGACCCGATGGAACTGGCCGTGGCGGCGGATGGCCGCGTCTTCTTCGCCCAGCGCAACGGCACGATCAAGGTCTGGAAGCCCGACACCAAGACCACCGTGGAGATTGCCAAGGTGCCCGTGTTCGACGGCCTGGAGGACGGGATGCTGGGCATCGCGCTGGATCCCAATTTCAGGAAGAACGGATGGATTTATCTGAACCATTCGCTGCCCGAAACGACCATGGATGCCAAAGGCAAAAAGGCCGGCATCATCCGCGTGTCGCGTTATACGCTGATCGGCGACCAGCTCGACCTTGCTTCGGAAAAGAAGCTGCTCGACATCGACACGCAGCGCGAAGAGTGCTGCCACGTCGGCGGCTCGCTCGCCTTTGATGCCAAGGGCAACCTCTACATTTCCGTGGGCGACAACACCAATCCCTTCGCCTCCGACGGTTTCTCGCCAATCGATGAGCAGCCTGGCCGCAGCCCGTGGGACGCGCAGAAATCCTCCGCCAGCCCGAATAGTTTAACCGGAAAGATCAACCGCATCCACCCGGAGAAGAACGGCACTTATACGATTCCCAAGGGCAACTTGTTTCCGCCCGGCACGCCCGGCACGCGCCCGGAGATTTACGTGATGGGCAACCGCAATCCCTTCCGCATTTCGCTCGACCAGAAAAACGGCTTCCTCTACTGGGGCGAAGTTGGTCCCGACGCGGGCGGCCCGAACGAGCAGCGCGGCCCCGCCGGTTTTGATGAAGTCAACCAGGCGCGTCAGGCGGGCTTCTTTGGCTGGCCGTATTTCATCGCCGACAACAAGCCTTATTACCAGTTTGACTTCGCAGCCAAAAAATCCGGCGCGCTCTTTGACCCTCTTCATCCGGTGAACAATTCTCTGAACAACACGGGGCGCAAGGAACTGCCGCCCGCGCAACCGGCGTTCATCTATTATCCCGGTTCGCCTTCCACCAAGTTTCCCGCCGTCAACGTCGGCGGCGGTCGCACCGCGATGGCCGGGCCGGTCTATTATTTCGACAAAAAACTGAAGGCCGCGCACAAGCTGCCGGAGGAGTTCGACCACACGCTGTTCATCTACGAATGGTCGCGCAACTGGATCATCGCCGTGCATCTCGACCCGGACAACCAGATCGCCCGGAAGGCCGACGGCTCGCTGCGCATGGATCGTTTCTGTCCCAAGATGACCTTCCTGCACCCGATGGATTTGGAGTTGGGAGCGGACGGCTGTCTCTATCTCATCGAATACGGCACTGCCTGGGGCAACAACCTCGACACGCAGATCGTGCGGATCGAATACCACGCCGACAGCGTCACGGCGAAGTAAGGCTGGTGGCGGTGATGGCGGCGTTTTGCAGCGTGGCCTTTTCTTCCGCCAACGCACGAATGCGGAAACATTCCCGCTCCCCGCGACGACGGAGCGGGGAGAGGGTCAGGGAGAGGGGCTTGTCTGAAATCGCGATTCCCCTATGCTGGCATCGATGAATCCCACCACCAACGCCCGCCGTCTTCGTCGTGAACAAACGGACGAGGAGAAAGAACTTTGGCGGGCATTGCGGGCCGGCCGCTTTGCGGGCTTCAAATTCCGCCGCCAGCATCCGGCCGGAAAATACTATCTGGACTTTTACTGCCCCGCCGCGCGGCTTTCGGTGGAACTCGACGGTTTTCAACACGGGCTGCCGGAGGAAATGGAGCGCGACAAGGAACGTGAAAAATTTCTGGCCACGCGGGACATTCAGGAGCTTCGGTTTTGGAATCGCCAATGGCGGGCGAACCGTGACGGCGTTTTGTTGGAAATCTGGAACGCGCTGCACCGCCGCACCGGCTGTGTGAAAGTGCTGCGGAAAATTCAGAACCACCGTTTCGTGCCGCCGGACCCGGCGAAGCTGATTCCCAAATCAGCCAAACCTTCGTAACGCGCATCCGACTCCCTCTCCTCCATCGGATGGAGGAGAGGGCTGGGGAGAGGAGGCTCGTCGGCTCGAAGGGTCGGAGCGGCCCCTCTCCCCGGCCCTCTCCCCGCTCCTGCGTCGCGGGGCGAGGGAGTCGGAAGCGCGCGTCGTGGCTCATGCGTGGCCCTCCACCAGTTGAATCTCCTCCGGCGTCAGGCCGTAGAGGTCATAGACGAGCGCGTCGATTTGCTGGTCGGTGGC
>JBKJSC010000274.1:0-6177 GCA_046593035.1 Limisphaerales bacterium | reverse complement strand
CGTTGCTCGTGCCCAGGTCGGGTGCGACCAGCGTGGTCTTGCCGTTGGTGTCGATGCGCCAAATCTGGCCGGTGCTGGCCTTCCAGTTCGGGTCGCTGGCGAACATCGTGCCGTCGGCGCAGATGGCCAGGTCGTTCGGCTGGTTCATCTGGTCGTTGTGGGCAAAGACTGTGATCGCTTTCGTCTTCGGGTCGATGCGCAGCACGTTGTGCCCGACGTAATCGGCGACAAACATCGTGCCTTGGCGATCAAACACGATGCCGTTCCCGGTGCTCTCGCCCGGCAGCGTGACGAAGATTTCGGTTTTGCCGCGCGGTGTGGTCTTGCCGATGGTTTGCTGCTTCGCGAAGTTGACGGCGAAAATATTTCCCGCCTGGTCGCAGTTCGGCCCTTCAATGCCGGGAGTGAAGGAGTTCTCCGGTGTCAACGGCGTGGCGACGAATAGAGTTTCGGCGGCGGCACCATTGGTAGCCATCGCCAGGCCGAGGACGATGAAAATGAGCAAGGTGTGCTTCACTGAGAAATTGTTTATTGGCTTCATAAATCGGCTGTGATCCAGCAATTGTTGCCGAACAGTGAAGTGCTGGCAAATCCGAATCTTACCGCATTTCCACAAATCGGAGCGAGATAAACTCCACTCCACGTTTGCCAAACGCTTCTGCGTCCCGTATTTCCTCTGGCGTTCCTGATGGACTTGTTTTCCATGGCGCATTTGAAACAGCATTTGAGATTGGCAATGTGGGTGCTGGCAACGCTGCTGTTGCCCGGCTGCCAGACCGCCGGTTTCTACGCTCAGGCCATTCACGGAGAAGTCAAAATTCTCGCGCACCGCCAGGCCATCGACAAATTGCTCGCCGACCCGCAAACGCCGCCGCCGCTCCAGGAAAAACTCCGGCTGGTTCTCAAGCTGCGGGAATTCGCCGCGCGCGAACTCAAGCTCCCCGCCAACGGCTACTATCTGTGTTACGTGGAACTGCACCGTCGCTACGTCGTCTGGAATGTCGAGGCCGCGCCGGAGTTTTCGCTTAAAGCGAAGGCATGGCATTATCCGATCGTGGGGCGGCTGACTTATCGCGGTTATTTTTCAGAGGTGGCCGCGCAACGCTACGCGACGTCCCTCGCTCGCCGGGGCCTGGATATTTCCGTCGAAGGCATTGAGGCCTATTCCACGCTCGGCTGGTTCAAAGACCCGGTCCTCAGCAGCTTCATTCATCACCACGAAATGGAACTGGCGGAAATTATTTTCCATGAACTCGCGCACCAGCGGTTGTTCATCAGCGGCGACACAGATTTCAACGAAGCCTTCGCCACCGCCGTCGCCGAGGAAGGCGTCCGCCGCTGGCTGCGCGCGCAGGGAAATCTGGCGGGCTTGGAGCGTTACGAAGCGGGCTGCCGACGCCACGGGGAATTCCTGCAACTCATCGCGGAAACTCGCCGTGAATTGAAGTCGCTCTACGCCAGCGGGCAATCCGCCGAGGAACTCAAGCACCGCAAGGCGGAAATCTTCGTCGCACTCCGCGCGCGCTACGAACAACGCAAGGCCGGGTGGGCCGGGGCAAGCGACTACGCCGAGTGGTTCGCCCAGCCGCTCAACAACGCGCGCTTGAATACGCTGGCGACTTACTACGATTTGGTTCCGGCCTTTGAGCGGCGGCTCGCGTCCAACGACGGCGACTTGGAAAAGTTTTTCCGCGAAACCAAGGCGCTGGGGAAGTTACCGAAGGCGGAGCGTCATCGCCGGCTTGAATAAGCACTCAATCCACCCGACCGCCCTGCTGCCAGACGCCTTTCAACTCCAGCTTCGAATCAAGCCGCACGAGGTTGGCGCGATTGTTCACTTGCAACACGCCGCAGTCGCGCAGGCCAGTGATGCGGGCGGGTGTCCAACTCGCCATGCGCCACGCTTCGAGGAGTGGGAATCCCCATTGCACTAGTTTGCGCACGATGTCGAGGAGGGAGCAAACACTGCTGGCCAGGCCGGAGCCGTCGGCCATGGTGCAGAGATTGCCCGCACGCAACTCGACGACCATCGTCGCCACGGTGTAATTGCCCGGCGGCAGGCCGGTAAGCGGTGAGGCGTCGCTGACGAGGGCCACGCGGTCGGGGCCTTTGGCATGCGCAATGACGCGTACCAACTCGGGCGTGACGTGCCAGCCGTCGCCGATGATTTCGCCGGTGAATAGGTCGGTGGTGAGAAATGAGCCGAGGCCGCGCGCGTGGGTTTGCATCCAGCCGGCGGTGTTGCGGGCGCGCGTGGGCCATTCCATCGCGTTGTTCACATGGACAAAATGCGACGCACCCGCCGCCGCCGCGGCCTGCGCGCGTTCCCACGTCACCGTCGTGTGGCCGATGGAACCGACGACGCCCTGGGCGCGCAGCCACGCATACATTTCCAACGCGCCGTCGCGTTCCGGCGCGGCGGTGAGCATCCGCACACGGCCCTCGCCTTGCGCAACCCACGTTTCATATTCAGCCGGGCGCGGGTCGTGCATCCAATCCACACGATGCATGCCTTTCTTGTCCGGGTTGAGGAACGGGCCTTCAATGTGAACCCCAGCGAAGTTGCGCGGCAACTTGCCCGCCCGCTCCGCCTCCACATGGCGCTGAATCGCCCGGGAGATTTGTTCCGGTGGGTTCGTGAGCAAGGTCGCGAGCACGCTCGTGCTTCCTTGAGCTTGATGCCAGGCCAGCGCGGCGGACAGCCCTTCGACTTCGCCGTCGATGAAATCCGTGCCGGCGGCACCGTGGTTGTGAATGTCCACGAAACCGGGGCCGAGAAAATCGCCCGCGCAATCCACGACCTCGGCGGAGGTATCCGCCACATTGCCGCCGATCTGCACGGTGGTGATGCGGCCTTCACGGACGAGCAGAGATCCGTTGGCGAAAAAGTCAGGGAAAACCAGTTGGCAATTGTGAAACGCGACAGATTTGGCCATGCGGGGATTGAGGCGGAAGGGGAGCGTTCCGGCAATCATAAATGGGAGGTTATCGTAGGGAGGCAATCCTCTCACAACCGTTTCAGCAACTGGTCATACTCAGCGTGCGTTCCAATCCAGAACCACACGATGAGATTTTCACGTCGCCGGCCCAAAGCCCGATAGCTTTGATTCACACGCACCGACCAGACATCCTCGAACAGCGGTTTGAAGTGGAGATTCGGACTGAATACGTCTTCCCGCCAAAGTTTGAACCGTTCTCGTGCTTGGCGTTGAATTTCTTCCGGCAGCTTGTTGAAGCAATCCCAGAAATCCGCGTTGGTCCGCGAAATCACGGAAGCTTTGCGAGATTTCTGCGCGCGATGTCGTCATCCACCTTGGCGAGGAGCTTGGCGAGCTTGCCGGCGGCGAGATCACGCTTCAGTTGCTCGTCCCAATCATCGTCCTGCCACACGTGGAGGCAGCGAGCCACTTCCGCCCGTTCTTCCAAGGACAGCTTGGGAATCGCAGCTTTGATTTCCTGTAGCGTGCTCATGGGAAAAAGTAGCGGATTAGCGTTGAAAAACAAGTCCGGTTACGGCAGTTCTTTGATCCGAATCCGGCGGTATTCCATCTGGTCGTGGTCGGCTTCGAGGCCGATAGGGCCGGTGTCTGGCAGTTTGAGCGCGGCTTCGAGGACTTCGCCGTTGCAGGTGCAAAAGGCCACGTTGTCCTTCACGACCACTTCAATCTCATTCCAATCCTGCGGCTTGTATTTCTTGAGCTCCTTGTACGGGCCAGCGACGAGGTAATCGCGGCATTGCAGTTGTGGCTTGCGTAGAAAGATGCCGCTGTCGGCGTTCACCGCCGCGCGGAACTCCAGCTTGAGATGGAAGTTTTTGGGAAACTCTCTTGTCGTATAAAGCTGGCGCAAACGCGGTTTTCCTTCGGCGAATTGGTTCACCACGATGATGCCGGGCTTGGCGGTGTAGCGCTGATCCGAGGATTCCCTCTTGCCGTCGAACGTCTCAAGAATCTTGCCGTCCTTGTCTCGATAGCCCCAGCCGGTGAGGTCCTTGCCGTTGTAAAGATTGACGAAGCCCGCCTCGTTCTTGGGGCTAGCTTTGTCCGCAGCAAAAACAGCGGCGCTCGCGCAAATGAGGGCCAGGGCAGCGACGACGGTGAGATTTCGAGTGATCGGTTCCATTTCAATAATAGTTTTTGTTTTTTGTCGGATGCGAACGAAGCAGAACAGTTTGTCGGCGCTTGTTCAAATCAATTCCCGCAACGGCGCACCATTTTCCACGATGTAACGCGGGCGACCCTGGTGATCAGCATACGTCGCGTCGAGCGGCACGCCCATGTGATGATAAATCGTGGCGGCGAGATCGCCGGGGGTGACGGGCCGCTCATTGATCGCACCGCCATCGCGTTCGCTCGACCCAATGACCTGCCCGTGCCGAAAGCCGCCGCCCGCCATCACCATCGACATCACCACCGGCCAGTGGTCGCGCCCGTCGGTGCTGCCTTGCGTGCCGAGTTTCGGTGTGCGACCAAACTCACCCATTGCTATCACCAGCGTGTCGTCAAGCAGGCCGCGTTCCTCGAGATCACCGACAAGGGTGCTGAACAAATGATCGAACACCGGGAGCAACGGACGCAGTCCGCTCCAGATGCCACCGTAGGGCGGGATGTTGTCGCCGTGCGTATCCCAGGTGCCGGATGAGGAGTGATTGCTCAGGTCAATGGTCACAAAGCTCACACCGGCTTCCACGAGGCGGCGCGCGAGCAGGGCCTGCCGGCACCAATGGTGTTCGCCGAAACGCTCGACGACTTTCACCGGTTCCTTCGACAAATCAAACGCCGTCTGCGCGCGTTGTCCCGCCACGATGTCGAAGGCCTGTTGCCCGAAGCGATCCATCGCGACCATGGAGCCGCCGGTGTCGAGATCGCCGCGCAACTTGTCCATTTGTTGAAAGAGCGTGCGGCGTTCGCGCAGGCGATCCATGGTGAGTCCGCTGGGAAGTTGAAACAACCGGCCCACGTTGTCGCCCACGAAAGCATCGTAGGCTTTGCCGAGATAACCGCCCCACGCAAAATGCGTCCGGTCGATGACATTCAATGCCACGTACGGCGGCATGGAGGGATGATTCGCGCCGCGCAGCTTGGCCACCAGCGACGCGATCGCCGGGTATTGATGACCGTTGGGATTCAAGCGCGGCTCGGCCTCGCGATTTGCGGTTTGCATCACCTGGTTCGGCTGGTGATTGCTGTCGCGGCAATCGACCGAGCGAATGAGCGTGACCTTGTCCATGATCGCCGCGGACTTCGGCAAATATTCGCAGATGCGCACGCCGGGCAGCTTGGTGGGAATGGTCTTGAACGGGCCGCGAATTTCCAGCGGCGCATCCGGCTTCACGTCCCAAGTGTCAATGTGGCTTGGCCCGCCAGACATCCAGAGAAGGATGACGCTCTTGTTGCCGGGAAGAGATTTGCCATTTTGCGCGGCTTCACTGCGGGCACGGAGCAGGGCGGGTAGCGTCAATCCCGCCAGACCGGCGACGCTTGCCTTCAACATGCTGCGCCGGCTGACGACCGTAAGGCCTTCACGGGCGCGCGCGTTCAGGAACGTGAAGGCGTGCCGGGGCGCATGAACATGAGGCGCGGCGGGTGGCATGACGGGAAATTAGTTCTGCCAGGCGGAAGGGTCAAAACATTTCAGCCCGTCCGTTCTGGAAAAATTCTATCCAACCACGTCCGCGTTGACTACGATGCGTGCCATTGATTTGAACATGACAACGGATATTCCCAACGCCGCGCCGTCCGACTTTATCCGCGACATTGTCGCCGAAGACCTCAAGAACGGCAAACATCAAGCCATCGTCACCCGCTTCCCGCCGGAGCCGAACGGGTATCTCCACATCGGCCACGCGAAGTCGATCTGCCTGAACTTCGGCATCGCCCGCGAGTTCAACGGCACCTGCAATCTCCGCATGGATGACACCAACCCGACCAAGGAAGAGGTCGAGTATGTGGACTCAATCCAGGAAGATGTGCGATGGCTCATCGGCGACTGGGCCGACCAGAATCTGCGCTTGAAATCGGCGACTGAACCGTTTTTCGCCAGCGATTATTTCGATCAGCTTTACGACTTTGCCATCGCGCTCATTCGGAAAGGCAAGGCGTTCGTTTGCGACCTGACGCCGGACGAAACGGACGAATACCGCCGTAACGCCAAAGAGAGTCCGTCTCGCAACCGTAG
>JBKJSC010000209.1:0-16939 GCA_046593035.1 Limisphaerales bacterium | reverse complement strand
CACCACCGACGCGAGGTTGTTCGTCAACGCGGGATCCGGTTCGTTCGCCACGACCCCGGCCACGTTGGTGAGGCTGCCCACTACGGTCGGCTTCACGGTGATGGTGATGATGACGTTGGTTCCGTTGGTGACGGTTCCCAAATCGCAGAAGACGGTGCCGGAAACGTTCGCGCAAGTACCCTTGGTGGAAACGGCGGAGACAAACGTCACTGACGACGGCAATAAATTCGTGACGGTGACCCCGGTGGCGGTGGAAGGCCCGTTATTGGTAACCGCGATCGTGTACACCAAGTTGCTGCCGACAAACACCGGCGGCAACGAACCGATCATGGTAATGGCGACATCGGTGTTGGTGTCGTTGTCGAGGATCGTCACCACGGTGTTGGTGATGCCGAGGATGCTGGTGCCAACACTGTTGGTCAACGACACGGTAAATGTCTCGCTGCCCTCGACGAACAGATCGTCCAGAATGGTGATGTCGAAAGTTTTGTTGGTTTCTCCGGGCGCGAAGACTAGGGTGCCGCTGGCCGGTAAATAATCCAGGAAGGCCTGCGCCGCGCCATCGGTGGTGAAGTAATCGGCCGTGATGGTTTGATTGAGCAGGTTTGTGCGGATCACGGTAAGAGTGAGCAATCCACCCGGAACATTCTCGGCCACGCTGTAGCTGTTGGTGGCGAAACCGAGGAAAACATCGTTGTCGTTGATGGTCAGCGTGGCGGTGGGCACGCCCAAAGCCGCGCCGGGCTGGAGCCGGGCGATGAAGTTGATGTTCGTCCCATTGTAATTGGTGAAGGCACCACCGATCAGGAGCATCGTGTCGGGTTGAAGCGCCAGAGCATTGATCGCGCCACTGGCACCCGAACCGGGATCAAACAAAGTGTCCCGCGTGCCGTTCGGATTCAACCGCTCAAGTCCATTTCGGCTGATGCCGTTGAACGTGGTGAAGGCACCGGCCAGCACAATGTTGTTGTCCGGCTGAATCAAGATGGCATTGACATCACCGTCGGCTCCCGTTCCCGGATTGAAGCCAGTGTCCAAAGCGCCGTTCACATTCAACCGCGCGATGCGGCTCATATTGGCGGTGCCAACGGTGAGGAAGGAACCGCCGATCACAACCCGGCCATCCGTCTGCACTGCCACGGCGTTCACCGTGCCACCGACGTTGGCGTTGAAGTTCGGGTCGAACGTGCCATCTCGATTCAACCGCGCCACGCGCGCCGCGTTGTTCGTGGTGCTGAAGGTCGTGAATGCACCGCCAATCACGATTTGGCCGTTCGGTTGCAACGCCACCGAGTTGACCGCGCCATTCGCGGCATTTCCCGGAACAAAAGTGTTGTCCAGTGTGCCGTCAGCATTCAGCCGCGTGATCCGGTTGACGGCCGTGCCATTTACGGATGTGAACGTGCCAGCGATGATGATTCTCCCGTCCGGTTGGACGACGATGGATTGCACGCTTCCATTGGCACCCGCGCCCACGGCAAACGTAGCGTCAAAAGTGCCATTGGCATTCAACCGGGCGATCCGGTTGGTAGCGTTGGCACCGAGCGACGTAAACGTGCCACCCACGAGCACCCGGCCATCCGGTTGGAGGGCGATAGCGTTGACGACGCCATTGCCATTCGTCCCTGGATTGAAGGTGACATCCAATGAACCGTCCACGTTCAACCGCGCAATCCGGCTACGCGCGACGCCATTGACGCTGGTAAAGGTGCCGCCGATTAACACCCGACCATCGGGCTGCAGCGCGACAGCAATGACCGTATTGGTCGGCCCGCCACCCGCCGCATTGAAGCTGGGATCCAACACACCAAACGGCCCCGAACCCGCCAAGGATGCGCCACCAGTCGGGTTGGACAAAGTCAAGTTCAGCACCTCGCCATCGTCCACCACCTGATCATCAATGATGCGGACTTTGAACGTTTTCGCTGTTTCACCGTTGAGGAAGGAAATCGTTCCGTTGGTGGTCACATAATCCAGCGGCGCAATCGCCGTGCCGTCGGAGGTCGTGAAATCCGCCGAGACTGTGCCGGAACTGCCTCGAATGCGCAGGACGGTAATGGTCGCGTTCGTCGCACCTTCGTTGACGAAATAATTGGTACTGCTGAAGATCAAAATGCCGGGATTATATTCATCGTCCGTAATCGTGACGGTGGCGGTGGCTTGCCCCAGCACGGCGTTCCCAGTGACAGTGGTGAGCGTCAGATTGAAAAACTCAAAGCCTTCGATGAGCGTGTCGTTGATGATGGGGACGGTGAAAGTGGCGCTGGTCTGATTGGCCGCAAAACTCAACGTCCCGTTGGTGGCTTTGTAATCAAATCCGGCCAGTGCCGTGCCATCACTGGTAGCGAAATCCACCTTCGCGGGGCCAATGGCTCCGCCGTCACGGCTCACCGTGATGGTAACGCTGCCGGCGTTTTCATTGATGCTATAGGCCGATGTGGAGAAGCCGATGACTCCATCATTGTCCAGAATGGTCAGGATGGCGGTGGACGTGAAACCCAGGCTCGTGCCGCCCGACGGACTGGACAGCGCGAGGTTGATGGTGCGATTGCCATCCACAATCGTGTTGTCGGTAATCAACACGAAAAAGGTCTGCTCCACGACACCTGCGGGAAACGTAAGCGTGCCGCTGGCACTCTTATAATCGGTGCCATTCACCGCCGTTCCGTCGCTGGTCGCGTAGTTGACCGTGACCGACCCGGCGGTGCCGCCGGAACGGATGACTTTAATGGTGGCCGTGCCGGCGTTTTCCCCGACGGTGAAAGCCGCGAGGCTGAAATCAAAGCTGCCCGCGCCGGTGTTGGCGCCGCCGTTGATCCGGGCGATGTGGTTATTCGTCGTCCCGTTGTAAATGGTGAAGCCGCCGCCAATCACGATCTTTCCATCAAGTTGCACGACCGTAGCGGCAACGAAATTGTCGGCACCTGTGCCGATATTGATCGTGAAGTCCACACCGCCGCTGGCGGTCAGTCGGGCGATGCGATTCCGCGAAAGATTGGCCACCGTGGTAAACCCACCCCCGATGATGACCTTGCCATCCACTTGGACGGCGACCGCCGCCACGGTGTCATCCGCGCCCACCAACGGGTCAAAGCTCGTATCGACGGCACCGGTATCATTCAATTGGGCGACATGGTTGCGAACCAGCCCGGCCACGCTGGTAAACGCGCCACCGATGACGATTTTGCCGTCCGATTTAATCGCCACGGCACTGACGAAATCGCTGGCACCCGTACCCGGATCAAAAAACTTGTCCACCGAGCCATCGGCCTTCAACCGCGCAACGTGATTGCGCAGGACGCCATCAACCACTGTGAAATCACCGCCGATGATCACCCCACCGTTATCGTCCAAGGCGAGCGAACGAACCTGGGCATTCGCACCGAAGCCCGGGTTGAAGCCTGTGTCCAAAGTGCCGTCGACATTCAATCGCGCGACGTAGTTGCGGCTCACACCACCCACCTGGTTAAAGGCACCGGCAATCACCACGCGGCCGTCATTTTGAATCGCCATGGCCAGAACCACGCCGTTGGCTCCCAATCCAGGATCGAAGGTCGTGTCCACCGTGCCATCGATATTCAACCGGGCGATATTGATCCGGCTGGTGCCGCTGATGGAATCAAACAAACCGCCAATCACCACCTTGCCGCTGTTAACTCCGCTCGCATACACCGCCACCGAGCGCAGGGTGGCATTGGTAGTGTTCAAGGTGATGGAACCGGCATTCAGACTGGTGTCCAGTGTGCCGTCCACCTGTAGCCGCGCGACATTGCTGCGAGTCACTCCGTCGAACGCCGTGAAATCACCGACGATGAGCAGCTTGCCGTCACTCTGGCGGACCGCTATGCCATAGACAGTGTTGTTGGCACCGGAGCCAGTATTGAAACCTGTGTCGAGCGAACCGGCGGGCGGCTCGTTGTCCACGATAGTCAGCACGGCATTGGTCAAGCCCAGCAGGCTGTTATCCGCCACCACTCCATTGGTGGCGTTGAACAACCGGAGGTTCAGGTTGCGGTTCCCATCCTGAATAATATTATCGGTGATCGGGATCAGGACATTCGTCGAAGTCTGGCCATCGGCGAAGATCAGGGTGTTGGTGATGCCGGTGTAATCGGTGCCGGCGAGCGCGGTGCCATTGGCGGTCGAGAAATCCGCCGAGACGGTACCGGTGAAACCGTTGGTGCGGGTCACGGTGATGATGGCGTTGGTGCCGTTTTCGTTCACGAGGAAACTCGTGGCCAAGAAGCCGAGTATGCCGGGCGCGGTGTCGTCATCCGTGATAGTCAGGACTGCGGTGTTAGGCACGCCCACACTGGCGCCACCGCTGACGTTGGACAGGGCGAGGTTGACGGTCTTGTCTCCATCCACCAGCGCGTTGTTGAGCAGCGTGATGAAGATATTGGTGGTCGTCTGTCCCGCGGCAAAGACCAGCCGGTTGGTCACCCCGGTATAGTGCTTGCCGGAAATTGCCGTGCCGTTGCGAGTGGTGAAATCCACCGCGACGATTCCAGTAGTGCCGCCGATACGATTGACCGTGATCGACGCCGCGCCCGAGCTTTCTACCGCGCTGAAAGTGCTGGCACTGAAAACGAAATTGCCGTAGAGCAGAATGTCATTGTTGATGATGGTAAGTTTCGCCGTGCTCTGTCCGCCGAGTATCGCGCCACCGGTCGTATTGGACAACGTCAGGTTCACGGTTTCGTTCGTTTCGGTAATCGAATCAAGAATGATCGGGATGGTGAAGGTCTTATTGGTCTCGCCGTCGGCGAAGGAGAGCGTGCCGCTGACGGCGGTATAATCGAAGCCCGCCTTGGCCGTGCCGTCGCTCGTGGCGTATTTTACCGACACCACGCCCGTGCTGCCGTTGGTACGGGTGACGCTGATGATCCTCGATCCCGCAGCTTCGTCCACCGTGTAGGCGGCAAGAGAGAAGTTAATGATGCCCGGCGCAAAATCATTGTCCACAATCGTCAAAACGGCCGTTTGCTGGCTGCCGATCGCGACATTGACGCCCGTGGTATTGAACAATCGCAAGCCAACCGTTTCATTTCCTTCCACAAGAGTATCGTCGATGATATTCACCGCAAACGTTTTGGCGGTTTCGCCGGGCGCGAAAAAGAGCGTGTTGGTAACGCCGACGTAATCCAATCCGGCCGTTGCCGTGAGGTCGCTGGTCGCGTACTGGACGGAAACCGATTTATACAAACCACCTTTGCGCGTAACGGTGATGATCGCCTGATGAGACGGCACACCTTCATTCACACTATAGCTGGCAGCCGAAAAGTTGATCACGCTATCGTCGTCAATGATGGTCAGCGTGGCCGTGGGCTGATTCCCAAAACCCACCGCCAGGGAAGCTGGCGTGATAGCAGGGCCGGACGGGCTGGACAAGGTCAGGTTCACCGTCTCATCGTTCTCGTACAGCAGGTCGTTGATGATCCCGACTGAGAACGTCCGGGTCGTTTCACCTGCCGGGAAAATAACGGTACCCGTCGTATTGGTGTAATCCAATCCCGCCAGCGCGGTGCCATTGCTGGTGGCAAAATTAACCGAGACGGCATCCGCCGTGCCGCCGGTGCGCCGCAAGGTGATCAACGCGCTCCCGCCATCTTCCGTCACCGAGTAAGTCGGTGAGGTGAACTCGATCTTCCCCTGCCCCGCGATCGCGCCGCCATGAAGCCGGGCAAGGTAATTGCGCGGGGTGCCGTTGAATGAGGTGAATCCACCGCCGATCACCATCTTGTCAATGTTGATGCCCGAATGATAGATCGCCAGCGCGGCCACAAAGCTGTTGGCACCGGTACCGAAATTAATGCTCGGATCCATTGACCCATCCGAGTTGAGCCGGGTGATCCGGTTGCGGCTCACGCCGCTGAAGGTGGTGAAATCTCCCACCAGCACCAATTTGCCGTCGTCTTGCAGCGCGATGTTGTAAACGACGTTATCCCCGCCCACACCCGGATCGAAACTCGCATCCAGCGTTCCGTTTGAATTGAGCCGCGCCACATAATTACGAGGCGTTCCGTTGACCGAGGTGAACAAGCCACCGATCAATATCCGCCCATCGGGCTGGAGCGTGATGGCTCGAACCGATTCATCCACGCCATTGGCGGTGGTCAAATAATTCGTGAAGGTCAGGTCGGGCGCACCATTGGGTAACAACCGGGCGATGTGCTTGCGCGCCACGCCATCAATGGTCGTGAAATCGCCACCGATCAAAATCTTGCCGTCGGGCTGCAGCGCCACGGCATACACATTGCCGTCTGCACCCAACCCGAGGTTGAAGGTGGCATCCACCACACCATTCGTGGTCAACCGCGCGTAAAAATTACGCCCGGTGCCGGACACGGAAGTGAACAGGCCACCGATGACCACCTTGCCATCGGGCTGGACCGCCAGGGCATACACCGGGTTGTCCGGCCCGCCGCCCGGATCGAAATTCAAGTCCACCGTGCCGTCCAGATTCAACCGCGCGATGTGATTGCGATTGGTGCCGTTGTAGGTCGTAAACAGACCGCCCATCAGAATCTTTCGATCAGCCTGAACGCCCAGCGCGCGAACCGAGCCGTTCGCCCCTTTGCCAGGGTTGAACGTCAGATCCAAATCCCCGTTGATGTCCAACCGGGCGATGCGGCTCCGGGTCAGGCCGTTAAAGACCGTGAAATCGCCGCCGATGATCAATTTCTGGTCGCTTTGGAGAAGCAACGAATAGATGAAATTATCCGCACCCGCCGCCGTGTTGAACGTCGTATCCACCGAACCGGCGGCAATGTTGTAGGATTCATCATCGACGATGGTCAACGTCGCCTGGCTCGGCGCGCCGATCACTGCGCCGAAAGAGGCGTTGGTGAGGAGAATATCCACGGTCAAGTTTGTACCGCCGGCAATCTGTGTTGCATTGTCGATGATCTGAACCACGAAGTTGGTACTCGTCTGCCCATCTTCAAAAGTAAGAGTGCCATCGAACAAAATGAAATCCGTCGGGTTCACCGCCGTGCTAGAGGACAGCACCGTGTAATCCACCGTGACTTGGCCCGCCGTACCGCCGGTGCGTTTCACCGTGATCGTGGAGAAACCACTGTTCTCCGCCGCGACATAAACCGGCGAACTGAATTGCAACACGCCGGGTGAATCATCGTCCACAATCGTGAGGGTGGCGCTCGTAATGGCACCGGGGAAGCCCGGCGTGCTGGTGGCCACAACCACCGGGTTGGACAACGTCAGATTCAGCGACTGTGGCCCCTCGAACAATGTGTCGTTGATGATCGGAATGCTGACGATTCGCGTAGTCGTGTCGCCATCGGCCCAGCTCAAAGTGACGCTCGTGCTGACATAGTCCGGGTTTAATCCGACCGAAGTAGCCGAGGCATCACTCGTGGAGAAATCCACCGTGATGGCACCGCGATTGCCGCCAGTGCGCAGCACCGTGATCAAGGCAAAACCATCGGCCTCCCCGACGGTGTAAGTGGGAGCATTGAAGGTCAGTTTGCCGGCGGCAAAATCATCGTCGTAAATCGTCACCTGGGTACTCGTGGGCAGCGCGGCGGAATTGATCTTCGCCCCGCCACCAGGATTGGACAGCGTCACGAAAAAGGTTTCGTCTGCCTCGGCGATCGTGTCATTGACGATCTGAATCGTAATGGTGCGGTTCGTGATGCCGGAGTTGAAGGTCAATGTGCCGGATTTGGAGATGTAATCAATACCAGCCGCAGCGGAAACGCCACCCACCGCCGTGCCGTCACTGGTGGCATAATTCACAGAAACCTGGCCATCGCT
The DNA here is from genome assembly GCA_046593035.1 of Limisphaerales bacterium. GTDB lineage: Bacteria > Verrucomicrobiota > Verrucomicrobiia > Limisphaerales > JAYTXL01 > JAYTXL01. The sequence continues at coordinate 9,163 of JBKJSC010000209.1, read as the reverse complement.
GCCGCCCACGCGGCTCACGGTGACGGTCGCGAAGGTGCCATTTTCATTCACTGTGTATGTCGGGGAACTAAAGCCGAGGGTTCCGTGATTAAAGTCATTGTCCACAATCGTCAGCTTGGCACTTGCCCGACCCAACGCGGTTCCGAGTGGAATGTTTTCCCCGCCCAGGAACAAGAGTTCGGTGCTCCTCGGCTGGGACAAAGTCAGGTTTAAGGTCTCGTCTCCTTCCACGAGCGTATCATCAATGATATTCACCACCACATCCTCCGTCACGCTCACGAAGCGAGTGTTGTTCAACACTGGCGGGTTGCCAAAAGTATCGTTGTTCGGACCTTGAAGTGCATCGCTCAACATCACGGTGCCAGGAAAATTGTAAACGGACTGCCAGAGCGGCGTGCGCACCAGCGGGGTATAGTCAACTCCCGCTGTGGCCGCTCCCGGCCCGACCGGAAAGTCACCCGTCGTGAAGGTGGCAGACACCGGCCCCAAACTGCCGTTGATGCGAGTCAGCGTTATGAAAAGGGATCCCGCATTTTCATCGACAGTATAGTTGCTCTGCGTGAATTCAATATTACCTGGCCCACGAATAGAGCCGCCAATGACCCGCGCCACGTTCAACCGATCCCGGATATCATCCCGCGTGAAGCCGCCGCCGACGCGCTTGAAGCTGCCGCCGATCAAAACATTGCCATTGGTTTCCAGCGCCAACGAGTTGAGGTAATTCGGAGGATCAACACTTAATGGGTTGATCAAACCGGCAAACTGGTTGTAGGCCGTGTCCATGAAGCCCGTATCCAACGAGCCATTGGAGAACAGCCGGGCCAGGCTCACGCGGCGCGTGGTGTTGTAACTCGTGAACAAGCCGCCGATCATCGGTTTGTTGTCCGGTTGTGTGGTGATGGCGAACACCGTGTTGTTGAAACCGGTGCCGGGATCAAAGGTGGTATCCAGCGAGCCGTCCGCGTTCATGCGGGCGATCTTGCTCCGGCTGCGCAGATCCATCGTGTTAAACGCGCCGCCGACGAAGACTTTTTGCAAGCCGACGGTGGGAAACACCGTCACGTCGTACACCCACAATGTCCCGGGGATGCCCGACGAACCTTGGTTGACCACGATCTCCACCACCGTGGAATTGCCCGGTCCATAGGGGATGGAAACCTGGAGCGGCCCGTTCGGTGTGTTCGTGATCCCAGTGCTGAAGATGGCGGCACCATCATAGTAAACGGTCAAACTGTCCGGCACCTGAAAGAAATCATAATTCAAGGTGAGTTTCCCGCTGGTGGCACCGGTATCGATTTGGAAGCGATCCTCCGCGTCATTGCCCGCCGCGCTGCGGGCCACGGACAAGGGCGATCCACTGTTGTCCATCGCCACCGCGTACACGACATCATCCGCGCCCGCGCCGGGATTGAAACTCGCATCCACCGAACCGTCGGCGTTCAAGCGGGCGATGCGGTTGCGCAGCACGCCATCGACGGAAGTGAAGTCGCCGCCGATGATGACTTTCGCGTCCCGCTGGATCGCCACGGAATAGACCGGCCCATTCGGGCCTTGGCCGGGATTGAAGCTCGTGTCCATCGCGCCATTGCTGTTCAAGCGGGCGATGAAATTACGATTCGTGCTGTTGACCTGCGTGAATTGCCCGCCGATCACCACCTTGCCGAAATTGGCGACATCGTTGGTGTCGCTATAGACGGCGACCGTCCAGACGGTGTCATTGACGCCGGTGCCAGTATTGAAACTGGAATCCACGCTGCCATCGATATTCAACCGCGCTACCCGGTTGCGCACCGTGCTGTTGATCGAAGTGAAGCCGCCGCCCACCACGATTTTTTGATTGTTCTGAATCGCGACCGCTGCCACCCGACTGTTGGACCCCACACCTGGATTAAACGTCGTGTCCAACGAGCCATCCGTATTCAACCGGGCAATTCGGTTGCGGGTGATCGTGTTGACCCCCGTGAAATCACCGACGAGCACGGTTCTTTGGTCGGCTTGCACCGCCACCCCGAACACCTCACCGTTGGCACCGGGAGAGGTGTTAAACGGCGGCGAAGTCAGGTTGTAATCGTCCCGGTTGTGCGTGCGATCCACCGCACCCGGCGGCTGCTCGCGATCCGCAGAAATAGCTTGGGAAGTTCTGGTGGGGCGGTCAAACATGATCGTCACGGTGGCCCGATCAATAACGGCGGGAACGGAATTATACAGGTAAATCTCGAAATCTTCGTTAAACTCCACTTCGCTGTCATCGGGCAGCACAATGGGCACAAAATAATCGCCGATCCCGTTATCGGGTATCCCTTGAGAGAACCCGAAGGGATAATCTGCATTGATGCCGGTCGGCGTGGCGTAATCCGAGCCAGCTTGCAAGGAAAAGCTATTGTTGAATCCGATGGGACTGACGGTTGACAACGTCAACGTGCCAGTTGCGTTACGAAACGCGCGGATCTGGACTGTGGACCCTTCGGTTGCCCGGTAGTTGGCGCGGGTAAACCGGCCTGGGGTGCTGCCCGTACGTGAATCTTCAATAGTCAACACCGCATTGGTGATGGCACCGAGCGACGGTGACAATGTCGGGTCTTCTCCGTTCGCTACGTCGGGACGAGGGTTCGACAGAACAAAGTTGGCCGTGACACCAAAAAAATTGGTGAACGAAAAGCTTGGCAACAACACCAAATCGATATTGGTGCTCATTTGGTAATCATTGAAGGCGAGTGTACCCGAGGCCGGGCCGACGTAGTTCACGCCCAACACGGCGGTGCCATTGGTTGTAATGGCCCAGTCCACCAACATGCGGCCCGTGCTTCCATTGATGCGCGTCACGGTGAGAAGCGCGCCATTCGGTTCCAAGCCTGAGTCGTTAAGTGACGATTGACGGTCGCGGGCGCGGAATTGGGCGGTCGTTCCAATCAGGCGATCGGAGGCCCAGATGAATTGCCCGGCGGAACTGGAAAAACTCCAGTTGAGCGACAGCGTGCCCTGCGTCGCGTTAAACCCGTCCACGGCGATGGAATAGACGGTGCCGGCGACCGCATTAAAGGTAAGCTCGCTGGTGAAATTGGGGCCGGAATCATCGTCCTGCGCCACCACCGACAGGCTGCTCACGTTAGTTCCCGTGTACACGGCGAGCAGGGTGTTAAACGGGCTGCCCAAGGTGTCAAAGGTCACCTTCCCACCGATCGGCGCCGTCCATGTATACCAAACCGACGATCCGCCGAAATTGCCCGCGTGGTTTGGCTCGCCCGTTTCCTTCGTCGCGCCAACGGTGCTGCCCGTGACCGTGCCCGACGTTCCCGTGATGACCTGGGCGGCGGAAAAATCATCATTGGCCGGACGGAGCGGACGCCAGTTGAGGACGATCACACCGGTGTCGGACAACGGGGAAAATGAATCCACGGCAATCCGGTACGTCCTCCCGGCGACCGCCTGGAACGACACCTGACTTTTAAGGAAGTTGAATGAGAGGCCGGAATCGTCGTTGGAAGCGACGACCGAGAGGCCGATTAGCGAATTGCCGGTATAAACCGCCAAGACTGTGTCCGCCACACCGCTCCCAAATGTATCGAAGGTGAAGAGTCCACTCGCTGGCGCGGTCCAGCGGTACCAGATGGAAGCACCGCCGGTAGCTCCTGCGTGATTGGGTTCGCCAACTTCTTTCGTCGCGCTGACGTTGCTGCCAGCCACGGTACCACTGCCGCCGAAAATAAACTGGGCATTCGCGAAGTTGTCATTCGCCGGCTGCGCCCACGCCACCGCCCCGGAAAAACACACCCACGCCGCCAGCCAGACGGCCAGCCATCGCCCGCGCGGCACCCGGTTGTTCAACCAACTCATTTCCAATTTACGCATATAAAACCTTGTGAAAATACGACTCTCAACCACCCCGCCGTGTATCCGGCGGGCCGGTGTTCACGGATGCTCATCGCTCAATCGCCCGGTAAAACCTTCGAGTATAATTGGTGGCACCCTGATCCGTAAAGGCGACGATACCATTGACCACCGTGTTGGTGCTGATCGGCACCCAAACCGTCAGGTCGGAGGAAGCTTCGATCACGTAAACCTTGCTGTTCTGCCCCTGCAGCGTGAGGGAGAACATTTCCTTCGACGGCGCGGAACTGAGCGCCGCGCCGTTGACCTGCGTCGTGGCGGCCACGCTGTTGTCCGCCGGGTTCAGTTCAATTTGACTGGCGGTTACAATCGCAGAACTGGCGTTCACGCCCGGAAGCGTTGGCGTAACCACGATCGTGACGGTGACGCTCGCGCCATTGGTCATGTTGCCCACGTTGCAAACCACCTTGCCGCCAACGAACGTGCAGGTTCCCTGCGGGCTGCTGGCGGAAACGAAGGTCGCTCCGGCCGGCAGCGTGTTGGTGACCATGACGCCGGTGGCTATGAACGGCCCTTTGTTGGTGATGGTGGTCGAATAAGTCACGCGGTTGCCCAGCGTGACCGGGTTCGGCGTGCTGGTCAGGGTCGCGGCCAAGTCGATGGTCGGATTGACGGTGTAAAGCGTCAGCGTCCAGCCGGATTGGATGAAGCCGTTGTCACCGAATGTGTCGTCGAACACATACAAGGACCAGTTACCATTCGGATCAAAGCCGTTGCAGGCCGAGAGCACCGTCGCATACGGGCCGGCCGGGGCCGGGGCCGGGAACACATTTGCCGGCGGATAATTCGCGGGCTTGTAACCGCCGGCGATGATTTGTCCGGCGTCCGGCAGCGGCAACGCGGCGGCATCGTCCAGCGTCAACGTGACGTTGACGAGGCCGAAATTGCCGCCCGCATTGGCCATCAACAGAACCTTTTGCCCCGTGGGGCTTACGAGCAACATGTTGAGGTCATCGGGGAACGGATGGTTCAACTGGTTCAGCGTCACCATTACTTTGTTCACCACGCCGTTGACGTTGGAAACCACAATCGGTGACGGATAGAGCGAGGCGGGACCCATGCTCGGAATGGTAAGCGAGCCGGGGACATTCAGCCGCGTCCGGTTCGTAAAGGTGGCGAGGCTGCCCATCTGGATGCTGAAAGTGACGGTTCCCAGATTGGTTGTTCCATCCTGCAATTGGAAGGTGGCGTTGATGACTTGCGCCGCCGTGGCCGTGAAGGTGAAGGAGTTCGTTTTCGGCGGGCCGCTGGGCAGCAAAGCACCGTAGCTGACGGCGGTGCTGGGGCTGGGCGAAGTCACGCCGCCGGTGGACAGCAACTGGGCCGTTAAGTTCGCCGTCGGCACATTGCCATCATTGCGCAGGGCGAAGCCTACAGTCACCAGTTCATTCTGGTCGATGCCATTGTTCGCCGGGCTGAAGCTTTCCGCCGTCAACACGTAGCTGGAGGCGGCTATCGTGACGAAATCATCGTCAATGATTGTCAGCGTCGCCGACGGGATGGAGCCGAGCGAAGCGGTGCCGCTCGAGTCGGCGGTCGCCGGGGCGGACAAGCCCAAGAACACCGTCTCATTCCCCTCAGCGAAGAGATCGTTGATGATCGGAATACTGATGTTCTGGCTGACCTCGAACGGCAGGAACGTGATCGTGTTGGTCTGGCCGATGTAATCCAGCCCGGAGGTGGCCGTCCCATTCGTGGTCGCAAACGTCACCGTAGCCAGACTGTTGGTGTCACCGGTGCGGATGATCGTAATCGTGGCGGTGGGTTGACTTTCAACGACGCTGAAAGTGGCCGAGCTGAAGCTGAAGCCCACGTCATTGTCCACAATGGTCAACGTTGCTGTCTTTTGTCCGAGGCCCGTCGAACCGGTCGGATTGGTGGGGTTGGACAAGGTCAGGTTCAAAAACTCATCCCCTTCCACCAAGCTGTCATTATTGATCGGCACCGTGAACGTCTTGCTCACTTCCGTCGGCGCAAAAATCAAAGTGCCGTTGGTGCCGGTGTAGTCCCCGCCCGCCAAAGTCGCCGTGCCATCGGAGGTGGTGAAACTGACTGACGCCGAGGCATTGGTGTCGCCGAACCGCGTCACGGTGATCGTCGCACGACCAGCGCCTTCGCTCACGGACAAGTTGGCCGAAACGAAGCCGAAGCCGACGTCGTTGTCCACAATCGTCAACACTGCTGGCGGGCCAAGATTCACGGCCCCGACTGGATTGATGCCCCCGGACAAGGTCAAGTTCACCGTTTCATCGCCTTCGGGCAGGCTGTCATTGACAATGGTGATGTTGAGGGTTCGCGTGGTTTGGAACGGCGCAAAATCAACACGCACATTGACGCGGGCGGCGTAGTCCAAGCCCGCGGTGGCCGAGCCGTTGCTGGTGCTGAAGTCCACCGAAGCCGCCTGGCTCGTGTCGCCAGTGCGCACAATGGTGATCACCGCCGGGCTGGCGTTTTCATTTACCGTGAAGTTCGGCGAACTGAAGCTGAAGCCGACATCATCGTCAAGGATCGTCAAAGTGGCCGTCCGCCGTCCCGACGATGCGAAGCCGCCAGTCGGGTTGGGATTGATGTCCTCACCGGACAAGGCCAGGTTAATCACTTCGTTCCCCTCGGCAAGACTGTCCGGCGTAATCGGCACCAACACATTTGCGCTCACCTGGCCCGAAGCGAAGTTCAGTGTCCTCGCCACGGCGGTGTAATCCGCCCCCGCCGTCGCCGCGCCCGGTGCGGGCGACAGATCGCTGGTGGTGAAAAAGACCGAGGCGACAGCATTGGTGTCCCCGCGGCGCGTCACGGTGACAATCGCGTTCGTGCCACCTTCGCCTACAAAATAAGTAGCGGTGCTGAAATTGAACTCCACGTCGTTGTCCACGATGGTCAGCGTGGCCGTGGACGGAGCCACCAGCGAAGCGCCCCCCGTCGGGTTCGTCGCGGCCGACAAAGTCAGATTGACGGTCTCGTCTCCTTCGGCCGCCTGGTCATCGTTGATCAGGATAAATACCGTCTGACTCGCCTGATTCGGCAAGAAGACGAGCGTCTGCGAGGCGTCGGTGTAATCCTGATTTGGACCCGCCGTGGAAATGGCGGTGCCGCCCGCAGTCGTCAAGTCCACCGAGACGGTCGCGGTGAGGTTGCCGCTACGCGTGACGATCACGGGTGCAAACACACCAGTTTCCACAACTGAGTAGGTGGCCGAGGTGAAACTGAAGCGCACGTCGTCATTCACAATTGTCACCGTCGCCGTGGCGGGGCTGCCCAAGATGGAGGCTCCCGTCGGATTGCTCAACGTGATGGTGAAGTCTTCGTTCGTTTCGACGGTGGTGTCGGCATTCAACGGAATGATGATGTTCGTGCTGGTGACGCCCGGCGGGAAGACCAATGTGCCAGCGGTGCGGGTATAATCTGCGGCGGGGCCGTTGGTGGTCGCCGAGCCATCGGCGGTCAGATAATTGACCATGATCGTTCCGCTGCTGCCGCCCGTGCGAATGACGGTAACCACTGCACCGCCCAGCGTGTCTTCGTTGACCAGATAAATCGGTGCGCTGAATTGCAACACGCCCTGGTTGCCGTTCAACCGGGCAATGCCGCCACGGCTCACGCCATCCATCGTGGCAAAGTCACCGCCCACGAGCGCCTTGCCGTCGGACTGCGCCACGACGGCGTAAACCGGACCACCGGCACCAATGCCCGGATCAAAACTTCCGGTGGTGCTGACGGCCAAATCCGGATCAAGCGAGCCATCCGTCCCGAGGCGGGCAATACCATTGCGATTGGTGTTGTTGACCATCGTGAAATCGCCGCCGATCAACACATGGCCACTCAGATCAATGGCCAGCGAGCGCACGATGCTGTTGACACCCGCGCCGGGGTCGAAGCCGAGGTCAACCAACCCGTCGTTGATACCATCGACGATCAGGCGCGCCACGTTCGTACGGCCAATGCCGTTGACCGTGTTGAAATCGCCGCCCAACACGACATAGCCATCCGCCGGTTGCACCGCGAGCGAATAGATGACGCTGCCAGCGCTGATCGCGGGATCAAATGAAGTGTCCAACGTGCCATCGGAAAGCAGCCGGGCCACGCCCGCACGGGCCATGCCGTCGAACGAATTGAAGAACCCGCCGACCAGCACATTGCCAGTGAGGTCAAGCGTGACCGCATTGACCATTGCATTCGCACCGGTGCCGGGATCGAAACTCAAATCCAGCGAGCCGCCCGTGCCACTGAGCCGCGCGATGCGGTTCCGGCCAATGCCGCCGATGTCGGAAAAATCGCCCGCCACCAAGATGTCGTCATTGCCATCCACCACAATCGCCGTCACCGCGCCGTTGGCGTTGATGCCAGGATCGGAGAAGTTCGCGATATCCACCGAGCCATCCGACAAGAGCCGGCACACATTGGTGTAAGCCTGCCCGTTCACCGCTGTGAAAATGCCGCCGATGACCACGCGCCCCTGGGAATCCACCGCCACCGCATACACCGGCCCGTTCACTCCCGTGCCGGAATCGAAGCTGAGGTCCAGCGTGCCGTCCGCATTCAAACGCGCGATACCCAAGCGGCTCGTCCCGTTGACACTGGTAAATCCGCCGCCGATCAAAACTTTTCCATCCGCCTGCACCGCGATGGCGCTGACGATGCCATCCGCGCCGAAGCCCGGATCGAACGTGGAATCCAAGCTGCCGACGCGATCATTGTCCACCAGGCGCAGCACCGCCGCACTCTGACCGCCCAGCGTCACGCCCGCCGACGGATTGCTCAACGTCAGCGTAATCGTTTCGTCCGGTTCCAGCGCCGAATCCTCGAAGAACGGCACCGCCACCGTCAGGTTCGTCACCCCCGGTGCAAACGTCAGGTTCGTCGTCACATTCACATAATCCACCCCCGCCGTCGCCGTGCCCGCCGCCGTCGTCAACGTCACCGTGCTCGCATTATTCGTCGAACCCTGCCGTTGCACGACGATCAAGCCATTGCTGCTCCCTTCGGAAAAGCTGAACGTCGCCGCCGTGAACTGCACCACGATGTCATTGTCCAGGATCGTCAACACCGCCGTATTCGTCGCGCCCAACAAGGCCCCGCCCGACGGATTGCTCAACGTCAGATTCACCGTCTCATCCCCCTCCGGCAGCGCGTCATTGATGATCGGGACGGTCAACGTCTGGCTCGTCACCCCCACCCCGAAATTCAACACCACCCCCACCCGCGCCGTGTAATCCGCCGGCGCCGTCGCCGAGCCATCACTCGTGCTCACGGTCACGCTCGCCGCACTCGTCGTCAC
>JBKJSC010000150.1:0-16643 GCA_046593035.1 Limisphaerales bacterium | reverse complement strand
CCGGCCCAAGCCATCGGTCTTGATTACCTCTTCATCCACCAACGTCGTATTTGTCATAGCATTACGCTACGACGTCTACGACTCTGTTGAATAGAGGTGCTCGGGGTGACGCTTACTACTTACCCGTAAAGCAGGCGTTGAAGGGTAGCGAAAAAACTGGCCGAGAGACGGAGTTGGTTCAGGTAGTCCCGCGGCGCGCAACCAGGAAGGCGTTGAACATCAGGTAACGCCAGGGACCAAGATTGAGAAGAAAGTCTATCGGCTTCGCAACATAGCGATCTGTGCAAGCCAGCGATTCCACTTCGCAGCCCGCTCGCCGTAAAAAAAACTCCATTTCCAGCGCGTTGGTGGCCACAATCGCATCGTCATCGGGGGCGAATGGCACCTTCACAATCGGTGGCATGCGATCAAAACGGACAGCAGCGGGGTTGTTCTGTATGTCTCGACGTTTTTCCGCCAGCCGTCGCCAGTTGCGCCACTTGTTACGCAGTCCGCGCATTCGGGGATGATAATCTCGAAACCCAAGGACGCGGAAAAAATTGGGGCTGGAGAGCACAATCCGTCCGCCGACCTCGGCGACGCGAACTAATTCCATGATGAACGCTTCCGGTTCTTCCACATGCTCCAGCACGTTGAGTGCGCCGACGCTGGCGAAATGCCGGTCTGGAAAGGGCAGATGTTTACCATCGTAAAGCTGGCAGTGTTCGCTTTGTTTGTGTGCCTTTGCGATGTTCGGTTCAGAAACATCCACGCCATATCCTTCAAACCCAGCCGCCGTCAAACGGCCCACGACCTGCCCGACACCGCAGCCGACGTCCAAGGCGCGGGCACCTGGTTTTGACGGACAAAGCGTATCGGCATATTTGGCGTAAAACCTCGCATCCCATCCCGTCAGAAATTCCGCGTAAGCCTCGTTCTGCCGGTAACTATCTTGGTGACTCATGGCGGGAATGGCGGCGGTCGTAGAAATTATCTAGCCGGCTTTGCCGTTGTGGCCGGTGCGAGCGAGCTTTCATTTTGTGGGCGGGCGAAGGCCAACCAAACGCAAGCCCCCAAGCCGAGGATGACCGCGGCCAGGCTGACGTAGAGACTGTTGACTGGCGGTTGAAACATAAATTCGACCGTGTGTTCACCCGGTTGGAGCAGAACGCCGCGCATAATATAATTGCAGCGCAACAAGGGTTCGGAACGACCATCGACGCTCACCTTCCAATTAGAATCATATTTGTCATTCAACAACAGCACGGACGGAACCTCGGCCTTGGCTTTGAGTTCGATACGGCGCGGCGAATACTTGGTAATCCCGACCGTGCCGGGGTTTTGGGAGGCCGCAGTGCTGGGACCCGGAGCCGGCGCGGGGTTTGCAACCAGCACACTTTGCTCCGGGTCGAACGTGGGGGAGGCCAATGACTGTAGGGCAGCGGGATCGTCAGCAGCCTGCCAATTGGCATACAACTTTGCGCGCGGCAGCGCTCCGGTAAATTCAAAGAGTGCGAAACGGCCGGCCGCGTTGGTCTGGGTCAGGATTGGGCCACCGGGGGAACTTTGGGAGAAATCAAAGCTCGTGTGAATCTTGAACCGCTTCTGCACCGGGTCGATTTGCTGATTTAGTGGTTCGAGAAATCCTGCCAGACCCAGCAGATATCGGGTGTTGGTGAGTTGCCAGCGGCGCGTGATCAAATGGATCGAGTCCGGAGTTCCGCGGGTCTGCAAGGTACCTTCGAATGCGGCGAAGTCCTCTGGAGTGCGGGATTGCTGGATGATGTCGAGTGATTGAATGCTGTGGTACTGAAAAAGATGCTGCAACCATTCAACCTGATAAATCTGTTGGTGGAACATCTGCTGCAAGTTAACTGTCTCCGGAGAACCGTTGAACACTGGCAGGTCGCTGACCCGATGTTCATACGGTTTGTCACGCAGAATGTCGGTGATGGGATTGTCCACGTATTTTTCCCGGTAATTAAAATAGTTGATCCAGTGCGCGTCGGCGCGTCCCAAGTCCACCACGAGCAGCAATCCCAGAATAATGCCCGCCCACTTCGCCCGCGCACCGGCGAACACACCGCTCATTATCAAGATGAGAGCGGTCAGAGAAAGTGCGAGGAAGAACAGGAACAAGCCGACTTCGCCCGAACTGAACCGGGCAATGGCTGCTACCGGGATCCGGGGGTCCAGTCCCGCAGTTTGCAAATATTTCACCAGATCGGTTCGTCCGGCTGCGTACATCAGCCAGCCGAGCAAACCGGCGCCGGTGCCGAGCAGGGCGGCCCAGGTCCACGCCTTTTCAAAGGCAGGCGCTTTGGCCCACCAGTCGGACAGGCATGCTTTCAAGCCCGCAGTTTTGCCGGCCGCCACGTCCACGTAACGCCGGAACAAAGCCTGCAAGCCGAATGCGAACAGGATCAGCAGCGAGAGATGAAGCGGGTGAAGAAATTTTATCGGCATCCGGATGGTGGAGAAATACGGCAACGCGTAAATCAGTTTGTAGAACGGGGCATTCCGGCCCCAGGCGAACAGCATCGAAACCAGCGCGGCTCCACCCCAAAACCAGATGATCTTCTTTTCCGCTAGCGAAAAAGCGCTGTCTTTCTTGCGCGCCGATTGCACCAACGCCCAAGCTGCACCGAGCACCACAAGCACACCGGCGTATTCGCCGGAGCCGGAATGCCGCCCCTGTTTACCTTCCTGAACCGGCCCGACGGCACCCCAATAATTACCTCCTTCCGGCGCGTCCATTCGATAGCCAAACACGCCGGGAATGATGACGCGCAGCATTTCCACTTTTGGAAAACTCCAACTCGTGGCCCAGTCCCAATGCTCCTGCTTGGTTTGTTTGTCCTGCTGCGTGCCGACGACGCCTTTTACCTGCGTGTTGAACAGTGAAATCAAAATGTGCGCGGCGATAAAAATAGCACAAGCGGCCATCAAAGCGACCCGGCCAATACTGCGGAAAACTTTTTGAGTCGGCTTACCGTCTTGCTGCCACGCGAGAAAAAATGCGAAGGCCGCTGCATAGAGACTGAAAATGGCACCGGTATCGAAGCCTTCCATCACGCCCATGCCGATGGCCAACCCCGCCAGCGCGTGCCGCAGCCAGGCGCGTTGCGTGGCGCGGCTCATCAAGGCAGCCAGCGCGAGAAACGTCATCGCCAGCGTCATGGCGCGCGAGGTCTGTCCCCAGCAGGCGTTGGAAAACGTGTTCATGTTGAGCGCCGCCGCGAGGCCGCCCAAGGCGCAGACGACCGGATTGAAGCCCAATTGCCGGAAGAAAAGCCAGGCGCACAATCCCAGTATCATCAACGCCAGCGGCGGGAAAAAGCGGAAATAGGCAGTGGGACCAAGGAGCTGGCTCAACGTGAGGCCAAAGCCGGCGGAGATGCTGGGCGGCGGCGTGACCTGCGCACCACCCAGCCAGTTCAAGTCCTGCCAAAAGCCGGAGTAAACGCCGAGGCCGTGTTCGCCCAGCGCGACGCCGGTGCCAAAGGACAAGTCGTTGTTAAAAAGTATTTCATCCGATTCAAAACTCCGGTGGAACAGCACCGCCATGACGCCCGCGAGACAGAGCAATAACACAAATAAATCGCGGCGGCCTGACGTGGCGGCGTGGTTCGGAGCAGAATTAGGCGGCATAGTTCGCAATGAATCGGCGTGTCGTATAATCTATGAACCGAAGATAACGGATAAATCCCGCAGGCCAACTGCAAACTTGAGCCGTGGGAATGTTTGCAAAATCCGTGACGGTTGTTCAAGCTTCCCGACCATGACGCACGCACAAACCTACCTGCAGCAAGTCCAACAGATTGCAGCTACGCTCGACCACACACTGATCGAGCAGATGGCGCATGAGCTGGCCGCTTTGCGGACGCGGAACGGACGACTCTTCCTCATCGGCGTCGGCGGGAGCGCCGCCAATTGCAGTCACGCGGTGAATGATTTTCGCAAGCTCGCCGGCATCGAGGCCTACAGCCCCTGCGACAATATCGCTGAATTGACCGCGCGCACGAACGACGAAGGCTGGCCGACAATTTTTGAAGCCTGGCTGCGCACGAGCCGCGCGAATGAACGCGATGCGATCTTCGTGCTTTCCGTCGGCGGCGGGAATGCCGAACGCAATGTCAGCCCCAACATCGTCCGCGCGCTCGACGAAGGAAAAAAGCGCGGCGTGAAAATCCTGGGCATCGTGGGCCGCGACGGCGGTTACACCAAGCAGGTGGGCGACTTGGTGTTGGTCGTCCCCACGGTGGACGCGCAATCCATCACTCCTCATGCCGAGGCGTTTCAAGCGGTGGTCTGGCACTGTCTCGTCTCGCATCCGGCCGTGATGTTGCAAGCCAACAAGTGGGAAGGGCTGGATCAGCCGAAAATCTAGTCCGACATGGAGCGCGCTGTTTTTCTGGATCGGGACGGAGTTCTCAATCGCTCGGCTGTCCGAAACGGCCGTCCTTACGCGCCCACTTCACTAGAGGAATTTCAATTGTTGCCCGGCGTCGTCGAGGCGGTGGCGCAACTGCGCGCGGCGGGCTTTCGCCTGATCGTCGTCACCAATCAGCCCGATGTCGCCGCCGGCAAACTGCCCCGTGAAATCTTGGAGCAAATGCACCACCAACTCCGTGCCTGGCTGCCGCTCGACGACATCAAGACGTGTTGTCATGTGGAAGCGGACGCTTGTGCGTGCCGCAAGCCGAGGCCAGGGATGTTGCTCGAAGCCGCGCGTGAACACGGCCTCGACCTTAGCCGCTCGTTCATGGTGGGAGATCGCTGGCGCGACGTGTCGGCGGGCAAGGCGGCGGGTTGCCAAACTATTTTTATCGATTACGGCTACGCGGAATCATTAGAGACGCCGCCGGATTTTGTGGTGACTTCATTGCTCGAAGCCAGCAGGATAATTCTCCAACGCGAGCCATAGCCGCGCCGCTTACAACAAATGAAAACACTGGCCGATTTGAGCGTGAAAATATTTGCCGATGGCGCCGACCTCAAGGTCATCGCCGACCTGGCGCGTCACCCGCACATCGAAGGGTTCACCACCAATCCGACGCTGATGCGCAAGGCAGGCATCGCGGACTACCGGGCCTTCTCGCTTGACGTGCTGAAAATCATCGGTGGCCGACCGGTATCTTTCGAGGTGTTCTCGGACGAGTTTGCGGAAATGGAAAAGCAGGCGCTGGAAATCGCTTCGTGGGGCAGCAATGTGTACGTGAAAATTCCGGTGACCAACACCCACCGCGAGTTTTCCGGCGAGCTGATCCAGCGGCTGGCGCGCGAGGGAGTGCAACTCAACGTCACAGCGATCCTCACGCTGGAGCAGGTCAAGGAAGTGGTCGCTTGTCTTTCGCCAGAAGTGCCAAGTTACGTCTCCGTGTTTGCCGGACGGATGGCGGACACCGGGCGTGATCCCGTGCCGCACATGACCGAGGCGGTGCGTCTGCTGCAAGTGAATCCGAAGGCGGAATTGATCTGGGCCAGCCCACGGGAGTTGCTAAATATTTTCCACGCCGACGCCATCGGCTGCCACGTCATTACGGTGACCAACGACATCCTGGCCAAGCTGCCACTGATCGGCAAAGACCTTGCGGAGTATTCGCTGGACACAGTGAAGATGTTTCGCAACGACGCGGTGAGCGCGGGCTTCCAGATCGTGCTAAAATAGCGGCGGCGCAAGCATCGGTGGAGTTTACGCTCGACAGCGACAGCCAAATTTCTACCCTCGGCCCACATTTGTGAAAAAAGTATTAGTCACCGGCGGTGCCGGATATAAAGGTTGCGTGCTCGTGCCCAAGCTTCTTCAAGCCGGCTACGAGGTGGTGGTTTATGATTTGATGCTCTTCGGCGACGAAGGGTTGCCCAAGCATCCCAAGCTCACCGTCATCGAGGGCGACATCCGCGACACGAAAAAATACGCCTCGGCGGTGCAGGGCTGCCCCCTCGTCATCCACATGGCGTGCATCTCGAACGATCCGAGCTTCGATCTCGATCCATCGCTCAGCCGCACGATCAATTATGAGTGCTTCGAACCGCTCGTGCTCGCGAGCAAGGCCGCAGGCGTCGAGCGCTTCATCTATGTTTCGAGCAGTTCCGTCTATGGCGTCAGCGATGCGCCGGAGGTGACCGAGGAGCATCCCCTCGTGCCGCTGACGGACTACAACAAATACAAGGGACTCTGCGAGCCGATCCTGTTCCGGCACCAATCGCCGGAGTTCACCTGCGTGACGATCCGCCCGGCGACGGTCTGCGGTTATTCACCGCGAATGCGCTTTGATCTGACGGTGAACATCCTCACCAACCACGCCTACCACAAGGGCGTCATTACGGTGTTCGGCGGCGACCAGCAGCGGCCGAACATTCACATTGACGACGTGTGTGAGCTTTACGCCGAGCTACTCACGATGCCGAAGGAGAAAATCGCGGGCGAAATTTTTAACGCTGGCTACCAGAACCAGACCGTCAACGAACTGGCGGAAATCGCGCGCAAGATCGTCGAGGAAGAGTTCCCGGAGAAGAAACCCATCCGCATCGAACACACGTCCACGAATGACCCGCGCTCGTATCGCATCACGTCCCGTAAGATTTTCGAGAAGCTCGGCTGGGGACCGAAGCGCAACATCGAAGACGCCGTGCGCGATTTGTGCCGCGCGTTCAAGGCCGGAAAATTCCATGGCAACACGCTCACCGACGAGTCGTTCGTCAACGTGAAGAGCGTGAAGAAACTTGGCTTGAAATAGCAATTTTGCCCGCAGATAACGCGGGTGGAAACGGATGAAGCAGATGCTTTCAAATTCTCAATCCGCGCCCATCTGCGCAATCTGCGGGCCTAGGCCTAATTTTTGAAATGACCACCAAACCCATCGCGGTCGTCACGGGCGGGGCCGGTTTTATCGGCAGCCACATGGTGGACCTGCTGCTGGATGAGGGCTTCCGCGTTCACGTCATCGACAACCTCGTCGGTGGCCGGTTGGAGAATCTCGCGCACCGCAAAGGCGACGCCAATCTCGTCGTGGAAGTGCGCGACATCCGCGAACTCGCGGCGGACGACAAACTTTTTGCCGGCGCGCAGTACGTTTTTCATTTCGCGGGCATCGGCGACATCGTGCCTTCCATTGATCGCCCGGTGGATTATTTGTCCACGAACGTCCAGGGCACGGTGAAGGTGCTCGAATGCGCGCGCCACGCGAAGGTCAGGAAACTGGTCTATGCCGCGTCCTCCTCGTGCTACGGCCTCGCGGACGTGCCCACGCGCGAGGACGCACCGATCCGCACCGAGTATCCCTACGCGTTGAGCAAGTACATGGGCGAGGAAGCCGTGCTGCACTGGGGCAAGGTCTATCAGCTGCCCGTCAACTCCATCCGCATCTTCAACGCCTACGGCACGCGCTCGAAAACCTCCGGCGCTTATGGCGCGGTCTTCGGCGTCTTTCTCGCGCAGAAGCTTGCGGGCAAGCCGTTCACGGTCGTGGGCGACGGCACGCAGCGGCGCGATTTTCTGTTCGTCACCGATGTGGCCCGGGCGTTTTATCTGGCCGCGCAAACGGAGCGCGTGAACGAAATCTTCAATCTGGGCGCGGGCAATCCGCAGTCGGTGAGCCGTCTGGTGGAGCTGCTGGGCGGGCCGGTGGTGCGCCTGCCCAAGCGGCCTGGCGAACCGGATTGCACCTGGGCGAACATCACGAAGATCACGCGTGACCTCGGCTGGAAACAACTCGTGACCATCGAGGAAGGCGTCGGGAAAATGCTGGCGAACATCGATTACTGGCGGCAGGCTCCCGTGTGGGATCCGGCCTCCATCGCCGAGGCGACAAAGACGTGGTTCGCGTTCTTGAGCGGGGAGAAGAAATGAACGTGGACTGATTGAACCCTAAGTCACCTCTGCGCTCGCATGTTTGGCAAATTACTCGAATTACTCGGCGGAAAGGATGACTTGGAGCGCGTCGCCTACCAGGAGGATCTAGCTGCACTGAACGCTTATCTGAAGACGCGGAGGCTACTCGTGCCTAGGCGTCCGAGGCGCTTTCTCGACGCATCCAGTTTCACCCAAGAGCAGTTTCTTGAGATGATACGGAATGAATCAGAGGACTTGGCTGGTGACCAGTTTGAGCCGTGGATTTTGGAGATCAATGGAAAGAGGCGGCTTCCGGCATTCTCAAGTCAGAAGAAGATGGAAATATTCTCCGAGAAGATTTCGCAGCAGATGAATAAGGTGTTCGCACTCGGCGGCGCCGAGTTTTTGATTGAGGTTATCACGAAGGGTTCGGGCATTGACTTCGTGGATTTGAATCTTTTTAGCGAGAAGAGCTGGGAGATTGGCATTAGGAAGGGCGATGTGGTCTAACTGCGCTGGAGCCAACTTTAACCAATTGGAAAGAACGCTTGTGAACTGCTGACAGCCGGGTTACTGAAATCCGCGAACCATTAACATGACGCCTGTCGAAAAACAGAACGATTTCCGCCGCAAGATCAAAACGCGTGATGAATTGCGTGCCGCCCTCGGGCCGCGCCCGCGCGACAAGTCGGTCATCATGTGTCACGGGACGTTTGATCTCGTCCATCCCGGCCACATCCGCCATCTGCTTTACGCCAAGAGCAAGGCCGATCTGCTCGTCGCCAGCCTCACGTCGGACGCGCACATCAACAAGGCGAACTTCCGGCCGTTCGTGCCGCAGGATTTGCGCGCGATGAATCTCGCCGCGCTCGAATGCGTGGACTATGTCATCATCGACGAGAACGCCACGCCCATCGAGAACCTCAAGTTTCTCCAGCCAGATTTTTTTGCGAAGGGCTACGAGTATTCCGCCGAGGGCATTCATCCGAAGACGCGCGAAGAGATGGCCGCGATTGAGAGTTACGGCGGGCAAATCCTGTTCACACCCGGCGACTTGATCCTCTCGTCATCGGCGATCATTGACGCGACCCCGCCGAATCTCACGGTGGACAAACTCCTCGCGCTGCTGCATTCCGAGGGCCTGGAGTTTGCCGATTTGCGCGCGGCGTTGCCGAAGCTACAGGGCGTGAAAGTCCACGTCATCGGCGATACCATCGTGGATGGCTACACCTATTGCACGCTCATCGGCGGCACGGCCAAGACGCCGACCTTTAGCGTGAAATACGAGCGCGCGGTGGATTTTCCCGGCGGCGCGGCGGTCGTGGCCAAGCACCTGCGCAAGGCCGGCGCGGATGTAATCTTTTCTTCCGTGATGGGCGACGACGCGCTGAAGGATTTCGTGGTGAAAGACCTCGAAGCCGCCGGCATCCACTGCGAAGTGGTCGTGGATCCGACGCGCCCGACGACGCACAAAAACGCCTTCATCACGAATGGCTATCGGATGCTCAAGGTGGACAAGGTGGACAACCGGCCCATCTCGGAAAAAATCCAGAACCAGCTTAAAGCGCAACTGGCCGCGCATCCGGTGGACGTGGCGGTGTTCAGTGATTTTCGTCACGGCATTTTCAACAAGTTCACCATTCCGCAGCTCACGGCGGCCGTGCCTGCGGGCGTGTTGCGCGTGGCGGACAGCCAGGTCGCGAACCGCTGGGGCAACATTCTGGAATTTCAAGATTTCGATTTGATCACGCCGAACGAGCGCGAGGCGCGCTTTTCCCTCGGCGACCAAGATTCGACCGTCCGGCCGCTCGCGCTTGACTTGTACATCAAGGCCGGGTGCAAAAATCTGATTCTCAAACTGGGCGAGCGCGGCATCATAACGTATCGCGCGCCCGATCCGAATGTCCGTTCGTTTTTCACCATCGACAGTTTTGCCGACAAGGTGGTGGACGCCGTCGGGGCGGGCGACGCCTTGCTCGCCTACGCCACGTTGTCTTTGGTGGCGACTAAGTCGAATGTCGTGGCTTCGATCCTCGGCTCCCTTGCGGCGGCGGTCTCGTGTGAACACGACGGCAATAATCCCGTCGCGCCGGAAGAGGTCTTGAAAAAACTCACAGCGCTGGAGAAACGAGCGCGCTTCGAATGAGAATCGTGGTGATCGGTCTGGGTGTGCAAGGCCGCAAGCGCTGGGCGATTGCGGCCGGCGCGGTTGTGGCCACGGTGGACCCGGTCGCGGCGGAGGCGAATTTCAAATCCATCCACGACGTGCCACCCGAGTCGTATGACGCCGCGTTTGTTTGTGTGCCGGACACGGAGAAAATATCCATCCTCCGCTATTTGCTGTCGCGGAAAAAACATGTGCTCGTGGAAAAACCGCTGCTGGCCGGGGCGTCGGAAATCCAGGAACTCATGGAGCTTTCGCAGACGAATCGGGTCGCGTGCTACACGGCCTACAATCACCGTTTCGAGCCGCACATCGCGCGGCTGAAGCAGGTTCTCGACGCCAAATCGCTCGGCCCGGTTTATCTCGCCAGATTCTTTTACGGTAATGGCACGGCGCGCGATGTCCGCAACTCGCCCTGGCGCGACCAAGGGCTGGGCGTGCTTTCTGATTTGGGATCGCACCTGCTGGACCTGGCGTTGTTTCTGTTCGGCCCGTGCGAAACGCCTGGCGAAGTGTGGAGCGTGAATCGTTTTGAGAACCAGGCGCCAGATCATGTGCTGTTTGGTTTCCGCGGCCGGCCGGCGCTCGAGATGGAGGCGACGATGGTTTCCTGGCGGAACACGTTTGGTCTCGATGTTTATGGCGAGTTGGGCAGTGCGCACATTCATTGTCTCTGCAAATGGGGGCCGAGCGCCTTCACGCTCCGCCAACGCGTGTTCCCCAGCGGGCGGCCGGCAGAAACGGTGGATACGTTGGAGCAACCCGATCCGACCTGGCAGGCAGAGCAGGCACATTTTCTGGGACTCTGCCGGGGCGGCGGCTCGAACCTTCAAAACGATTTATGGATCGAAGAAAAGATCCGGAGCCTGGGCACGCAGATCGGAAAGGTGCAGCCATGATCGGATTCATTGGCCTCTCGCACCTCGGCATCATCTCGGGCATCGCGACCGCGGCCCAGGGGTTTGAGGTGCTCGGCTTCGATTCCGACGCGGCTCTGTGCGTGGGGCTGAATGAAGGCCGGTTTCCCGTGGCAGAACCGGGCTTGGCGGAATTATTTCAGCAGAACCGGACGCGACTGCGCTTCACCAGTGACCTCGCCAAGTTGACGAAGTGCGACATGGTGTTCTTCTCGCTCGACGTGCCGACGGACGAGAACAACCGTAGCAACCTGGAGCCGCTGCGGAAACTCATCGCGCTGACGGCGCCGCACCTCGCGCTCACGGCGGTAGTGGTCATACTCTGCCAAGTGCCGCCGGGGTTTACCCGTTCAATCGCGGCGTCCGGCCTGAGGCTGGGCGGCGCGCTGTATTACCAAGTGGAGACATTGGTGTTCGGCAACGCCGTCGAACGCGCGCTCAAGCCGGAACGTTACATCGTCGGTTGTGCGAACCCGCAGGAACCGCTGCCGGCGTCGTATGCGAACTGGTTGCAGACGTTTGGTTGCCCCGTATTGCCGATGTGTTACGAAAGCGCGGAACTTGCGAAGATTTCCATCAACCTGTTTTTGGTTTCCTCCGTGGCCACCACGAATATGCTCGCCGAGGTCTGCGAGCAGATCGGAGCCGACTGGTCCGAAATCGCGCCCGCGCTCCGGCTGGACAAGCGGATCGGGCCGCACGCGTACTTGAGTCCCGGCTTGGGCCTGGCGGGTGGCAATCTAGAACGCGACCTCGTCACGATGCAAACGCTCGTAGCTGAACGCGGCACGGAAGCGGGGATCGTCGCCGCGTGGCAGCGCAACAGCACCCACCGGCGCGACTGGGTGTTGCGGAAAGTCCATGAACTGGTCTTGAGCAAAGTGGAAAATGCCGCTCTGGCAATCTGGGGATTGGCCTACAAGCCGGACACGCACTCCATCAAGAACTCACCCGCGCTGGCGCTTATCGAGGCGCTGGAATCTTGCCCCAAGACCGCCTTTGATCCGCTGGTCAAACTGGATCCGGCGAGGTATTCGTGCTTGCAACTCGCGGCCACTCCGCTGGCGGCGTGCCACGGAGCGGAAGCGCTGATCGTGATGACGCCTTGGCGGGAGTTTTCGCTCGTGGCACCCGCGCAGATCAGGTCAGCGCTCAAGGGCACGGTGGTGATTGATCCTTTCGGCGCACTGAACCGGGCGGCTTGTGTGGAGTGTGGACTTTCGTATTATCGGCTGGGCGCGTCGGCCTGAAGTGATTGCATAATGATAACCCACCACCATCCCACTCCGGTTTCCCCCAAGCGCGTGATCATATTGGGGGCCGCAGGTTTCGTCGCGCGGGACTTGGCCCGGCACCTGGCTGTGCTCCGGGTTAATTACTTGGCCGTAGGCTCCTCGCAAATCGATCTTTGCCAGCCTGAATGCGTGGAGAAACTGCGGACTGTGATCCAGCCAGACGACGCACTGGTCATGACATCCGCTTTGACGCCCGATAAGGGCAAGGATGTGCGGACGTTCATGAAGAATCTATCCATGATGAGCAACCTTTGCGCTTTCCTTGAAAGTGCAAGGTGTGCCCACGTGATTTACTTGAGCTCGGACGCCGTGTACGAAGACGCGGCTTCATTGGTGTGTGAAACCACGTCGCTGAGTCCCGGCGGACTTTACGGTTTGATGCATGTTGCACGGGAACAAATGCTCGCATCAGTTTTAGGCAAATTGCAGATTCCGTTCTGCGTTGTGCGGTCATGCGCAATTTATGGCGCGAGTGACACGCACAATGGCTACGGCCCGAACCGCTTCCTGCGCACGACCCTCGCTGACCGGAGAATTATTCTGTTTGGCAACGGGGAGGAGCAGCGTGACCATGTTTACATCAAGGATGTGAGCCGGCTGCTGGGCATTTGCTTACACCAGAAATCGGCGGGCGTGGTCAATCTCGTCAGCGGCCGATCCATTTGCTTTCGAGAATTGGCGCAGTGCATCACTGCGCTCATCGGTCGGCCAGTACAAATTGAATTTTGCCCCCGCGCCACGCCCATTACGCATCGTCATTTTGATATTTCACTGCGTTTGCAGGCGTTCCCTAATTTCCATAGCACGCCGTTGGCAACGGGGCTGGCGGAAACATTCAAGGAATTATCGGCGCCGCCCGTCGTTTGATGTCCGTACCTATCAAAGAATTGCGTCCCGGTGGCTCGGCACGCCGGGTGGCTGGGGTGGTGCTGCTGCGCGGAGACCACTCGGCGCTGCTGCAATTGCGCGACGACAAACCCGGACTCAACGCCGCCGGGCTGTGGGTGTTTCCGGGTGGTCATTGCGAGGAAGGGGAATCGTTTGAAGCCGCCGCCCGCCGGGAGTTTCGCGAGGAAACGGGATATGACGGGGCTGAATTACAGTGGGTAACCACCTTTTATCATCCGAGTGATGATGGCACAGTTACCTTTGAAATCGGGTTCTTCGCGGGTCGTTACGATGGCGTGCAGCCTGTCCACTGTTTCGAGGGGCAGAAAGTTGAGTTCATTGCGCGGGATGCTGCCGCCCGCCTCCCGATGCCCGAGTACGTGCCGCGAGTTTGGGATCGCGCGATCGCGTTGCTGGAACCGAGTTGAAAAGAAAACTTTACGCAGCTTCCAAAGCAGGCTAGGTAAGCGTCCCCATGCTGGTTTCCGCTATTGGCGGCACCGCCAGCGGCGCGACATTGAATGAAAACCTACATCATACTCGGCGGTAACGGCTCGTTCGGCGTTCACACGGCCTTTTATTTGCTGAACCACGCCGAGCCGAAAAAGGTGATCTGCGTCGGTCGCAATCCTGAAAAATCGGAACCCTTCACGTTGAATCTGGGCCGGGGTGATTCCCGCTACGCCTACCATCAGATCCATCTGGTTCACGAGCAGGATCGGCTCTTCGAATTGTTCGACGCAGAGAAGCCCGAAGTGATCATCAGCTACGCCGCGCAAGGCGAAGGAGCGGTCTCGTGGAAAAAATCCTGGCGCTTTTTTGAAACGAACTGCGTGGCGTTGGTCAAGATGTCCGAGGACTTGATGAAGCGCGACTACTTGGAGCGCTTCATTCAGATTGGCACTTCCGAACTTTATGGTTCCGTCGATTTCGCCGCCACGGAAACCACACCGCTTCAGCCCACCAGCCCGTACGCTGCCTCGAAGGCTGCCTTCGACCTTTATCTATTATCGGTGGCCCGCGTGCTGAAATTCCGGATGAACATCATCCGCCCGTCCAACGCCTATTGCCCCGGCCAGCTATTGCACCGGGTCATCCCCCGCGCGGTACTGTGCGGATTGACGGGACAGAAGCTGCCGTTGCAAGGCGGCGGTCGTGCTCGCAAATCTTACATTCATGCCCGTGACCTTGCGCGCGCCATTCACCTCGTTTCGGAAAAAGCGCCGTTGGGGACCGTCTATAACGCCGGGCCGCCGCTGCCGATTTCCATCCGCGATCTGGTGGCCAAAACGGCGGATGCGCTCAACATGCCCTTTGAGCAATTGTGCGAAATCACCGATGACCGTCTCGGGCAGGACGGCCAATACTGGCTCGACAGCAGCGCGATTAAGCGCGACGTGGGGTGGGAGGCACAAATCAGTCTCGAAGAGGGCCTAAAGGAAATGGTTGACTGGGGCCGGAAATACCTCGATCAAATCCGGCACGTTCCCACCAATTATATTTTGCGAACCTGACCGGCGCGCCGCTTTCGCCGACCACAACCGAACAATTTGGGATGGAGCAAATCAATCACGATCAAATATTGCGCCGGGGGCGTTACACCGGCCTGACCTTGGACGGACTTGAACGGGACACGTTGCTCGCGCTGCACCGCCACATGATCCGGCTGCGCCGTTGCGAAGAAGCGTTGATGCGCGAATACCGCGTGGCGGAAGAAATGCGCTGTCCGGTTCATTTCACAATCGGCCAGGAAGCGGTGCCGGCGGCCCTGTCATTGCTGATTGAGCGCGAGGATTATCTGTTCAGCCACCATCGTTGCCACGGTTATTTTCTGGCCAAAGGCGCGCCGATGGGCGCGCTCTTCGCCGAGTTGTTCGGTCGCGAAACCGGAGCCAATGGTGGGCTGGCCGGCTCGCAGGAGATTTCAATGCCGTCCTTCAATTTTCACAGTGGCGCGATTTTGACCGGGGCCACTGCCATCGCTACTGGGACCGCGCTCGCCTTTCAACTTCGTCGGCAACCGCACCTCGCCGTAGCGGGTTTCGGCGAGGCTGCGACGGAGGAAGGCGTTTTTTGGGAAGCGATCAACTTCGCCGCTGTCCGCAAACTCCCCTTGATTTATCTTTGCGAGAACAATCGTTATTCCATGTATTCGCCGCAGCTTCGGCGGCAGCCGGCCGATGACATCAGCGCGCGGGTGGCGGCCTTTGGTGTGCGAACCTTCACGCTTTTTGGCAACGATGTTCCGGCCTGTTACTGGGTGCTGACGGAGGCCTTCGCGCACGCGCGGGCTGGGAAAGGGCCGTGTTTCCTGGAGTTTTACACGTACCGCTGGAACGCGCATGTCGGGCCGGAGTCGGACGACATCTTTGGTTATCGTCCGGCGGCAGAGCTGGAATTCTGGAAGGAGAATTGTCCGATTGCGCTGCTGGAGGAAAAGCTCTCGGTGGCTGGCCTGCTCCAGCCAGAGCAACAACGGGCGATGCTTCAAGAGATCGACGAGGAGATCGCCGCCGCCTTCCAGTTTGCGCGGAGCAGCGCCTTTCCGCAGCCGGGAGATTGGGCGCCGCTCAATCGCAGCGCGCGCAGTCCGCTCGCCGAAAAATTGCTACCCACGAGTGTGCATGGCGAATTCGACGAGAATCAGCCCAATGCCAAACTCGCGCCTTATTAAACGGAGCCAGCCGGGAATCTCATGCGAAAATTGACTTATGCCCAGGCGGTCAACGAAGCGCTCTCTCAGGCGATGGAGTTGAGCCGCGACGTTTTCGTGGTGGGTCAGTTGGTAGATTCCAAACCGGGCGTGTTCGGGACGACGACGGGATTGATCGACCGCTTCGGCCCGGAGCGCGTGCAGGATTTTCCCGTGGCCGAAAGCCTGATGACTTCCGCGGCGATGGGCGCGGCGCTGGCCGGGATGCGCCCGGTCGTGGTGCATCATCGGTTCGACTTCATGCTCTATTCCTTCGACGCGATTGTGAACTGGCTCGCGCTTTGGCGTTTCAAGTCCAACGGTCAATCCCATCTGCCGGTCACGATCCGGGCGGTCATCGGCAAAGGCTGGGGACAAGGCCCGCAACATTCCAAGAGTTTGCACGCGTGGTTTGCCCATTTACCGGGGCTCAAAGTGGCGATGCCGGCTACCGCGCATGATGCGAAGGGGTTGTTGCTCGAAAGTATTTTTGGTGAAGACCCGGCGATCATTCTGGAAAACCGTTCGCTCTTTTCCATGGTGGATGAAGTGCCGGAAGCGCCCTACCGCGTGCCCTTCGGTCACGCCGCCGTCCGTCGAGTGGGCGGGGACGTGACGGTCGTCGCGCTGGGCATCATGGTGCCGATGGCGTTGCGGGTGGCGGCGCAACTGGCTGGGGAGGGAATTGATGTGGAGGTGATCGACCTGCGCACGGTCGCGCCGCTGGATCGTCCTGCGGTGCTCAAATCCGTCGCCAAAACCAAGCGGCTCGTGGTGGCTGACCCGGGCTGGCAATCGGTCGGCGTCGCCGCAGAAATCATCGCGTTCGTCTGCGAGAAGCTGGGCCGCGATTTGGCGGCCAACCCGGCGC
>JBKJSC010000112.1:0-3455 GCA_046593035.1 Limisphaerales bacterium | reverse complement strand
TCACCCGTTGCCCAACGCACGCGCGGCGCCCAAAAAGCGCCAGAGGGCTGGCGCAGTCCACGACCTACCGGACCTCCCAGCGCCCCTAAGCAGGGGCGAAACGTCTTGGACTGCGATAGCCTTACCGGTTTTCACCAGGAGTGACCTGCAATCAATGCAAAGCGAGCTTTCACGCGCCTGTCGAGCCAAATAAATAATGATCGGGATGCCGACTGCAGTTGCCGGCTCTCGTTTTGGACATTTAAAGGGATCAGTCTGCGTATTCCGATGAATCCGGACACCTATTCCGATCCGTGTCGGACAGCGGCCCGGGCAAACCGGACAGTTAATCGGAGCGAAGCGACGCTGCGGGTCTCTGATAAAGGGGTGTCCGGATTGAGTCAAGACTTTCGCGCCTAATTTCCTCCTCGTTTTCGGAGCCCTTTTTGGGGCGACGCTTCGGGGGCGTTCTCGCGCCGTGGGTTCGGGCAGGGGGGGCGAGCGGCGGCGAGGGCTTTCGAGCTCAAGCTCGCCTCGCCGCCGGTCGCAACGCGAAACGGACTCGCCCCCCCCGGCCCGAACAGGCGCGCCCGCAGACGGACGATTTACGGTTGCTTATCCGAAGGAGTTTTCGGCTCGCGCATCGACTTGCCGCCAAACTCCAAGCGGTAGGCATGGTGGACCAAGCGATCGAGGATCGCGTCGGCGACGGTGGCATCGGCAATAATTTCGTGCCACTGCGCCACCGGAAACTGGCTGGTGATCAGGGTGGCGCCCTGGCCCTGCCGGTCATCGAGTATTTCCAGAAACTGGCGGTAGAGTTTGCCCGAAACACTCGCGATCCCGAGGTCGTCCACGATGAGCAGCGCGGCCCGGGCGAGCCGTTTGAGCAACGAGGGCAAGCTGCCGTCGGCTTGAGCCGTTTCCAAGGCCCGGAAGAGCTTGGGCGCGTAATAGTAGATCGTCCGGTATCCCTCACGACAGGCTTGGTGCCCGAGCGCGCACGCGACCCACGTTTTGCCCGTGCCCGTCGGCCCGGTGATTAGGCAATTGCGGTGCTCCTTGATCCACTGCGACACGCGCATTTGTTCGACCTGCGCTCGCTTAAGACCCCGAGCGGGCCGGTAGTCCGTGTCCTCGAGCGTGGCGTTGCTGATTTTTAGCTGGGCATTGGTCAGGCGTCGCTCAAACCCGCGATTATCGCGGTGAAGGCATTGCCGTTCGACCAGGAGTGCCAGACGCGCTTCAAAGTCCAGTTCAACGATCTCCTTCTGCTGGCGCTGTTCTTCCAACGCGTGGACCATTCCTTCTAAACGCAAGCTGTGGAGCTTTTCGACTGTTTGATTGTAAAGCATAACGATAATGATGTTCGCAGTTTGCGGTTTAGTTGTAGTAGGGGCTGCCGCGCAGATTGTCGTGCGTTGGGCTGGGCAAGGGCAGCTCGGGTTCCAGGGGTTGAGCTTCCAATTGTTTCTGCAGAATGGAGTTGATGCTCGTGTAAGAGCACGTGCCAAAGTGTAGCGCGCGCCGACAAGCGGCTTCTAACCGGTCATGGCTAACGGCCTTGCTTAGGCGAATGATGCCCAAGCACGAGCGGAAGCCCATCTCCGGATGAGGGCGGTCTTGAAGGATTTTCTCCACGACCTTACCGCACTCTGGACCAATTTTCTTGGCCCACTCGATCATGCGTCCCGGAGTCCATTGGAGATACTTCTGATGGGACTTGGGCCGATGTTCCTCCAGCGTGGTAAACAGGCCTGACTGATAGCTGCGCATGTGCGCGGCGATGCGTTTGCCGGCCTTGAACAGTTCGACCGTCTTGTCCGTCAAGCGGACATCGACTTGCTCGTGAATCAAGGTGTAGGGAACGCTATAGCCGTGATAATCGACCACGACGTGGTAGTCGATGTTGACCTTGGCCATGGACCAGGTGGCCAACTCAAACGGAGTGGCCGGCAAAGGCAGCAGCTTGACTTTTTCATGTGCTTCAAACCAGCTATTGCGTGAGCCCTCCAGCTTTTGAAACGGTTTGTCGTTGAGCTTGCCGAGGAGCGGCGCAATGGCTTGGTTGAGTTCGGTAATGCTGAAAAACCGCTGATCACGCAGGGCCGCCAAAATCTGCCGCTGGGCAATCTGCACGCCGGTTTCCACTTTCGGTTTGTCGCGGGGCTTTCTGGGGCGCGCCGGAATGATCGCGGTTTGGTAATGAGCGGCCATGTCCTGATAAGTGCGATGAATCATCGGCTCGTAGCGGCAGGCTTTGCTCACAGCGGTCTTCGGATTATCCGGCACGGTGGCCTTAGCGACGCCGTGGAAGAACGCGTAAGCGTGGCAGTGCGCGGCGATCCACGAGGCCAGTTGCTGATTGGGGAAGGCTTCGACAAAGGTCTTGTTGCTAAAGCCGAGCACGGCCACGAAGAGCTGGGCGGCGCTCACGCTCCCGTCCTGATGGTAGATCGGCACGGTCTGCCCGGCCCAATCCACAAACATCTTTTCCCCCGGCAAATGCACCTGCCGCAGAACCGGTTCGAGCGTGCCCGCCCAAGCTTGGTAGAGCTCGCAAAACCGGCTATAGCTGTAGCCTTCCTGTGGATGGGTTTGGCGATATTCTTCCCAGAGCAATTGGAGCGTCACGCTTTTGCGGCGGAGTTCCTGGTGGATGTAGAGCCAGTCCGGCAGTGGCTGGGATGGAAGGGGAGCTTCCAAGCCGCTGCCAAACAGTTGCTTGGTTAGCTCCTCCTCCGTCATGCTTTCGGGCAACGGCCAAGTCAGGCCGGCGGCCTCAATGCGCTTGACGTAGTCACCGACGGTACTGACGGGCAAACCGCAACTGCCCGCGATCTCGCGGAGGGAGAGCTGATTTTGATATTTGAGCCGGAGGATTTCGTGGATCTGACGCATAGGTACTCTTTTTTGTGCCATTGAGGTTTCCATTTCCCGATTCCCGCGGTTCATTCGAACCGTAGAATCGAATCGAAACCGTGGCAGTTTCCGCAGCGTCACTCCACTCCTTGAACCGGCTATTCCGGCGTATTTCGGACAGCATTCCGACCGAATCCGGACAGCATTCCGACCGAATCCGGACACCATTCCGATGAGGTCCCTAAAACCGTCCGGTTTGCGCCGGAACTCCGTCCGGATTCAATCGGAACGGTGTCCGGCTTGCCTCGGAACTCTGTCCGGCTTCACGTCGGAACCGTGTCCGATCTGCGTCGGAATACGCAATCAGTCCCGGAGAACCGGAGATTGCTGCCGAAATCTTGCTACAAAGGCAGGAAGGTTATGTCGACCAGCGCCGAAAGATGCAGTGCCTCGGTTGGGCAATTTGGCGACCCTATCGGGACTTGAACCCGAGTACCCGCCGTGAAAGGGCGGTGTCCTAACCGCTAGACGATAGGGTCGTCGCAGAACGCTGGAATATAGGACGCCGGGCGGGAATGTCACGCAAAATACTTTGCGCGATGCATTCCTTTAAC
>JBKJSC010000245.1:0-22017 GCA_046593035.1 Limisphaerales bacterium | reverse complement strand
GATGATCGCAATGACGACCAGAAGTTCAATGAGGGTGAATCCGCGCCGGGCGAGTCGCCGCGCGGGAGGGATAATGGTAGCGGGGGTTTTCATTTGGTTTGGGCAACTGATTTTTTGCACAGGTTGTGTTCGCTCAACTTAGGCACACTATCGATTCAATCGAATGGAGGGCAATAGCCCTTTTGGGTGATGGTCGCGGACGCAACCAAAGCCAAGTCAAACTTGATTTTGACGAAATGACTTTTCACGATCGGCTTGGCATGATACGCCCCAATCACAACTACGTCATTAAAATTAATACATTTTTTGAGCCTCTGGGATTCCATCGGCGGATGCCCAGCGAAACCAGCCGGCCTGTGCCCGTCACTTCCGGTTGTTGGCCTAAACCTTTCTTACCTGCACCGCGTCGAGCAAACTCCCCAAGTTATTCAAAGGTGCCTCCGGCTTCGCGGCCAAGTTGAAGACACCTTGCAAGTAGTCGATGGCATCGGCCACCGACTGCACCGAGCGGGGCAGCGTGGCCCCGGCGGCATTGGCGTGGCCGCCGCCCTGCAATTTCAACGCCACGGGCAGCGCTTCGCCGTTGCGGCTGCGCGCACTGACGATCACTGTGCGGTTGGTCTTGACGAAGAGCGTCAGCAACACCGGATACGGCGTGGCCCGCTCTTCCAGCAACTGATGCACGATGAGGTTGACGTTGCCGATGACCGTGTCCACCACGCCGACACTGGGGCTGATCTGGGTGATGTGCGCCTGGCTCCACGCGTAGCCCAACGGATCCTCGACCCGCCGCTTGACCGCCATCACCTCCAGCAGTGGATGGTCGAGCAACCGCTCCAGTTCGCCGCCAACCAACTCATGCACGTTCCAGAATTGATACGTCTTCACCAAGTTCGCGTAATCGTTGGCGAGCGCAAAATCAGGATCATCCTCCAGGAACAGGTCGGCCACGTTGCTCAATCGGATGAGGCGATCCAGCGCAGGCGAACCGAGGCCGTGCGCCTGGCAAAGTTCATAACAGAGCAGGCTGGCGGACTTGGCGAGATCGTGGACGAGCGTCGCCTGCCGGGGTTTGAGTTCAGTGGCGTGATGATCGATGACCAGCCAGTCCGGCTTGTCCAGGCGCGCCTCAAAGCTCAAATCGCAGACCCAGGCGGATTTCTCGACAAGGTTGCGCTGCTTCCAGGCGTTGTAATTCCACGCTTCGAGCGGGATTTTCTCGCCGAACAGTTTTTGCGCCAGCCGTTGCAGGAGCAGACCGGAAACCAGCCCGTCGAGATCGCTTTCGTGCGTCAGAATCACAGCGGGCTTGGG
Organism: Limisphaerales bacterium; assembly: GCA_046593035.1. Taxonomy (GTDB): domain Bacteria; phylum Verrucomicrobiota; class Verrucomicrobiia; order Limisphaerales; family JAYTXL01; genus JAYTXL01. The sequence goes on along the minus strand of JBKJSC010000245.1, from coordinate 20,703 downwards.
TGGAGAAATCATGCGAGACAAATATCCCAAGAGTTTGGCGGTGGCCAGCAGTTTCGTGCTTTAGAGCGGATTAAACAGAACTAGGGCCGTTCGGCACCAGCGAAGCGCTCTCCCTCTCCCTCTCCCGCTGGGAGAGGGAACAGCCGTGGGAAGTTTTCTTGAAATTCGCGCGCCACTGCCCAGCCGTCAGCGCCAGATTTGCCCAAGCGCGGCGAGCGTCTCTCCCTCTCCCAGTGGGAGAGGGCCGGGGAGAGGGAGAACGTCGCCACCTGCATAACGGCCACAGTTTTATTGAAACCGCTCTAGATACTGGCGCATTTGGCGTTGGCCACGCGGTGAAAGGCGTGGTGGTTTTCAAGGCCCGATAAAAATGCCAAACCCGCCATCCGTGTTTCATCCGTGTCTAAAATATTTTCTTTGGCTTGCCCCGCCGCTTGGCGCACAATCCGAGGTCATAATTATGAACTTGTTTGATCTGAAGAACGAAGTGGCGGTGGTGATCGGCGCAACCGGTGTGCTGGGCGGCGCGCTGGCCGAAGGTTTGGCCCAAGCCGGGGCGCGCGTCGCGGTGCTGGGACGCAACGCCGAGCGCGGCGAGACCCGCGCACAACAAATTCGAGAGCGAGGTGGAGAAGCGCGCTTTTTTCCGGCGGACGCCATGCAGCGGGAAAGTTTGCACACCGCCCACAGTGAAGTTCAAAAACCCTTCGGCCCGCCCACCATTCTCATCAATGCCGCCGGCGGCAATGATCCCAGTGCCACAGTCACGGCCGAGCGTCCGTTTGAGCAGCTCACCACCGAGGCATGGAAAAACAATTTCGACCTGAACCTGGTGGGCGGCGTTTTATTGCCATGCCAGGAATTTGGCCCCGGCCTGGTCGCGCGCCGCAAAGGCAGCGTCATCAACATCGCCAGTGTGTCCGCGCACATTCCGCTTTCACGGGTGATCGCTTATTCTGCCGCGAAGGCCGCCGTGTTGAGCCTCACGCAATTCCTAGCGCGCGAGTGGGCCGTCAGCGGCGTGCGGGTTAATTCCATTACGCCCGGCTTTTTTCCCGCGGAACAAAACCGTCGCCTGCTTTTCAACGAAGATGGCTCCCCCACCCCGCGCGCCCAGGCAATCCTCGGCCACACGCCGATGGGACGATTTGGCGAGTCGCGCGAGCTGATCGGCGCGGCGGTTTTTCTGGCGAGCCACGCCGCCAGCAGTTTCGTCACCGGCACGGACATCCGCGTGGACGGTGGTTATCTCTCGCAGACGATTTGAACGGGAGCAGAAGGAAGGAAGTGAATCGGTAATCAGTGACTCAGTAATTCAGTGTGGGGACGCCATCAGGCTTACTGGTTCACTGAATACTGACCTACTCCCCTAACGCGGCGCGAATTCGAAGCCAACCTTCTTCTCCTCGTTCACCACGAGATACGCCGCGAAGGGCCGGCCCGCCTTGGAAATAAATTTTGGGAGCAGGTCGCTCTTGCCGGTCGCCAGTAACTTCGTCATCTGCGCCCGCTCCACGGGTTGTTGCAGCACGACCTTGCCGGTCTTGAATTTGCAGGCTTTCGCTTCGACTTGCGATTTTTCGCAGACATAATCCGTGGGGCCTTCAAACACGTTTCCGCCGCACTTGGGACATTTGCCCAACGGTTCCTGACCGGTAAAATCAATCTTTACGGGCGGTTCCTTCTTCACCCGCGGCGCGCCCGCCTTGCCCTTGGCTTCGCGCGGCGGAAACTCGAATGCCGTGCCACCGTCCTTGATTACGAGGAACGCCTTGAACGGGCGGTTGTTTTTCTTGGAAATAAATTTCGTCAACAAATCCGTCTTGCCCGTCTCCAGCATCTTCGTCACCTGCGCCGGTTCGATGGTCTGCTGCAAAATGATTTTGCCGGTCTTGAATTTGCAAGTCCGACCCGATCCGGTCGCTTTCTCGCAAAGGTAGTTCATCCCGCCGTCGAATACACGCGCGCCGCACGCGGGACATTTGCCGAGCGGTTCTTTGCCGGTGAAATCAATCTCTGCGGCCGCCTCGCCGTCCTTGTTCTGGTCGTTGCCAAAATCAAACTCCGGCTTGAACTCCGCACCCATCTTGATGACGGCGGCGAACGGAAATCCCTGCTTGCTGCGGAAACCTTGCAGTGGCCCAACCGTGCCCTTGGTGAGAAGTTCTTCGATCTCGGCAATTTCAAACTGGCGGCTGGCCACAATTTTCCAGAGCGCGAAGTCACACTTCTGGCACTGGAATTTTTTGTAATTCTCGTGAATCTCGCCGCCGCACTTGGGACACGGCACTTCGAGTTTGCCGAAATCGCCGGGTACAGTGTCGCTCTCGTGGCCTTTCGCCTTGGCCACCATGTCGCGCGTAGCATCGGCGATTTCTTTCATGAACTCCGTGCGCTTCATCCGGCCACGCGACATCTGGTTCAACTTGAATTCCCATTCGCCCGTCAGTTCCGGAGAACAAAGCTGCGGAATATCCAGCCCCCGCAACAGCGTGATGATCGAGAATGCCTTGGCCGTCGGCTGCAATTCGCGACCGAGGCGGTTGACATATTTTTCCCAAATCAAACCTTCGATGATCGTCGCGCGCGTCGCCGGTGTGCCAAGACCTTTCTCAATCATCGCCTCGCGCAATTCCTCGTCTTCGATCAATTTACCTGCGCTCTCCATCGCACCGAGCAACGTCGCTTCTGAGTAACGCGCCGGTGGTTTGGTAACGATTGCTTGCGCTTCGACATTCTTGGCTAGAATTTTTTCATTTGGTTGAACCGCCACGAGAATCGGTTCATCATCCGACTGAATTTCTTTCCCATAAACTTCCAGCCAGCCAGGCTTCACCATTATTTTGCCTTCGCTCTTGTAAGGCTCACCTTCGACGCGGGTGATGCGGGAAGTAATTAAAAATTCCGCTGACGGATAAAAAATTGCGAGGAAGCGTTTCGTCACCAAGTCGTAAAGCTTCTGTTCCGGCTCGCTCAAATTCTTTGGAGAGACGAGCGTTGGAATGATTGCATGATGGTCGGATATTCGCGCATTATTGAAGATACGCTTGTTGGGTTTTACCCAATCCTTTTCCAAAATCTGGAGAGCAAATTTACCGTATCGCGTATCGCTCAACATTTCCATGGTCTTGTTGACCGTGCCAATGTAATCCTCCGGCAACGCGCGGGAATCGGTTCTCGGATACGTCAGCACTTTGTGCTTTTCGTAAAGCGCCTGCGCGAGACCGAGCGTGTTCTTGGCGCTGAAACCAAACCTCCCGTTTGCCTCGCGTTGCAAGCTCGTCAAATCGTAAAGCAGCGGCGGCGCGGAAGAAGACGGCCTTTTCTCGTCCAACTCAATTACGCCAAATTTACCGTAGCATTTCTGTTGAATCGTCTCGGCGATTTCACGATGCCAAAGCCGGATGGCTGAACGATGTTCTTCCCAAAGCGAGCCACTTTTTGCTTCAAGCCGTTCTTGATCATCCGGCAAATCGAGTTTCAGCCGAGTGAGCAATCGTTTTGTGCGATCAAGTTCGTTTTCATCTTTCTTAAATTTTTCATCAAACCAGCGCCCCGGATATTCGCCCGCCGCCGCTGCGAACGTGCCGTGAATTTCCCAGTAATCGCGCGAGATGAATTTTTTAATCTTGGCCTCGCGATCCACGAGAATCGCCAGCGTCGGCGTCTGCACGCGGCCCACCGTCGTGAGATGGAAGCCGCCGGACTTGGAGTTGAACGCCGTCATCGCCCGCGTGCCGTTGATGCCCACGAGCCAGTCGGCTTCGCTGCGGCAAGTCGCCGCATCCGCCAGCGGAATCATTTCATTGTCCGTGCGGAGTTTCGCAAAGCCATCGCGGATGGCCGCCGTCGTCATGGATTGCAGCCAGAGCCGTTGGATCGGCTTGTCGGACTTCGCGTATTGGACGATGTAGCGGAAGATCAGTTCTCCCTCGCGTCCGGCATCGCACGCATTGATGAGCGTCGTCACATCCTTACGCTTGATTAACCGCAGCACGGCCTTGAGGCGCGGCTCGCTCTTCTCGATGGGCTTCAGGTCAAAATGCGGCGGGATGACGGGAAGGCATTTGAAAGTCCACTTCCCGCGCACCGCCTCGACGCCTTCCGGCGGGACGATGGTGAGCAGATGGCCGACGGCGGACGAGATGACGTAGTCGTCGTTCTCGAAGTGGTCATCGTGCTTCTGAAACTTCCCCAGTGCCTTGGCAATGTCGCCGGCAACCGACGGCTTTTCCGCGATAATGAGTGTTTTACCCATGAAACAGACGGAGCTTCTACAACGAGGCGATAGTCTGGCGCAACAGGAGATTTTTGAGCGGGCACCCTCGCATCTGGATTCTGCGACCCATTCGAACAGAGCACGAAGACATTACCGGTGCCGCAGATATTTGCCCGTTCCGTGTTCAATCTGTGTTTCATCTGTAGCTAAAAAAAGAGCGCCGTGCGACACTTTCGCGCTGTGGCGAACAAGTTTTACGTCGAAGGTGGACAGCGGGCGGAGAAGGTCAACGACCTCTTCGCCGCCATCGCGCCGCGCTACGATCTCATCAACGACCTGCAAAGCTTCGGGCTGCATCGCCTCTGGAAACGTCGGCTGGTTCGGCTCGCCCGCGTGCAACCGGGCGACACCGCGCTCGACCTCTGCTGCGGCACTGGTGACGTCGCCTTTGCCCTCGCCGCCGCCGGTGCGCGAGTAACCGGCCTGGATTTCAGCGCGCCGATGCTGCGCCTCGCCGAACAGCGCCGTGGTGCTGCAGCGGCGGTCTATGACCGCCTTGGGAATCCCGGCGGCGAAAAAAACACCGGCGGTCACAGACCAACGCTACAATTTCTCCAGGGCGACGCGCTACGGATTCCGTTTCCCGACGCGCACTTTGATGTCGTAACCATCAGCTACGGGCTGCGGAATCTGGCGAGTTTTGAGGGCGGTTTGCGCGAGATGTGCCGCGTGACGAAGCCGGGTGGGCGCTTGCTGGTGCTCGATTTCGGCAAGCCGGACAATGTGTTTTGGCGCTCGCTTTACTTCACGTATCTGCGCTGCGTGGTGCCGGTGTTTGGAAAACTATTTTGCGGCGACTCAGCCACCCACGCCTACATTTTGGAGTCGCTAAAACATTATCCCGCCCAGCGCGGCGTGGCCGCGTGCATGCAGGAACTCGGCTGCACCCATGTCTGCATCGTCAACTTGCTCGGCGGCATGATGAGCATTAACTACGCGGAGAAAATTTAACTCGAATGTCAAACCTCCGTATCAGCTCAAGACACCAACGTGCTCGACAGGGACACGTTGCGGTTTGTTTCCGTAAAGTAGTTGGCCGACCAGTCGTTCACAAAAAGCACCACAGGATGGCCGCCCATGTCGTGGGCGAGACGTGCGCCAGACGGCAGCGAGAGCGCATCCAGATCGGCCTCTTTCATTTCCGGCGGCAGCCAGCGCACCACCGTCCACGGCGCGGATTCCAATCGCGAGACCGCGCCGTATTCGCTTTCGAGCCGGAACTGCACGACTTCAAATTGCAACGGGCCGACGGCGGCGAGCAACGGAATTTTGCTGGCCGCGTTGCGCAAATGCAGAACCTGGATCACGCCCTCCTGCAGCAGTTGATCCAACCCGCGCCGAAATTGTTTGAACTTGGCCGGATTGGGATTGTGCAGATGGGCAAACGACTCCGGCGTGAAGCGTGGAATCTCGCGGTAGCTGATGCCCGGATCGGTCGTCAGCGTGTCGCCAATGCCGAAGCTGTCGTGGCCGACGAGGCCGATGATGTCGCCGGGCCACGCCTCATCCACCGTCTCGCGCTCGTTGCCGAACAGTTTGTGCGAACTGGACAGCCGTACCTTTTTTTCCGAGCGCGAATGGCTCACAGCCATGTCGCGTTCAAACTTGCCGGAGCACACACGCAGAAACGCGATGCGGTCGCGGTGCTTGGGGTCCATGTTCGCCTGAATCTTGAAGATGAATCCGGAAAAAGCCGGGTTCTCGGGCGCGATCTCAATGCCGCCCATCACGCGTGATTTCGGTGCGGGTGCGTGTTTCAGGAATCCATCGAGCAGCAGTTGCACGCCGAAATTGTTGCTGGCGCTGCCAAAAAAAACCGGCGTGCTTTTGCCCGCGAGCACGGCGGCATCGTCGAAGACTTCGCCGGCGTGTTCGAGCATTTCAAGTTCTTCGACCGTCTTGTTGAACGCCGTGTCGGAGAGTTGGCCGCGAACCGCCGGATCGTCCACCCCACCGACGGAAACCGGCGCGCGATATTTGCCGCCGACCGTGCGCTCGAAGAGATGCATCTGGCTCGTCTGGCGGTCGAACACGCCACGAAAATCATAGCCGTCACCAATGGGCCAGTTCACCGGAAACGCGCCGATGCCGAGTACCTTTTCCAATTCATCCAGCAGCGCGAGCGGATCTTTCATCGGGCGGTCGCACTTGTTCATGAACGTGAAGATCGGCACGCCGCGCTGGCGACAGACTTCGAAGAGTTTGCGCGTTTGCGCCTCGATGCCCTTGCCCGCGTCAATTACCATCACCACCGAATCCACGGCGGTCAGCACGCGATAGGTGTCCTCGGAAAAATCCTTGTGGCCCGGTGTATCAAGCAGGTTGATGCGATAGCCGTTGTAATCAAACTGAAGCACCGTGGAGCTAATGGAGATGCCACGTTTGCGCTCCAGCTCCATCCAGTCGGACGTGGTGGCACGCTGGCTTTTGCGCGCGGTGACGGAGCCGGCGAGCTGCACCGCGCCACCGTAAAGCAGCAGCTTTTCGGTCAACGTCGTCTTGCCCGCATCTGGATGCGAGATGATGGCGAACGTGCGCCGCTTCTGAATTTCTTTTGCGATATCCACAGGGGCGCGGACGGTAACATAACGGCAGGTCAGGACAAGAAGATTGGCGCTGATCTGGTCACGCCAATCACGGCAAGGAATAATAGCCGCAACGGATCAACAAGTCGGTGACGTTACCGAAGCCACTCGAAGCGACTCCAACTCCTCCCACCGCGCGTAAAGTCGCGCGAGCTTTTCCTTTGCGACTGCTAGTTCGACCGTGAGTTGATGGGTCTGCGTCGCGTGCGTGCGGTGAAAATCCGGCGTGGCGAACAATCTTTCGATACGGACGATTTCCTCATCCACATCGTGAATGGTCGTTTCCATGCCGTCCAGTTCCCGTTGTTCTTTGTAGGATAGTTTGCGCAGCTTTGATCCCTTTGGCAGTGCGGCTGGCGCGGGTGCGGCTGATTTGTTTGTGGCAACGTTGGTAGCACTTTGCCGCGCCAACTCTTTGGCCACTCGCTGCTTCTTCTCCAGATAATAATCGTAATCGCCAACGCTATGGGAAATCTTCCCGTCGCCTTCGAACGCCAGCACATCGGTGCATACGCGGTTCAGGAAATAACGGTCGTGGCTGACCACACACACCACGCCGGGAAACGCGATCAACGCTTCCTCCAGCACGCGAAGTGTCGGCAGGTCGAGGTCATTCGTCGGCTCGTCAAGAATCAGGAAGTTGCCGCCATTTTTCAGCACCCGCGCGAGCAGCAACCGGCTACGCTCGCCACCGCTCAGATATTTCACCTGCGTCGAGATGCGATCATCGGCGAACAAAAACCGTTTGAGATAGGAGCGCACCGAGATTTTGCCGTCCCCAAAGATGACGAACTCCGTGCCGTCGCTGACTTCCTCCAATGCCGTGCGTTCCTCGCGCAGTTGCAGCCGGCCCTGATCCACGTAGTTGAATTTCGTGAGCTGGCCGGTCTTCACCGTACCTTCCGTGGGGGCGAGCTGGCCGATGATGATCTTGAGCAACGTCGTTTTGCCGAGACCATTTCGTCCCGCCACACCGATGCGCTGGCCGTTCGCAAACGTGAAATCGAATCCACGAAACAAAGTACGCCCGCCGAGGTCCATGCCGAGATTATTCAACTCAACGACGCGATTGCCGAGTTGTGGTGGCGGAGGAATGCACAGCTCAACGTCCTCTTCAATCACCGGCCCGGACTGCGCGACGGTTTCATAGTAACGGTCAAAACGAATCTTCGACTTGCTGCGCTGCGCCCGCACGCCGCTGCGCACCCAAGCCAGTTCCCGCTTTAGAAACATCTGACGCTTGTTCTCGATGGTCGCGTCGGCGGCCTGACGCTCGGCTTTGGCCAGCAGGTAATCCGTGTAGTTGCCGTCATGCGAGAAGAAGCGGCCATCGGATAATTCGATCATGCGCTTCGCCACGCGGTCGAGAAAGTAGCGGTCGTGCGTGACGACGAGGAACGTGCCGTGAAACTCATCGAGGAAATCCGCGACCCAATCAATGGATTCGGGGTCGAGATGGTTCGTCGGCTCGTCTAGGATCAGAAAGTCAGGAAGCGAAACGATGGCGCGGCACATGGCCACGCGCCGCTTCTCACCACCGGAGAGGGTGTCGATGCGCCGGTCGGCGGCGGGGCAATTCAGGTGCGACATCGCCATGGCGATGCGTTGGTCGAGCGTCCAGCCTTCCAGAGCGCCGATGCGATGCTCCAGTTGCTCATGCCGCTTCGAGTCGTGCGGTAGCGATTCAAACTCGGCGATCAAACCGAGCACATGCTGCGCGCCATCGCGAATGTTCTCTTCCACGGATTTGTCCTCATCCAGCATGAAGTCCTGCGGCAAGTAACTGATGACCAGGTCGCGCCGCCGGACAATTTCCCCGCTGTCGGGTGTTTGCAATCCGGCCAGCATTCGGAGAAACGTCGTCTTGCCGCAACCGTTGCGCCCGACCAGCCCGATGCGGTCGCCCTCGTCGATACCAAGCGTCGCTTCGTCGAGCACCGCGCGATCGCCGTAGCGCACGGATATTTCAGTGGCGGTAATGATGGTGCCCATTGGATTTAGGCCGCAACCGGATGCAGAAATATAAAAATCATTTTCATAAGAGCGCGAACGGTAACAAAGAATCCAGTGGGAACAAGCGGGGAAAGTGTCATCGCGTCAAAGTCTTGTCGGGCGGGCGGTGCAACAACACTGTTCTTGTTTTCCGCGCGCGATTGCGAAAACCTCGCTCCATGACACCTGATCGCAGAACATTTCTTGCCCGCAATGAAAAAAAACACTGCCTGCCGATCCGCCGGCGCAGACGCGCTTGCAGCAAACGCTTTCGTCGCTGGCGCTCCCGTTGCCGAAAGGGAATATATCTTCGCCCACCTCCGCGCGCGTCACGGGCAAGACGATTCGCATCGAAGGAAACGCATTGGGTCTGCAAAGCGCCTCATTCCTGTTTCAGAATAATGCCTGCCGCTTCACGCTGTCCGACGCGCAAACCGAGCATCCCCTCACCTGCGGTCTCGAAGCTTGGCAACGCGGCGAAACCGCCCTGCCCAATACGCCGCCTCGCCTCACCTCCGGCGGGACGCCCAAGCCCGGAACCAAACACAAATACGCGGCCAGCGGAACTTGGAAAGACGACAGCACGTTCGAGCTGATGCTGCGTTACTACGAAACGCCCCACCATGATTCCGTGACGTGCCAGTTCGAGGGCGACCAGGTGAAGATCAGTTTCCGAAGCAGCATCGCCAAAATGAACCGGGCGAAAGACAGTCGCCCTGTGTTGGTCGGACAGATGATGGCGTGAGTAGGACAGGCATCGCGCGGCTTAGGCTCACCCGCCCGCGAACACCGGACGAAAGTTTGCCTCGGTCAGGATGCGCGCAATCTCCGTGCGTTGGTCGCCCTGAATTTCGATCTGGCCATTCTTCACCGTGCCACCCGTGCCGCAGGCGCGCTGCATCGCCTTCGCCAACTGTTCCTTCTCCGGCAGACCGATGCCCACAAAGCCCGTGACAACCGTCACCGTTTTGCCGCCGCGCCCGGCCTTCTGCCGGATGATGTCCACTCGTCCACGATTCTTCTTGGCTGCTGTCTGCGCGTTCGGCGTTGGAGCATCTGCCGCTGAAATCTCTGGTGCAAGCGGAAGTCCTTCGGTGGATAAAACGTCAAATGGATTGTGACCGAAGCTCACACCGCCGTCAGTGGGAATGCGTTTGGGGCTGCTCATGTTTAGCGAGAATTTTCCGCCGCAGGCTTCGCGTGCTCTTTGAAAAACTTCACGATGAGCGCCGGGGCTTCGGCTGGAAACGTATGCGTGCCGGGATGGATGAACGTGACGACAGGCGCGCCCAGCTTGGATTCGTACACGGTGCAATGCGTTTCCTTTCCCCAGGGTTTGCCCTCGCCACATTCGTTGAGCTTGCGCAGCGCATCCATCGTCTGCTTCTGCCACGCGAACTTCACCAACGGATCGATCTCGCCAGCGACATGCAGGACGGGCTTGGGCTTGAGTTTATCGAGCAGTTTGGGCGCTGCCGCCGCGGACGGGGCCAGGGCTGCGAACCGGTCGCCGCGCGCCGCCCAAAGCAGATACGTGAAACCGCCGCCGTTGGAATGGCCCGTGGAATAGAGGCGCTTTGCGTCCACCTGACAATCCTGCTGGAGGCTCGCCAGCACCGCGTCGAAGAATTTCAAATCACGGTCGACCTGATCGCCCAGGCTGTGCTGCCAGCCGGGCTTCTTGCCTTCGGGATCGGTCAGCTTGCCGGGCGTGTTGAGGCCCTGCATGTAAACCACCACCGCCTCCGGCCAGAGCGTGTGGTAGCCGTACATCCGCGCGGCGTTGTTCATGGAGCCGCCGTGTCCGTGAAACGCAAAGACGACGGGCGCGGCATTGGTTTTGGCCGTGGCCGGAATGTGAACCAGCGCTTCACGCACCACACCGTCCACCTTCCACTCACGGTGAATCAGACCATCTGCGGCGCGCGCGGTGAAGGGCGCAGCCACACAGAGCGCGAGGAAAAGGAATAGAAAGAGCCAACGCACTTTGGAAGTGCGAGTTCTCTCCGCTGGGTTTGAGAAATGGTTCATGGCTTAGGAATGGGCCATCGGATTATCGACCGCCCTTGTTAGACCACCGTCGTTCTCTGTGCAAGGTCTCCAACATGATGACCAATCCTCCAGTAAACAACTGCCTCAGCGATAGCAAAGAACAAGAAGTCATACCATTCTGTGTGCTCTTTCTCGACTCCCAATACCGCCAGCGCAACGTAGAAAGCAGCAAGGGCAAGCATGATAACCACAAGCCAACGAATGGCAACGACCCAACCGACGGCAAAGTATCGCTGCAAAAAATGCTGACCGCCCGCACCGCCGTTCTGGCGGTAAATGTAGATAGTGCCAACCACCGCGAGCATAATGCTCCAAGCCGCTCCGAGACCATCCCACACGTTGGAGCTTGTCGTCGGGATGCAGCTAACCGCAGCGGATAGAGCAACGAATACAACCAAATACGGCAACGCCTCCCGCTCGGATAAAGGACGGGCTGCCATCTCTGCTTTCAGTTTTTCGATGCGCCAAAAATACATACGATGTGGTGCGATGTGCTCGACGTTCTAACAACTAATCCAACGCCCGCACCGTGGTGAGGGACTGGATGAAACTGTGGTCGGCCCATTTCCAGACAACCTTCTTGTCGCGGGTGACCTCGAAGGCGTGCGCTCCCCTGCCCTCCTGGTTGCGCAGGAAATTCCCGACGAGCAGATTCCCATTCTTGAGCCGTTGGATGCTCGACACCCAGGTGATGTTCAGTTCGGGCGCGTCGCTCGCGTTGAATTCCCACGCGATCTTTTTGTCCGGCGTCACCTCGATGACGCGTTTCTGCGTGCCGCACGAAATGAGCGTGTTGCCGTTGGGCAGGCGTTGCGCGTCGCCGGCATTTTCGACGCCCGTGTATTCCCACATCACCTTGCCCGTCGGGTCCACCTCGCGCACCGCCCCTTCGCCTTCGTGCGCGGCGAGAATATTGCCGTTGGGCAGTTGATGAATGTTGCCGACTTGCAGGTGATAGCTGTCGTGGCTGGTCTTCAACGGGGTGACATGAACCACTTCACCTTTTGGATTCACCTCGACGGCCTGACACGGGCCTTGCTCCGCGACGAGCGTGTTCCCATTCGAGAGCCGCTGACAACCGAGCACCTGCGGACATTGGCTCACGTAATTCCAAACCTCGTCGCCCTTCCGCGTCACCTCGCGCACGCCCGTCGGCTTGCCGCCGTAGGCGTAAAGCACATTCCCATTGGGCAGCACTTCAAAGATGACCGCGATGCTGGGAGGTTTGTGATCCCAAACAATTTTTCCATCGGCGTCGAGTTCCAGCAGGCGGTTCGGCCCCTTGCCATATTCGAAAAATATCAGGCGATGTTTGATCGGTTCCGCAGCACCGCCCGGGAAAGTGAGGAGGGTGAGGGCCGCGAGGAAAAGGGCGGCCTGCCTGGCGGTGGTTTTGTTCATGGCAGCATTGTCTCCGGTTTACACTTCGGCCAGCGGTTCGTTGGCGTCGCCGAACTTGGGCAGATGCACATTCATCTTGTCCATCATGGAAAGATAGAGGCGGCACATCTGACGGTTGGGCTTCTCCTTGTAGTCGAGGATGCGGCCGCCCTTGATACGGCCGCCGCCGCCGCCGAGCATCACGACCGGCAATTGATCGGCGTTGTGATTGCCGGTCATCATGCTGGAGCAGAACATGAGCATCGTGTTGTCGAGCGCCGTGCGTTCGCCTTCCTGGATGGCGTCCAGCTTGCGGGCGATGTAGGCGACCTGTTCGTAGAAAAACTGATTGACCTTCAGCCAGTCCGCTGTGTCCGAGTGCGACAACAAATGGTGGATCATGTAATCCACGCCGAGATGCGGGAAGCGCAACGAAGAATGGTCGTTGTTCAATTTTAACGTGCAGATACGCGTGGTGTCGGTCTGGAATCCGAGCACCATGATGTCGCACATGAGCCGCATGTGGTCGGCGATGTTCTGCGGGATGCCGTCGGGCGGACGCGGGATGTTCGGCTTCGCGAGCGTGGGACGCCAGCCCTGCAACTCACCTTTCTTGCCCGCGTTTTCGATGCGCTGCTCCACGTCGCGGACGGAGTCGAGGTATTCATCAAGCTTGCGCTGGTCGTTCGCGCTGATGTTACGGCGCAAGTCGGAAGCGTCGGACAGAACGGCGTCGAGCACGCTCTTGTCGCCGCGTTGTGCCTCGTCTTTGAATAGCCGGTCGAAGGCGAGCGCAGGATAAATCTCCAATGGCGTGGGCGTCGTCGGGGAACTCCACGAGATGTGCGAGCTGTAAAGCATCGAGTAGTTCTTGTGGACGGACGGGTTCGACTTCTCGCAGCCGAGCACGAGACTCGGCACCTTGGTCGAGCGGCCGTAGCGTTGCGCGAGCAACTGATCGACGCTCGTGCCCGAACGAATCTCGCCGCCGGACGCGAGCGGCGCGCCGGAGAGGAGGTTGCCAGTCTGCGAACTGTGGATGTTTCCCTTCTGCGCCTCCTCGTTGTAGAGGCCGCGGACGACGAGCAACTTCTCCCGAAAATCGTTGAGCGGCGCGAGCACCTGGCCGAGTTCCATCAGTTTGCCCTCGCCCTTCGCCCACCATTCCTTCGAGTGGTAGCCATTGCCGGAGAAAAGCACGGCCAGGCGGACTGGCGCTTCGCTGGCACGCTGGTTGCCGCGCGGTTCGTCACCCCAGACGCGGAGCGATTCCATCCACGGCAAGGCCATGGTGACACCAAGTCCGCGCAGCATCGCGCGACGGGAAAGTTTGTGAGTGGTCATAATGTGTTGAGGTTTATTGATAATCTGCGTCGTCGAATTTCACAACCGATATTTAGTCTTCCGCAGCCATGTCTCGCCCGCGAATCTCGCGAAATTGCCGGCTGCGTACCACCAGCTCCACGGCGGTGGTGATGCGGTAATCCTTTTTCTTCAACTGTGCCTGCATCTCGGCCAGCAGCGGTTCGTCGGAAAGCTGGATGGCGCGGCCGAGCGAGTAACCGAGCAGCTTGCGGCAAAACTGGCGCAGGAATGCGTCCTGCCGTTTGGTGAGCAGGTAGTCGCGCAACCCTTCCATGCCCGTGAATTCGGCCCCGTCCATCACTTGCACGTGCGTGTCGATGGGCCGACCGCCGAGGTCACGCTCGCGGTACCGGCCGATGGCGTCGAAACTCTCTAAAGCGAAGCCAAACGAATCAATGCGCTTGTGGCAGCCGTAGCAATTCGGATCGGTGGTGTGCTTTTCGGTGAGTTGCCGCACGGTGAGAGTTTCGGTCGCTTCATCTTCGGGCAGGCGCGGAACGTCCTTTGGCGGCTTGGGGAGCTTGTCGCCAAGTAAGACTTCCGCCACCCAATTCCCGCGCAGGATGGGGCTGGTGCGCGATGCACCGGATTGTTTCGCGAGCGTCGCCGCCTGGCCGAGAATGCCGCCGCGCGAATACTGCTTCAAACCGTCCACGCGCCGCCATCCACGTTGGAGTTCAACCTTCAGGTTGTTCGGCGAGGCGTTGGTTCGGTCGGACAAGCTGAAGCTTGAACTCCAACTGATGCCGTAATGCTTCGCAAGTTCTTCGTTCAAGAAGGTGTAGTCGGCGTCGAGGATGTTCAGCACCCGGCCGTCGTTTTGAAACAAGTCGGTGAAGAACAGAATCGTCTCTTCATACATCGAACCGCGCAGAGCGGTGAACGTCGGAAAGTGCCGCTCGCTCTTTTCGTCGAGCGTATCAAAGCCGTGGATGTGCAGCCACGCGCAGCCGAATTCCGTCGCGAGCCGGCGCACACGCGGGTCGCGGAGCATCCGCCGGGTTTGGGCCACCAGCACATCGGGGTTGTGCAATTTCCCGGACGCGGCGAGACCACGCAGTTCGGCGTCCGGCATCGAGGACCACAGAAAATAACTCAGGCGATTCGCGAGTTCCCAGTCCGACACCGGCCCCGGCTTCGCACCCGGCCCGGCGTTTTCCAGCCGATAAAGAAACGCCGGTGCCACGAGCACACGAGCGAGCGTGAGCCGGATCGCTTCATTGTGCGACATCTCCTGGTCGCGCAATTTGCGGTAGAGTCCACGCAATTCCTTCCTCTCGGTTTCGCTCAACGGACGGCGATACGCGCGCGTGGCGAAGTCGAGCAAGGCGTCGAGATGTTTCGGCTGCGTATCGACGAGCAACTGACGAAACGCAGCGGCGCGCTCATTGATGGGTTTGCGCATTTGTTCAAACGCACTCGGATCGGCGTCCTGCGTTGCGAACTGCCAGAGTTGCTCGAAGGCATCGACGAGTTTCAACGCGTCGTGACTGACGTAATGCAACTCCGCCCAGAGCCGCTCCAGTTCCGCCGTCTGCGCATCGTCGAGCATGAGCCGGCGCAGATGTTCGTCTTCGCGATAGAAAAGAGTGAGCGTCACGACCTCATCGACGGGCACGATCTTCGTGTAACAAAGCGCAGCGGGGAAAAGCTGGCGGAACTCGTCCAGCGCCGTCTCGATGCGTTTCCGGGCCGCGCTACCGTCGTTGACGAGGATGGGCGAATCAGAAATCACCGGCCGCTCACCATCCGACCAGGTGCTTTTACCGCCTTGTTCCTTGGCCATGCCAGCGGTGAGGCCGGGCGTCACAGCCGGTTTGGTAGTGAGCACCTGCATTTGCACGCTACCTTCCGCGCCGGTTTCCTTGTGCAATGCCGTCGTCGCCACAAACTCACAGCCGGCCACGAGATCGGCAGGCAAGCGCACTTCGATAACTGATGGTGCCCGCACGCACAGGCTGGTCGCACTGAGTTGCGTGCCATTTGGATGTTTGCCGAAGATGGCCGGGTCAAGACCAACACCCTCTCCAATTTTGGGCGCGAGGGAACCAGCCTGATTCAAGTTCGCAGCGCGCAGGATTCCTCCCAGCAACGGGCCGTTCACTGAATTCAACTCGCGGTACAGCACGGCATCGGGCGCATCCTTCGCGAGTCCAGCGACGCCGTTGACCAGCAGCTTTTGCACTTCGCCGGAAATGCGCCGCTTCTCCTCGGCGCTCGCGCTCGACTGCCATTTTGCGAGCAGCGAACCGGCGGGCAGCACCGATTCCGCGCCGCCGCCGTTATCAGGCTCGCTGTAAAAATGCCAGACGCCCGGGTTGCCGAGACTATCGGCGTGCGGATTGCCGGCGAGGATGTTTGGCGAGATGTCCTTCGCAAGGCTCCACTGACGGGTGCCGTCGCTGAGGTTCAAATCCACCGCCGTGAGATCGCAGGAATGATTGCCGTCGCGCGGGCCGATGACCACGGACATCACATCGCCGGCCTGCACGGCCAGATTCTCAAACGGCCCGAACTTCACTTCTTTCGGGCCGTGGGCAATGCCCGCCGCGAGCCGTTGGCGGGAATTGCCGCGTCGCAATTCCAGCGCCCAGGTTACGCCATTGCCACATTCGGGATGCGCGTGCTGAATCACTCCTTCCGCGCGAAACGTGCCGGAGACCGGACTGCGCCAGCCAATGATCACGCTCAGTTTCGGCGTCGGATGCACCGCGATGCCGTGGGGCTTCATGTTGCCGGGCACGCGCACATGCTGATCGGAGGAGTTCGCGATGACACTCAACGCATCGGCTCCAACCCAGCCTTTGATGAAGTCGTAGTTTTGCGAACTCTCGGTCTTCTGCGTGATGTAGGAATCAATCCGCGATTCCCCCGCGCCAATGCCCAGATAATTCAGCCACGCCGCGAGCACCGTCGGTTCCACTCCGTGCTTCTGCGCCAATTGCGCGATGGCATTCTTGTCCATCGAACCGCTGATTTCCGCTGCCGCTGCCAGACATTTTCCCGCACTGGAAAAAATCTTTTCCCGATACGTTGTCAACGCCCCCATTGCCGCCCGCACATCGCGCAACGAAAGATCCGACCGGCCGGGCGCGACAAGTCGGGGATTTTCCCAGACTGCGAAGTCGTTCGCATTTCCGTCGCCGGCATCGGAAGCGGCCAGATACAACGTTACATCTCCGCCCGCCGGCGGCGCTGGAATCTTCAGTCGAACTTCCCGCGCGCTGGCGAGCGGATTTACCGGCACCTGCCAGGCTTTCGGGCCATCGCGTTTACCAATGTGGCCGACCTGTGTGAAGCGCCACAACGCCTGCTGCCATTGAGCGATGCTCTGCACCAGTGCGGGAGCGTCTGCGGGCTGCGCGCTGCGCCACTGCGCGCGAATCAGATCAAGCACCATAGACGGTTTCGAGTCATTCAGAGCCGCCCAGAGTGTGCCGAGATATTTCGCGTTCAGTCCTTGTTCCCGCGCGACACCGGCGATGGTCTTCTTCCCGGACTTCAGCGCGTCGCGTTCCGAAAGAGTTGCCGTGAGATACTTCTGGAGCGGCAACACTCCGCCATCTTTCGTGTCGAACTTGATGCCTTGAAGATTCACCGCTGAACCGCCACCGCTGTCCGTGTAACGCGCGTAGAGCGCGCGAATGGCCGCCAGCTTTTCCTCGGACCAATCGCGCTGCGATGTGCTGGGTGAAAAACTGATTCCATCGGGCAACAACACCGCGTGATTCGCAATATCCTTGCCCGCATCCAGATATTTCGTGATGAACGACGGCGACATGACGAGCGAGTTGCCCGTGTTCATGAAGCCTTCGCCCGCCGCGCTGTCCGCGGGAAACTCGCGAGCGGGATCGAGCGCTTCGACGCCGGTCAAATCACGGATCGTGTAGGTGTATTCCACGTTGCTGAGGCGGCGCAGCACGACCGGCCCCGGATCCCCTGCCCGCGCGCGCGCCACGTCGTCCAGCATCGACTTCACCCATTTGGACAACCGCTCGCGCTCCACCGGCGATGGTTGCGGCTTTTCTTTCGGCGGCATTTCATTGTTGGCGAGCTGTTCGGCGACGGCCTGCCATACTTTCGGATGCCGCTTCACTTCGCTCAACGAGGAGAATCGTTCCAAGTCCAGATCGCCCTTGTGCTTCTCGGTCGAATGACACTTCAAGCAATACTCGGCGAGCAGCGGGCGGATGGACTTGTCGAAGGCCTGCGGGGTGGTGGGGATATTTTGAGCAGTGGCCGCCATCGCCACTCCAAGAATCGCGCCGCCGAGGACTGACCACTTTCGAGGATGAGTGCCTTCTGCAATTTTCAACAAGTTTCCGCGAAGGGGGAATGTCATATTCATTAAGTCAGAATTTCTTTCAGAACGTGGCCGTGGACTTCCGTAAGCCGGTGGTCGCGTCCGCCGTGGCGAAAGGTAAGGCGCGTGTGGTCCAGGCCCATTTGATGGAGGATGGTGGCGTGGATGTCATGGATGTCCGTTGGGTTGGCCGCGACGGCATTGCCGAACTCATCCGTCTCGCCATAGGTGATGCCCCCTTTGAAACCGCCGCCGGCCAAAAAGATTGAGTAACCGCTCACATGATGGTCGCGGCCGCTGCTGGCGTTGATGGCCGGCGTGTGCGGCGTGCGGCCCATTTCACCAGCCCAGAGAACGATGGTGTCGTTCAGCAAGCCGCGCTGTTCGAGATCGATGATGAGCGCGGCGACCGATTGCTCGGTGATGCGGGCATTCTTTTCGTGGAGCACTTTGAGTTGTCCGTGCTGATCCCACGGTGAATTGTTTCCATCAAAGCTGGGACAGGTGATTTCAACGAAGCGCACGCCAGCTTCAATCAATCGCCGCGCGCGCAGGGCTTGAGTGGCATAGTAGCGCTGATGTTCATCGGTCGTGTCGAGGCCGTAAAGTTTGCGAATGTGCTCCGGCTCGCGGCTGATGTCGGCGACTTCCGGCACGGTGCTCTGCATGAGAAAGGCGGTCTCGTAATTGGCGATGGCACCTTCGATGGCCTGGGCGTCAGAGCTTTGGCTGGCGAAGGCGCTGTCCTGCTCGGCAAGGAGCGCGAGCTTGCGGCGTTGAATGACGGCGGAATCAGTGGGCGCGATGTTGTCCACGGGCACGCCTTTGGCACGCATCATCGTCGCCTGATGACTGGCCGGCAGAAACGAACTGCCGAAATTTTCCAAACCACCATTGGGCACCCAATCGTTGTTCAGCACGACGTAGCCGGGCAGATTGCGGTTCGCCGTGCCGAGTCCGTATGAGAGCCAGGCACCGAAACTCGGCGCCTGGCCGATGATGCGTCCCGTGTGGAGCAAGAGGTTTTGCTGGCCGTGCAAAGGCAGTTCGCCAACCATGGAACGCACGACGCACAAGCGATCTGCCACTTTCGCGATTTGCGGAAAAAGATCGCTCACCCACAGACCGCTTTGTCCCCGTTGCTTGAATTCCCATGGGCTGCCGAACCAGACGCGCTCCGCACTCGATTGGGAACGCTTGGAGACCGCGCCTTCGCCGATGGGTTTACCCTCGTGTTTTTTGAGCATCGGCTTGGGGTCAAAAGTGTCCACATGGCTCGGCCCGCCGTCCATGAAGCAGAAGATGATGTTCTTGGCGCGCGGCGCAAAATGAGGTGCCGGCGCGGAGAATGCGTTGCGGGCAAAAAGGCCGTTGAGCGCCAGCCAGCCGAAACCAACGGAAGCCTGCTGAAGAAAGCCACGCCGTGAATGAGCGGGCGCGATGCGACCGGCGCAAGCGCACGAGGAATGGTGTTGGGAGTTCATAGGGCTGTTGGCTGGAGCTTAACGATAGTAGATGAATTCCTTCATATTAAAAAATGCGTGCGCGAGTTGCGCCCACGCAGCCTCATCTTTCATCACGTCGCCGTTTCCCGGCGTGGCGAAGTCATGCAAGGCCGCGAGCCAGCGCGCTAGTTCAACCTGCCTTGGTTCGCGGCCCAAGGCACGAACGAACATAGCACGCAGCCGATCCTCCGGCGAGACGTGCACTTCTTTGACCAGTTGCGCGGCCCAATGCTTCGCCAGGGCGGTCACCAGCGGATCATTGAGCATGACGAGGGCTTGCGTGGGCACGTTGGTGACATCGCGTTTGCCGGTGGGCAGCTTGAGGTCGGGCAGATTGAAGCTCACCAGAAATTTCGGCGGCTCCATGATCGACATTTTTAGATACAGAGAACGCCGGCCCTGTCCATCCAGCGGGCCTGAGAACAGACGCTTCCTCGCGTCCTCCGCCGGGCGGAACGGATCGATGGGCCGCCCATACAACTGAGGATCAAGCCGACCGGACACGACCAGCAGCGCATCTCGAATCGCTTCCGCTTCCAGCCGGCGGGTGGGATAAAAATGCAATAGCCGGTTGGCTGGATCGCGTTCCCGCGCGGCCTCACTCGCAGTACCCGACTGACGAAAGGCCTGGCTCAACACCAACCGGCGGACAAGTTTCTTGGTGGACCAGCCTTCACTCACAAATTCCCGCGCGAGATAATCAAGCAACTCCGGGTGCGACGGCTTGCCGCCCAGACGGCCGAAGTCATCGGGCGTTTCAACAATGCCCGCGCCAAACACCCACTGCCAGACACGGTTCACATATACCCGCGAAGTCAGCGGGTGCTCCGGCTGCACCAGGGACG
This sequence comes from Limisphaerales bacterium, assembly GCA_046593035.1. Classification (GTDB taxonomy): domain Bacteria; phylum Verrucomicrobiota; class Verrucomicrobiia; order Limisphaerales; family JAYTXL01; genus JAYTXL01. The sequence goes on along the minus strand of JBKJSC010000245.1, from coordinate 397 downwards.
CAGCCAACTCCAGCCGCCCGCTGCCACGGCTCTTTGCGACGTCGTTGCGACCGGCGAACATTTGCAGAAAATCCGGCGGGATCAACTCGCCGGGCGTGTCCACATTGCCGCGCACGTTGAGCGGGTAACTCGATTTCATCGTCTCGCGCTCATCCATGCTGTTCACGGTGCGCGGATGAACGATGCTTTTTTCCACGCGACGATATTCCGCGAGGAGCACCGCCAACGGACTGCCTGCCTCGGCGCGGTTGGGCAGCAGTTTCTTCGCGAGCAACCAGTCGAGCACTTTCACATCTCCGTTTTGCGTCCGGCCTTCACACCAGCGCCCCACCGCGCCGGAGAGCCAGGCACTGATGCGTCGGCTGGCTTCCTCGCTTGATTTCGGCGCATCGCCTTC
>JBKJSC010000119.1:0-17637 GCA_046593035.1 Limisphaerales bacterium | reverse complement strand
TCAAAGGCATCAACCAGATTGCCGTCCGTTCCGACATCGGGTTGACGTTTGCGATGGGGTTGCGCCACATTTTGCGTCAGGATCCGAACGTGATCATGGTCGGGGAAATCCGCGACTTGGAGACGGCGGAGATCGCCATCCGCGCGGCGCTCACGGGCCACTTGGTTTTCTCCACGCTGCACACGAATGACGCGGCGAGCGCGTTCACGCGTTTGATCGACATGGGCATCGAGCCGTTTCTCGTGGCGTCCTCCGTCGAGGCGATCATGGCGCAACGGTTGGTGCGCACAATCTGCCCGTTTTGCAAAACGGAGCAAAAGATTGAGCACGATTATTTGCGCAAGATCGGCTTCCCGGAGAATGAAATCGGCACGGCGAAATTCTGGAAAGGCATCGGCTGCGAGGAATGCCGGCAACTCGGTTACCAAGGCCGCATGGGCATCTACGAACTCTTGCTGCTCAACGAAGCCATCCGTCCGCTGGTGCTCAACCGCTCCGCCGCCTCCACCATCGCCCAGCGGGCCATCGAGAACGGCATGCGCACCCTGCGCACTGACGGCTGGAACAAAGTCCGCAACGGCGTGACCACCGTCGAAGAAGTGTTGCGCGTCACCCAGACCGAGGAACATTTGAAATCACTGCTCGGAGACAGCCCGACGGATTCTTAAACCCCATCGTGAAGAACTCCGCTCCTCATTCCTGCAACGTCCTGCATCTGGATGCCGGTGCCCGGCGGCTCTGGCAGTTCTCCGCAGACGGCGGCCAGGTTAAATTATCGGCTGAAACTTCCGGTTCCACCGCCCAACCGTTGCCCACGCAACTGGTCGCCAAGGGCTGGCAATCGTTGTGGCAGCGCAAGCTGAACATCGCCTGGCTGCCCGCCGACCAGGTCTTCCTGCGCGTGGTGCAATTGCCCAAGTGCGATTTCGCCGAACTGGTTTCCATGGTGGAATTCCAACTGGAAAAACTCTCCCCGCTGCCGGTCGCGCAAATTGTCTGGAGCGTGGAATTAATCCCCACCCACAGCGTCGTGCCCACCGAACTGCAAACAGCGGTGGTGGTCATCATCGCGCGCAATCTCGTCGAGACTTTTCTGGGCCAGTTGGAAAGCCAGGGTTATCTCGCCGACCGGCTGGAGTTGCCGTTTCTCCATCAACTCCTGGCCACGCGCATCGACGGCGACGGCGCGTGGATTTATCCGCGCGTGATCGGCGACAAGACGGACTGCCTGGTGGCGTGGTGGTATGGCGGCGTGCTGCAAAACCTAAGCCTGGCGCATTTGACCGTGCGGGAAACCTGGGGCCAGGATCTCGGCGCGCAATTGACCAAAATTGCCTGGGCCGGCGAACTCGAAGGTTGGCTCACCGCGCCGCCACTCTATCATCTCGTGGCGGACGCAGCGACGGCGGCAATCTGGCAGCCGCTGTTGAGTGTGCACGCGGAGCGATCTGTGGAAGTCACGCCCACGCTGGAGCTGCCGGCCTTGGCCGCCGCGAGTGCGCGGCGCGCGGCGCGGGCGGAGACGACGGTGAATCTGCTGCCGGTGGAATTCGGGACGCGCTATCACCAACAGTTGGTGGATCGCATCTGGATGCGCGGCCTGGGCGGCGTGGCTGTGGTGTACATCATGGGCGTGCTCATTTATTTCGCCATGCTGCAAGTACTCCAATTCCAGAAGCACGGCCTCGAACAAAAAGTCGTTGAACTCAGCGGCAGCTACACCAACGCGCTGAAAACCAAAGAGCTGATCAAGGTGATGCAGGAACAGGTCAACCTCAAATACGCCGTGCTGGACGCGTGGAAAGCGGTGTCGGAAGAAATGCCGCCGGAATTGACCCTGACCGATTTCTCCTTCTCCCGGGGCAAGACCGTGACCCTGCGCGGCAACGGCCCGGTGAACAGCGTCAGCAAAGTGACTGATTTCAACGAGGCCCTGGGCAAGGTAACAATCAAGAACGAGCCGCTGTTCAGCACGGTCAATCCGCCCTCGGTCAGCAGCGCGGGCAACGCGCCCGTCATGAACTGGAATTTCGCCGGTGAACTCAAACGTGCGGAGGTCGAATGAGCAATTTCTTCGACCGCCTCAACCTCGGAACGCAGGAACGCCGGATCGTCGTCGCCGCAGTGGGGGTGTTGTTTGTGATGCTGAACGCCTGGTTCGTCTTCCCGCACTTTAAGGACTGGGGAATTGTGCAGGGAGAGTTGCGCAAAGCCGAGGATTCACTCCGAGCTTACGAAAAGGAAGTCGCCAAGTTGCCGGAATACCAACGGAAACAAAAAGACCTGGAGGGCGCGGATGCGACGGTCGGCTCCTCGGATCAGGCGCTGCAATTGCAAAAAATCGTGCAGGCGCAGGTGGCCCGCAGCGGCGTGCGCGTCAACACCTGGAACTCCTCCGACCCGCGGCGGCAGTCGGCCAACAAACCCAGCCAGTTCTTCGAAGAACAGACGCTCAAGATCACGATCAGCGACACCGGCGACAAGGAGTTGCTCGACTTCCTGGTCGCGCTCGGCGCGGACAATTCGATGATCCGGGTGCGCGACATGGATTTGAAGCCCGACCAGTCGCAGATGAAGTTGATGGGCAGCATTACGCTCGTGGCGAGTTACCAGGTCAACCCTTCGACCAAGCCCGGCAAGTCGGCACTCAAGCTCCCGTGAAAAACCTTTCTGCCATTCTTGTGCTCGGGCTGGCGTTGACGCACGCAACGGCGGCGGAAGTGCCGGCGGCGTTTGTCAAACTCGTCGGCCTGTCCACCGTGCCGGACGCCCGCTGCGCCTTCCTGCTCGTGCTTGAGGCCAACCGTCGGACGCTCGGTGAAGTGGTGCTCGCTGAAGGAAAAAGTGCCGGCGCGTTGGAACTGGTCGCGATTGATGACCAGGCCATGACCGTGACGATCCGCAACGGCGGCAAAGAATCCGTGCTTGGTTTCGCCGCTGAAGGCCCGCCTCCGCCCGCGCGTGTGATCCGGGGCGACACTGGGAAAAAATTGGGCGTGATCCGATTTCAAAGCCTGACCGGGGCGCGACTGCTTGAGTTCTACTCCCAATTAACGGCGCGCACGATGTTGCAATCGTCATTTGTTTCTGTCGGTGCCATCACTGGTCAGGGTCAATGCGCCGGACGCGATGAGTTGGTTCGCTTTTTGGAGCGGAACTTGGTCCGCGCCCATTTACAAATTCTACCGCAAGGCGAAAAATTTGCCGTGGTGCTGCCGACGAACCTCGCGCTCCCGGCGTCGGCACTGTGGAAGGCGCGAAAATCTGCGAGTGGTAAGAATCAATCCGCCGCTTCTACGAAAACGGGAACCTTCGCCTTCTTCAATTCGGAGTTGGCCCAGGTGTTGCAGTTTTATGGGAACCTGTCTGGCCGCAAGGTGGAGCGCGTTCCTGATTTGCCCAACTTTCCCATCACCTGCAAGACCGCGACTCCGCTCACGGAAACCGAGATGCTCTATGCGCTCGAAACCGTGCTGGTCTTGAACGGCATTCAACTCATCGCGGTGGACGATCAGACGGTGAAAGCGGTGTCGATGACGCCGCCGGTCAGCCAGCCCGCGCCCACGGCGAAGAACAAAACGTCCCTTTCAAAATAATTGTGAAAACTCGCATCCTCTCCCTCACGTCCGCCTGCGCCTTGCTGGCGTTCGCGGCCCACGCCCAGAAAGCCCCGCCCGCACCACCGGTTCCAGGCAAAGCCACCAGCGCCGCGGCAACCACGACGAACCGGCTGGAATTGCTCCGACAACAACTGGCCGCCACCAACGCCCCCGCGCGGCCGATTCCCACGCGGGCCGTGCCTTCCACGCTGGGGAAGACCAGTGCCCCCGCAACGACGACCACCACCACGGCCACGACGCCGACGTCCGCCACGGCCAACGCCACGATTCCCACTTTGGCCACGGGTGGAACGGCCGGCACCAAACCAAATGCCCCGGCAATTCCTAGCACCGACCTGATCGTCAAAGCCAGCACCATTCGGTTTCAAAATGCGGAGATGTTTCAAGTTTTGGATTATTACGCCGAGTTGGTGGGACGCACCATCATCCGTCCGGCAAACTTGCCGAATGCCCCCATCTCGATCCGGGCGCAGACCGACTTGACGAAAGAGGAGGCCATCCAGGCGCTGGACAGCGTGTTCGCTTTGAACGGAATCGTGATCATCCCGACTGGTGAAAAATTTCTTACCGTGGTGCCCTCGGCGCAAGCAAACCAGGAAGGCGCGCCTTTCTCAATCAAGGATGCCAGGGACTTGCCCGAAGCCAGCCAATACATCACAAAAGTGGTGCAACTGAAATACATTCACCCGTCCGAAGTTGTTCCCGTCATCACACCGTTCGCCAAGAACCCGACGGGCATCGTCGCGATTGAATCTAGCTCGGTCCTCGTGCTGCGCGACTTCGCCATCAATATCAAACGGATGCTCGAAGTGATCGAAGAGGTGGACAAGATCGTGCCGCTCGAGGAAAATTTCGAAGTCATCCCCATCAAATACGCGTTGGCGGCGGACATCTCTTCCGTGTTGAGCAGCTTGAGCGGAGGATCAGGCGGCGGGACGACCGGGGCCACTACTGGCGCGGGCCGCACGAGTTCCAGAACCACCAGCCGTGGTTCCAATCGTAATTCCACCTTGCCCGGTGCCACGGGCGGGGGAGGCATCCCCGGCCAGCCGGGTGGGGTGAATCCGCAACAGTTCAACCAGCCGGGTGGTGCCCAGCCGGGTGGGAACGCCGCCTTCCAGAACCGGCTCCAGCAAATCGTCCAACGCGCCGCCGGTGCCGGAGCGGGCGGGACGGCCCCGCTGCTCGGGGACGCCAAGCTGATTCCTGATGAGCGGATGAATTCGATCCTCGTTTTCGCCAACAAGCAGGACATGGCATTGGTGAAAGACATCATCGCCAAGATCGATGTCATCCAGCCGCAGGTGCTGATCGAAGCGATTATTTTGGAAGTGTCCCTTGACGACGGAAAGACGCTCGCCGTTTCTGCCGCCCAATCCAAGAAGAATTTCCTGAGCAATTTTAGCGGCTTTGGAGGTTCCAAGAACGGGATTTTCCAGTCCGCGACGAATCTGGCGAACAATAATTCACTCCCCAACGGCTTCAGCTACTTCGGCCAAATAGGGAAAAACTGGGAAGTGGCCCTCCAGGCGATCGCTACTGACAACACCGTGAACGTGCTCTCCCGCCCGCGCATCCAGACCTCGCACGCGGAAACTGCCACCTTGTTTATCGGCGATACGGTGCCGTACGTCACCGGCACGTATTTCGGTGGCGTTAATTCCGGTTCCAGCTCGCAGTATCAACAGAAGGAAGTCGGCATCAACCTCTCCGTGTTGCCGCTCATCAACACCGACGGCCTCGTCGTCATGGACATCCAGCAAAACATCGAGCAATTGGGCCCCCCGCAAATCATCGACAACAACGCCGTGCCTACGACCACCAAACGCACCGCTTCCGCGAAAGTCATGGTGCAGGATGGCGAAACGATCATCCTGGGCGGATTCATCAGTTCCACCAAAAGCAAGAGCAAGTCCGGCATACCCTATTTGAAGGACATTCCCTATTTGGGCGCGCTGTTCCGCAGCACCACCGAATCGAACAAGCGGGTGGAGTTGATCGTGCTGATGCGGCCCACCGTTCTCAAAACGCCCAGTGATGCCTCCCTGGCCGCGACGGTGGAACGGGAACGGCTGTCCGGCGTTCAACGCGCCGAAATGGAAATCTCGGAGGAGGAAAAGAAACTGGCGGACAAGAACAAGTCCAAAATGAAGCGCATGAAAAGCCAGGACGGCAAAAATCCCCCGGCCACTTCGATTGTCCCGCCGCCGCCGGCCACGCGCATCGTTCCGCCCACCCCGGAGCCGGAGAACAAGTAAAAATCCAAGCGCTCGCGTTCACCGGCGCCCGTCGTACCAAACTGTGCAAGCTTCGCGGGCGCGCAAGGTTCTACCTGCCGTCAGCACGGTTTTTCCAAGAAAGCGGAGATGTTCCCAACTGGAATAGAGATGTGCCTTGCGCGCCGAGGTCAACAACGGATGGCGATGGAGGATCACCATTTTTTTACCGCGCTCGCGGGCCAGTTTTTTAAGCCGCTGGCTGAATTCAATTTCCTCGGAGGCATACAATTCCTGACTGAAGCCGCCCAACTGCCGGAATGCCGACGCCTCGCAATACACAAAGGAACCAGCCGCCCAGCGATTGACGCGGCTGAGGAAATTCCAGCCACCCACGATCAGATTCCAGAGCCAGCGGCCTTCATCCAACCGAACCGTGGAACCGCCGCCCAGGCAGCACCCGCGCTGGATTTCCGCGATCAGGTCGGCGAACAATTCCACGCTGGGATGCGAATCGGCATCCACGAAGACAAACCAGTCGCCCGTCGCGGCGGAGGCGCCGGTGTTGCGCGCACGCGCGATCTGGTTCACTGGTTCAAACACCACGACGGCCCCTTCCGCGCGCGCCAGGGCCGCAGTGCGGTCGGTGGAATTATTGTCGCACACCACGATTTCGCTCTCCCAGCCGGACGCCGCGAACGCGCTGCGGGCCGACTGGATACGGCGTAGTGTTTCGGTAATGAGCTTCTCCTCATTGAACGCCGGGACAATCACGGAAATCTTCACCGCGCCATCGGTAATGGGTGGCGGCGGAAAAGTCGATGCTTGTTTGCACCGTGGGTCGTGACAATTACGGGAATCGTTGACGCACGCCTTCGTGTGAATGGCGGGTCAAACCGGCACGTCTGAACTCGGCATGGCTTTTTTTGGAAAGTGGTCTAAGGTTGGCCTGCGGGTTGTCGCACGGTAACAGGATGCGACGAGATAGTGCGGTCGTTCATTAAATATTTTTCATTCATTATGTCAGAAACATTGAAACCGTCGGTCAAGAAAAGCGGCCTCCGCCGCAAACTCGCCCTAGTTGGCGGCGGCTTGGCGCTGCTGCTCGTTATCCTTTATTTCGTCGCGACCAGCGCAGCCTTCCTCAAGGCCGTCGTCCTGCCGCGCGTGGGCACGGCCATCCACGCCATCGTAACGGTGGATGATGCCAGCCTCAGCCCTTTTTCCAGCGTGTCCCTGCGCGGCCTCAAAGTGGTCACCACCGGCACCGAGCCGCTGCTCCAAGCAGCCGAAGTACGCACGGGTTACAGCCTGGCCGGCATGTTGGGCGGCAACATCAAGGTCAATGAAGTCACCATCATCGCGCCGGTGGTGAACATCGTCCAAAACGCCGATGGGACGAGCAACCTGGACCCGCTGTTCGTCAGCGACAAAAAATCGGATGACAAAAAGAAAACCCCCAAGGCCGCCAAAACGCCGCAACTCGACATTCGGAATGTCACCCTGCAAAACGCCACGGTTCACTTTGGTCAGCATTTCAAAGACGGCGGGCGGCAGGTCGTCGAACTGGCCAACGTCAACGTCTCGCTCGACCAGCTTCACAACGCCACCACCGGCAAGTTGAGCGTCGCGACCGACGCAAGGATCGAGGTCGGCGCTGTATCCGGCTCCGCCACGAATGATCTGGCCCAGGCGAAAATCACCGCGAGTTTCGATCTCGCGCTAACGGCCAATTTGCAGCCGCAAACCATCAGGGCCAAGGCGCAGTTCGATCTCTCGAAAGGGCAGGGCCGCTTCAAAGACATGGCCGGCCTTGGCGCGACGCTCGACTGCGAATTGACGATGACGGATTTGAAACAACTCTCGGTGAACTTTGCGCAAAACGGCAAGCCGCTCGGCCAGATCCGCGCCAGCGGGCCGGTGGATCTTGAGAAAAAGGAAGCGCGGTTGAAGCTCGAAGTATTGTCGATCGACCGGCAGGTGTTGAACCTCGCCGGCGCGCCGCTGGGCATTGATTTCGGTTCCACCACCATTAATGCCAGCAGTCAGATTGAACTGGCCAAGAACGGCAAGGTCATCAACGCCGTCGGTCAGTTCGACGTGGGCCGTTTCAGTCTCACGCAAAAAGGTCTCACCACCCCGCCGCTGGATTTGAAAGTGGGCTACAACGTGTCCGTGGACCAGACCGCCCAGTCCGCACTGGTGCAAACGTTCACTCTCAACGCCACGCAAAACCAAAAGCCGCTGCTGACCGGTTCGCTCTCCCAGCCGATGAAATTGGATTGGGGCAAGACGGATAGCGCCGTGGAGGACTCCGCGTTGGAACTGGCGGTGTCCAATCTGAATCTGGCCGACTGGCGCGCCTTCCTGGGCACCAATGTCACGGCCGGCCAAGTGAGCCTGACGTTGAACCTGCTTTCCAAAAAAGCCGGTAAATCCTTGCAACTCGACGTCTCCTCGCAAGCCACGGGCCTCGCGGCGAATTTCTCCGGAAGCACCATCGACCAGGCGGACGCCACGTTCCGCGTGCGCGGCCAGGTGGATGATTTCAACGCGATCAAGCTCGACGAATTCAGCGTGCAACTGGCGCACCAAAAACAATCCGTGGCATCAATCAGCGGCACGGGCAGTTTCGTGGTGAAAACGCAGGACGCCGATTTGCAAACCAAGCTGGAGGCTTCATTGCCCAAGCTGGCGGCGTTGCTGGAACTGCCCGATTTCAAAGCGAGCACCGGCCAGATTATCTTCAGCGGTCACCTGGCGCAAAAGAACCTCGCACCGGCCCAAACCAACAACCTGAGTTTCACCCGCGCGGTCACGGGAAATTTGCAGTTGGAGAATTTTACGGGCCGTTACGCCACGAACCGCTTCGACCGGTTTGCCGCCGGCATCGACCTCGACGTGGCGATGAAGAACGAGGCGGTGGATATCCGCAAACTCACCGGAACCTTGCGTCAGGCCGGACAGGCGGGCGGCAGCTTTGATGTGAGCGGCAATTATCACCTCGCCAATCAGGCCGGGCAGTTCGCGCTCAAACTCACCGATCTGAACGAACACACCCTGACTACCTTTGTGGCCCCGGCGCTCGGCGAGATGAAGCTCGCCTCGGTCTCCATCAACGCCAGCACCACGGCACGCTACGACGCGAAAGGCGAGTCCGCAGTCAAAGGCGATCTGCAAATCGTCAACCTGCTGATCACCGATCCGAAGAAACAATTGCCGAAAACGCCGCTGACTGCGTCCGTGAAACTCGACGGCACGATGCGCAAAGGGGTGGTCGATGTGCGCCAGTTCGTCGGCAACGTGCGCCTCGGAGAATTGCCCGGCGGCAGTTTTGACGTCGCCGGCAAATACGATCTAACGAACAACGCCGGCCAGGTCGCGCTGAAGTTGACCGACTTGAACCAAAATGCGCTCCGCCCGTTTCTCGGCGCAACCCTCGGAGACAAAACCCTGACCTCCGTCTCCATCAACGCCAGCGCCAACGCGAGCTACGACGTTCGCGGCGCGTCGAGCGTGAAGGCCGATCTGCAGATCGCCAACCTGCTCGTGCATGATCCGGCCGGCAAACTGCCCCAAACCCCGCTGGCCGCCGGCGTGCAGCTTGATGGCTCGCTCGCGAAACAAATCCTCGATTTCCGCCAGTTTCAACTCACGCTGACGCCCACCGCCCGCGCCAAGAACGTGCTGCAACTCGCTGGCAAACTCGATCTTACCAAGACCAACGCCATCACCGGAAGCGTGAAGCTCACTGCGGATTCCCTCGACCTGACGCCGTATTACGATTTGTTCGACGATCCGAACAAGAAGAAATCCCCGCCCAAATCCGCACCAGCCGGGCCTACAGAAGCGCAGGCGAACACCGAACCCGAAGCCGTGATTCTGCCGCTGCGCCAGTTCACGCTCGACGCGAACATTGGCAAGCTTTATTTGCGCGAAATTGCCGTCGCCAACTTTGTTGCTGCGGCAAAAATCGACGGCGGACGAATCAACTTGAAGCCGTTGCAATTCACCATCAATAACGCACCGGTCAACGCGAGCGCGGACTTGAACCTCGGTGTGGCCGGTTACCAATACGATCTGGCGCTGAAGGCCGACAAGATTCCCGTGGAGCCGATCGCGAACAGTTTTTCCCCCGTCTATAAAGGCCAGGCCAACGGCGATGTGTTTGCCAACCTCAAGATTACCGGGGCCGGCGTGACGGGTGTGAGCTTGCGAAAAAACTTGAATGGCCAGGTTGCACTCAATTTCACGAATGCGAACATAAAGCTCGTCGGCCCCAAAGTAAGAGCCGTTCTCATCCCCATCGCGCTGTTGCTGAACGTCCCGGAAATGCTCAATTCGCCGTTGAATTATATCTCCACCGATCTCAGCCTGGGCAACGGGAACATCGACGTGCGGCGGTTTATCGCGCACAGCGAGGCGTTCATCGGCGAATCGAGTGGCCGTATCCCGATCGCGGACGTGTTCACCAATTCACAGTTGCACCAGCCAATCGTGATCTCGCTGCCTCGTTCGCTTGCCAAAAAGTTCACGATTTCTAGTGCCTCACCCAATGATCCGTACGTGAAGTTGCCCGACTTTGTCAAACTGGAAGGCACCCTTGGTAATCCCAAGGCCAAGACGGACAAATTGATGATCGTGGGAATCGGGGCCGCTGGCGTCGCGGGCGCAGTGGGTGGCAAGGCGGGTGGCATCCTGGGCGGAGTCGGTGGCATCCTGACCGGCCAACCCTCGGGCAGCAACACGAACAAGGCCAGCCCGCTGGATTTGTTGAATTCGTTCAAGAAGAAAAAATAGTTGCGCCGGCTTCGCCGCCCCGCCTCGTGCTGTTTCCGCTTCGTCCGGCGCGGCTTAGCTGTTACAACTCCGGCCATGCAAAGCGTGCTGAATTATCTCGCCGAGAACGAACCCCGTTTCATTCGCGAACTTTCGGATTACCTCCGCTTTCCCAGTGTCTCCGCGCAGCCCCAGCACCGCGCCGACCTCGAATCCTGCGCGCGCTGGCTGGTGAGTCATTGCGTCGAGATCGGCCTGGAGACCCAGCTTTGCGAGACGCCCGGCCATCCCATCGTGGTCGCGAAAACCCCGCGCCGCAAAGGCTCGCGCAAGCCGCGCTTCCTGGTCTATGGCCATTACGACGTGCAGCCGGCCGAGCCGTTTGAATTGTGGAAATCGCCGCCGTTTGAACCGCGCATCGAGGGGCGCAACTTGTTTGCCCGCGGCGCGTGCGACAACAAAGGCCAGCACTTTGCCCACTTGAAGGCCGTGGAGGCGTACCTGAAAACCGGAACGGAACTGCCCTGCGATTTAACCTTTGTTATCGAGGGCGAAGAAGAAGTGGGCTGCGCCAACCTCGCGCCGTTTCTCCGGGAAAACCGCGAGCGGTTGCGCTGTGAAGCCGTCGTTATTTCCGACAACGGCATTCCCAGTCTGCAACATCCCGCGCTGACGTACGCCTTGCGCGGCATCTGCGCCGTGGAAGTCAGGTTGGACGGCCCCAACCGTGATCTGCACTCCGGCCTTTTCGGAGGATCACTCGACAATCCGGCGATGGCCTTGAGCCAGTTACTCGCCAGACTGCGCGACAAAAATGGGCGCGTGGCCATTCCCGGTTTTTACGACGACGTCGCGCCGCTTTCGGCGTATGAACGAAAACAGCTTGCGCGCCTGCCGCATGACGACAGCGCTTACCGGCAATTTCTCGGCGTGCCGCAACTCTTCGGCGAACGCGGTTTCACGCCCATCGAACAACGCACCGCGCGACCGACCGTGGAAATCAACGGCCTCACCAGCGGCTATCAGGGCGAGGGGAGCAAGACCATTGTGCCGGCGTGGGCCAGCGCCAAGCTGACGTTTCGTCTGGTGCCCAACCAGAAGCCGGAGAAAATTCTCAAGTTGGTGGAACGGCAGCTCAAAGAACTTTGTCCTCCGACCGTACGCCTGACCGTGACGCCCGGCCACGGCGGCGACCCGTATCTCGTGTCGCCCAACAGCGCTTACGCGAAGGCTTCCCTGCGCGCATTGCAGGCGGCGTTCGGACATGAGCCGGTGTTGATGCGCGAAGGCGGCTCCATTCCCATCGTCACCGATTTCAAGAAGATTCTCGGCGCGGACACCTTGCTGCTCGGCCTTTCACTGCCCGACGACAACGCGCATTCGCCCAACGAGAAATTTGACCTAGGCTGCTTCGCCAAAGGCATGCGGCTGGGCGCGCACTTGTGGCCGGAGTTGGCAGCGGCTTGAACGCAGCGGTTTTTTTTCAGGAAAAAGACAGGAATGGGCTTATCCGGAATTCATGTCAGGCGATGATGCCTTTGACGACTTCGCCCTTCACGTCCGTCAGACGGAAATCGCGGCCCGCGTGTTTGTAAGTGAGCTTCTCGTGGTCGAGGCCCAGCAGATGTAAAATCGTCGCGTGGAAATCGTGGATGTGAACTTTGTTTTCCACAGCTTCTGCACCGTAATCATCGGTGCTGCCGTAACTGAGGCCGCCCTTCACCCCGCCGCCCGCCATCCACATGGTGAAACCTTTGTTGTTGTGATCGCGACCGTCGGTGCCTTGCGCGTACGGCGTGCGGCCAAACTCGCCACCCCAGATCACGAGCGTGTCCTTGAGCAGGCCGCGTTGTCTCAAGTCCGTTAGCAGCGCGGCAATGGGTTGGTCCACCGAGGTCGCGCGATTCTCGTGGTCATTCTTCAAATTGCGGTGCTGATCCCAACCGCCGGAGCCGATCTCGACGAAACGCACGCCCGCCTCAACCATGCGGCGCGCCAGCAGGCACGAACGGCCAAATGCATCCGGACTGCCCTGTCCGCCGCCACCGCCGATGCCGTACATTTTCTTGGTGGCTTCGGATTCTTTCGAGAGATCCATCACTTCGGGCACTTCCTTCTGCATCCGGAAGGCCAGCTCGTAAGACTCGATCACGCCCTCAATCTGCGGATTGACCTTATCGCGGTAGAGGCTCTCCTGATTCAACGATTGGATGAAATCAATCTGCGCCCGCTGGCCTTCCTGCGAGAGTTTGGAATTGGAAATGTTCGGCATCTTCGCATCACCGCCGCCCATGCCGGCGGGGCCAAAGGCACGGCCTTCGGAGCCAATGCGTGTGCCCTGGTAAATCGCCGGGAGAAACGCGCTACCGTAGTTTTGCGCCCCGCCGTTGTTGAGCGGCGGATTCAACGTGATGAAGCCCGGCAGGTTTTCGTTCTCCGTGCCGAGTCCGTAAAGCGACCATGCACCCAGCGACGGGCGCACAAATTGAAACGATCCCGTGTGCATCTGCAAAAACGCCTGCGGATGCGCCGGCAAATCCGTTTGCATCGAACGGATGAGCGTCAGGTTGTCCGCGTGCTTCGCCACTTCGGGAAACAACTCGGAAATCCACAGCCCGCTCTTGCCGTGTTGCGCAAATTTCCACGGCGACGCCAGCAGCTTGGCGTATCCGCCTCGGTTGCGGTTGGCGACGCTCTTGCCGTCGTTCTTCTGCAACTCAGGTTTGTAGTCGAACGTATCCACATGCGACGGCCCGCCGCTCATGCACAGGAAGATGACGTGTTTGGCCCGCGCTGGAAAGTGCGTCGGCTTCGTATCGAGCGGTCCCTTTTTGGCGGCCGATTCCTTCGCGGCGACCTGCGCCACGAGACCAGCAAACGCGGTGTAACCGAACCCCGCCCACAAGGTCTTGAGCGCGTCGCGTCGCGAGTAGAGATAAGGATTGAAGGTGTTCATAAATCGTTCAGTTGTTTGCTGGCCACAGATGAAACACGGACAACAGCGTGTTGTTCGGCTGCCTCTTCGTCTGTGTTCAATCCGTGTTTCATCCGTGGCTCCAATGTTAATTCAGATAACGAAACTCTGCGCTGCCGAGTAATGCCTGGCAAAACGCCGTCATCGCGGCGAAGCCCAGCTTGGTTTTGTCCGGGTAATTCTTTGCTTCTGCCTCGTTAAAGCGAGTGAAAAAGAAGGTGGTGGCCTCGAGTTCTTGTTGCGTCGGCGGACGCGAGTAGGCGAGTTCAAATGCTTTCTTCGCCAGCTCGGTTCCCGTGGCCTTCGTGCCCGCAAGACGCGCGACCATCGCTTCGGCGAGCTTCTGCACGGTGCCGCTGTTCATCAGGTAAAGCGCCTGCGACGGCACCGTGGTGTCCTCGCGATTGCCCACCACGAGGCTGGACTCGGCGAAATCAAACACCGCGAGTGAATCGGGGACGTGATCACGCACAATGGGGAGATACACCGAGCGGAAATTGCGATCTGCGTTGAGTACATTGGCACTCTCGCCACCGCCCATGCCGCGGAACCGTGCGCCGGGACCGCCCCCGCCCAAACCGGGCAAAGGCCGGATCAATTGCTGGGCGGGGCCTTCGGTGTTCGCCACCGGCGAGCCTTTGGGCGGAGTGAGGTCGAGTTTGCCCGCCACCGCGAGCATGGCGTCGCGGATGGCCTCGGCATCAAGCCGGCGTTTGCTCATGCGCCAGTGCAGGTTGTTTTCCGGATCGGCGGCGTAATTGGCCTCGTGGTAATCCGACGCGAGCTGATACGTGTGGCTCATCACGATTTGTTTCACGAGCTGCTTCACCGACCAGCCTTGCTCGACGAATGAAATGGCGAGCGCGTCGAGCAAAGCCTGGTTCGTCGGCTTCTGACCGGTGGTTCCGAAATTGTCCGGCGTGGGCACAAGGCCTTTGTCGAAAATCCAGAGCCAGACGCGATTCGCCATCACCCGCGCGGTGAGAGGATTTTCCGGCGACGCAATCCAATCCGCGAGTTCGAGGCGTCCGCTGCCCTGGGAAATCTGCGGCCGCGCCTTTTCAGCCGGGGCGAGCACCTGCACGAAACCGCGCGGGATGGTGTCCTGCGGCTTGTCGAGTTCTCCGCGCTGGAGCAACTGAGCGTCACGCGGAAGCATTTTGTCCTGCACGCCCATCGCGAAGTGGAGCGGTTTGCCGTTCTCATCGTTGCGGCCAAGAATTTTTTCGAGGATGGCGATCTGAGCCTGGCTGCGCAGAAATTTCGGATTGGCAAAGACCTGGCGATCTTTGCCGCCCTTCGCCTCCGCCGTGACCTCGTCGCGCTCCTTCTTGGCGGTTTCCAACTGGCGTTTCATGAACTCCATCTGCTGTGGCGTGGGTGGCGGCGCGTCGGTGGCCTCGGCTTTCTCCGGCAGCATGATCAACGGCGCGGTTTGATTGTTTTGAACAAACCGTGGCGTGCCGAAACGCGTCTCGGTGCTCAAGAAAATCCCGGCCATTGCGTAGTAATCCGCCTGCGGCACAGGATCAAACTTGTGGTCATGGCAGCGCGCGCACGCGACCGTGAGGCCGAGCATTCCCTGGCTCACGGCGTCAATCTGTTCATCAGCCACATCCAACTGGAACTGGCGAAAGTCGCGCGAGTTGTGAGACTTCGGTCCAATGGCGAGCAGGCCGGTGGCGACGAGGTGTTCGGCCTTCTCGTTGTCATTCTTGGAGGGCAACAAATCGCCGGCCAGTTGCTCCTTCAAGAAACGGTCATAGGGTTTGTCCTGGTTGAATGCGCCGATGACCCAGTCGCGATAACGCCACGCGTGCGGATACACAATGTTGACTTCCTTGCCGCTCGATTCGGCGTAACGCGCCACGTCGAGCCAGTGACGGCCCCAGCGCTCGCCGAATTGTGCCGATGCCAGCAGTCTGTCCACTACCTTCTCAAACGCCTTCGGATCCTTGTCATTCAGGAAGGCCGTCATTTCCTCGGGCGACGGCGGCAGGCCGGCGAGGTCGAAGCAAACCCGGCGCAGCAGCGTGGCTTTGCTCGCGTCACCGACGGGCTTGAGTTGCTTCGCCTCCAAATCAGCAAGGATGAATTTATCAATGTTACTGCGCGCCCAGCTTGCGTTCTTGGGCTGCGGTGCCGGGACGCGTTTGGGAAGCTGGAAGGCCCAATGGTCACGGCCTTTTTGCAAGTTCACCGACGCGGTCGTGGCCGATTTGCCTTCGCGCGGATCCGGCGCGCCCATCGCCACCCACTTCTCGAAATTCGCAATGACCTCGGCGGAAAGTTTGCCGCCTTCCTTCTTCGGCGGCATCGCGAGATCGGAATCCTCATAACGAATTGCCTTGAGGAGCAAACTCGACTTCACGTCGCCTGGCACGATGGCATGGCCGGTGTCGCCCGAGTTGCGGATGCCGTCGCGCGTGTCCACCAGCAAGCCGCCCTTGACCTTGTCGGCCTCGGCGGAGTGGCACTTGTAACATTTGTCCGCGAGCACCGGACGAATCTTCTTCTCGAAGAACTCCGTCTCCGCTTGCGTCAGCGGTTTCTGCGGTGCCGTAGATGAAGCGGTTGTATTGGCCGGTTTGGCGGCGGAGATTTGCGGGAGTGCGGTGCCGTCCTTCTGCGCCTGTGCCGCCATCGCTTGAATCAGCACGATACCTTTGTATTCTTCGAAGATGAGCTTCTCGTCCCCGTTCTTGTCGAGCACCCCGAAGATGTAATCCGCGCCGTCGGGATTGTTTTTCATCTTCGGCGCAATCGTGGTGATCCGGCTGAATTCCTTGCGATCCACTTTCCCATCGCGGTTCGCGTCGAGCAGTTTGAAACCGTCCTCAAGGCGCTTCTGGACAAAATCAGCCGCGCCAGTCTTGGTGCGGTCGGCAGCCCAGGTCGAAACGGCGAGTGTGCCGATCAAGAATGTTGCGCCGAGTGTTGAAATGATGAGCTTTCGGGCCGAGATCATAGGATCAAAATAATTCTATTCCAAATGACGCCGCTGCGCGCGAAGAAGTTACTTAAAATCCAGATCGCCGGCCGCCGGAGCAACCAAAACAGGTCGCCGTGCGACGGTGGCGGCGGTCGCCAGCGAGCGCGGGCGTGGCCGGCACAGGCTCATCAAGCCGTTCGCGCGTTCGCGAAAGGAAGAAAAGAGTCAGTGGCTTCACAGACAAGAATGGGCTACCTAACCCTGCCACTGTAAGGAGCGGCATGACCTTTGTCTCCAGAAATGATCTTTGTCTCCCCGCCGTGCGTCTCTTGAATGCGCACGGCGAACGGATCACCGTTGTAACAAACCTCGCCGAAGAAAGTCCACACGCTGGACTCGTCGTTCACAAACATCGGCGCGAGTTTGCCCGCCGTGGTTGTGTAACTGAAACCGCCGAGGATCTCCGTTCGCCCGCCGCCGAGGGTGCGGACAAGCGTGCCGCCGCGCTCGGTCTTGTAACCCAGCACCCAGACGTCGCCGCCGTCATTAGTGAGGTGTGTGCCTTCGTTTTCGATGTTCAGTTGCCGCGCCCAGAGCTTCTGGTTTTTGAGGCGCAGATTGTGGGTGACCACGTCCTCGAAGAACCACTCCGCGCCTTCCGCCCGCGCCGTGCTCGTCAGGTCGCAGTCGGAGACGCTGCGCAGCACGAGCGTCCGTCGTGTATCAACTTCCAGACCTCCGTGGATGTTGGCGAAATGCTCGATGCTCACCACTGGAGCCTCGCCATTCGCGAGACGAAAATCGGGGCGCAGTCCCTTTCCGTAATTGATCATGCCGCCGACGCCGACCACACGATGCACCTTGCCGCGAATGGTGACTGCCGTGCGCATGTTGTAACTGCCGGGCAGGAAGACGGTCGTCGCGCCGGAATCCATCGCCTTCTGAATCGCGGCGGCGGAGTCCGCCTTGCCGGTCGGGTCCGCGCCGAAGTCGTTCACGTTCGCCCAGGTCTTCGGATCGTCGCGCGGCACTTCGGGTGTTTCCTTCACGGGCAGGCCCAGCGAAGTCGGCGGCGAGGGAAACGGGCTGGTCGCGGGATGCGAGCAATACTCGGTG
>JBKJSC010000065.1:0-7554 GCA_046593035.1 Limisphaerales bacterium | reverse complement strand
GGCGAAGTTGGCGGCGGACAGCCAGCTCGCCACGCAGCCGGTGTTGCAAGCCGGACTGCTCCTCGTGCTCGTCGGCCTCGGCTTCAAGATCGCCGCGTTTCCATTCCAGATGTGGGCGCCCGATGTCTATCAAGGCTCGCCGGTGCCCACGACTGCATTCCTTGCCGTCGGCTCCAAGGCGGCGGGCGTGGTGTTGTTGCTGCGCCTGCTCGGGAGCGCGGTTCCGGACGTGGCGTTGCACTGGGAAAAACTGTTGATGCTCCTGTCCGCCGTGACGATTCTCTACGGCAGCCTGTGCGCCATCCCGCAACGCAACCTGAAGCGCCTGCTCGGTTATTCGAGCATTGCCAGCGCCGGTTATCTCCTGCTCGGTTTTGCTGCGATGAACCAGTCCGGCTCCGTCGCCGTGCTGTATTATATGAGCGGCTATCTGTTCACCGTGCTCGCGGCCTTCACGGTGCTGTGCGTGGTCATTCGCGTGACGGACAATGAAGATGTCACCGCCCTGGCCGGCCTGAACGAACGCTCGCCACTTCTGGCTGCCGCGCTGACGCTCGCCATGGTCTCGCTCGCGGGCATCCCGCCGCTGGCCGGCTTCTTTGGAAAATTTCTGCTGCTCAAGGCGGTCGTGGAACATGCCGTCAACTATCCGGCTTATTACTGGCTGCTCGGCGTTGCGCTCGTCGGCGTGGTGATCTCGCTTTACTATTACTTCGGCGTCGTCCGCGCGATCTACTGGTCGAAAGATCCGCCGGACTTGTCGCCGATTGAACTCTCGCGGCCCATCAAGATTTCGCTCTACGCCTGCATTGGCGGCATGCTCTATCTCGGCCTGTTCCCCGACTCCGTGGTCGCCCTGGCCACCGTGGCCGTGCGGGCGTTGTGGCTGTAAACGCGGCGTTGTGAAAACTCTGCTTCGCGCGCTGCAATTCTTCCGACCGGATGCGCCGCGTCTCGTCGCTGTCTTCGGGCTGATGCTGGCGAACGCCGCCGCCGGCCTGTTGAAGCCGTGGCCGCTGGCGTGGATTGTGGATCATGTGCTCGGCGGTCAGCCTTGGCCGTCGTGGCTGGCGCAGATGGGTCTGGCGGACGCTGACAAATCATCCGCGCTCGTCACACTTGGCCTGGCGGTGGTGGCGCTGCATTTCGGGCAGGCGGCGATTTCTTCGGCGTACACGTATCTCTCAATCAAAATCGGCCTGCGCGGTTTGACGCGCGTGCGCAACGAAGTCTTCGGCTGGTTGCTGCGGCTCTCCTTGCGCTTTCATCAAGGCGCTCAGGCCGGCGATGTGATTCAACGCGCGGCGTGGGACACGTATTCGTTCCAGACTCTGTTCCAGCAAGGCTTGATCGCCTTCACTGGCGCGGCGATTTCGCTGCTGTTCATGATCGTGGTGATGGGGCGGTTGAACATCCCGCTCACGTTGGTGGCGCTCGGCACGGTGCCGTTGCTGCTGCTCACGATGCGTCTGTTCGGTCGGCGGATGAGCGAACGCAGCCAGGCGGCGCAACAGGCCGACAGCCGGGTCACGTCGCTCGTGCAACAGGGCATCGCTGCGTTGCCGCTTACACAAAGCTACACGCGCGAAGCGCACGAGGCCGGGCGTTTCCACACGCAGACCGTCGTGGCGCAGAACGAGCGGCTCGCGCAACACGGCTGGGAAGTGTGGTATCTGCTTGCCATCGCGGCGGTGTTTGGACTTGGCACGGCCGGCATCTGCTGGCTCGGCGCGCACGAGGTGTTGGCCGGGCGCTTGAGCGTGGGCGAATTGCTGATCTTCCTCACCTATCTCAGCCAGCTATACGATCCGCTCAATCAACTCTCGCACGTCGGTTCGACCATCACCGGCGCGGGCGCGGGCGCGCGGCGGGTGTTTGAAATTCTCGACACGCCGGAGGAGGTCAAGGACGCGCCGAACGCGCGGAAGGTGGAACGTTCAACGTCCAACGTTCAACGTCCAACGTCTGTGGACAACTCCGCGCCACTAGTGATTCGCGGCGAAATCACCTTCGACAACGTGACGTTTAGTTACCAAAAGGAGCGGGAGATTTTGCATGGTGTGAGCTTCACTCTGGCGGCGGGTGAATCGGCGGCGCTCATTGGGCCGAGCGGCGTGGGCAAAACGACGTTGCTGAATTTGCTGCCGCGTTTCTTCGATCCAGCAGGCGGCGCGGTGAAGCTCGACGGCGTGGATTTGCGCGAACTGCGCTTACACGATTTGCGCGCCCAGATTTCCGTGGTGTTGCAGGAACCGATTTTGTTACCGGCAACCATTCTTGAAAACATCGCCTACGGCAGGCCAGGCGCCTCGCGCGCGGAGGTCGAAGCGGCGGCACGCGCGGCCAATGCCGACGGGTTCATCCGCCAGTTGCCGCAGCAATACGACACCGTGGTGGGGGACGGCGCGGCGCGGTTGAGCGTCGGCGAAAAGCAGCGGCTGAATCTCGCCCGCGCTTTTCTCAAGGACGCGCCTATTTTGCTGCTGGACGAGCCAACGAGCGCGCTCGATGCGGAGAGCGAGGCGCTGGTGGCCGCCAGTTTGCGCGACTTGATGCGCGGGCGGACGACCTTGATGGTCGCGCACCGGCTCGCGACGCTGCGGCAGGTGGACAAAATCATCGTGCTCGAAGACGGGCGGCTGACGGAAGCGGGCAGTCCGGCGGAATTGCGGCAACGTGCCGGGTATTACGCGCGCATCGCCGGCGGTCAAATTGCGCCGACGTGATTCCCTGACATGAAATCTGCGCTGTTTTTTCAAAAGCTGTGCTATTATTCGGCGTCGTAAGACAAACGTTTATGATGAATTCAGTCCGTTTCAGGAAAAGCAGCGGAGAAGGGTCGTGCCGTCGTAAACGGGCTTTGCGAAGGGGACTGATTCCTTTTTGGTTCGCCGCGTTTCTATTGCTGGCGGGAATGTCGCAACTTTGGGCCGCCGCTGATCCCACGCCCCAACCAGCGCCCGTTCCGGTTCTCCATGCCCCGCCGACAGCCCCGCCGATTCAATTCCGCACCCCGCCGAAGACTCCTTCGGTGCGGCAGCCCCTGGTCGCCCCGACGCTTTACTCCATCGGCAACCCGACCGACGAAGAGCAACTGTATCTGGAGTTGATCAACCGCGCCCGCGCGGCACCGCAAGCCGAGAGCTTGATCTTGAAAAACACGACTGATCCTTTGGTTCTGAGTGCGTACACGGCTTTCAGCGTGGATTTAAGTATAATGGTGACGCAATTTTCCACGATCAGTTCGAATGCCCCATTGTCGATGAATGCAAAACTGCTGGCCGCCGCGCGCCTGCACAGCCAGGATATGTTTGACCACCAGTTTCAGGACCATGCCGGCTCGTCCGGCGGCTCGCCGGCATCCCGGATAGCAGATCAGTTGTACAGTGCGGTATGGTCTGGGGAGAATGTATATGCCTACGCGCAGTCGGTTCTCCATGGCCACGCGGGTTTTGAGGTGGATTGGGGAGATGGTCCGGGCGGCATGCAGTCGCCACCAGGCCATCGAATCAACATCCATACAAATCTTTTTTTAGAGGTGGGGATTGGCGTGGTGAATGGCATCAACGGTTCCGTTGGCCCGCAGATCGTGACGCAGGATTTTGGCACTAGAGTTGGCACTGGTTCTGATCCCAACGCCGTATTCATTACCGGTGTGGCCTATTACGATTTCAACAACAACGGCTTTTATGACGTGGGCGAAGGCATCGCCGGCGTGACGGTGACAGTCGCCGGACAGAATTATTACGCGGTGACCAGCGAGTCCGGAGGTTATTCGGTGCCGATTTACTCCGATGGCAATTACACCGTGACGTTCACGGCCAGCGGTTTCTCCAATCAAGTCGCGGCCGTGGTGAGCGGCGCCAACAGCGTCAAAAAAGATTTTCGGCCGGCCTACACGCCTCCGGTCATCTCGGGGCCGTCTCTGGTCGGCGTGGGACAGGCGGGCGCGTTCTTGTTTTCGCCGGTCGGCGCGGCCACCAGTTACCAATGGAAACAAAATCGCCTCGTGGCTTTCACCTCAGTCGAAGGCGCGGAAAGCGGCCTGACGACGAACGTCACAGTGACAGCATCGCCGGGTTATCAGGTGGTGACGAATGACGTGAAAAAATCCGGCAACTCCTCGTTTCATCTCGTGCATTCCCAACCCATCGCCCAAGTGTTGAGTTTGAACCGGCTGCTCCGCCCCACCGCCGCCAGCCAGTTGATATTCGCGAGTCGGTTGGGTTATGCCACCAGTGACCAGGTGGCTCGCGCGCAAATCAGCACCAATAGCGGCGTCTCCTGGCAGGATGTCTGGAGTCAGGCGGGTAACGGCAGTTCCGGGCAAATTTTGTTCGCGACGCAGGCGGTTTCGCTCAGTGCCTTCGCCGATCAGGAGGTCTTGGTGCGTTTCGTTTACGATCATCTCGGGGGTGGTTATTTCAACCAGACCAGCACGGGTTTTGGTCTTTACCTGGATGACATTGCTGTCTCGAACGCCGACGAGATCCTTGATCCGGTGGTAACGGACATTCCGACGGGTACCGCCTTCAACTTCACGCCGTCGAGCACCGGTGGTTACTCACTTCGCGTTCGCGCCAAAGTATCGAACCGTATCCTGCCTTATGGCCCGGCCAAGTTCATCACCGTCTCGCTCGTGCAGATAACGAAAGTGCAAACCATTTCAGACGGATCACAAGCGCAGATTGACTTCACCCTGACGAACAGTACGGCGGGAACATTTCGATTGCTGACGGCCCCGGCGGTGATTGGCCCGTGGACGACGAATTCGGCGGCGGTGTTCCAAACGATCAGTGCTAATTCGCAGTTCCGCTTCACCGCAGCCACTAGTGGAGCGAGCCAGCGCTATTACCGCATTCAGATGTCGCCTTGAACGGGAGGTCGATCAAACGAAAGCCCCGATGAAACGGATTTTTTTGCGACACACCTTCGTCGGCCTGCTACTGTTGGCGATCCAATTGCCCGCGACCCAGTTCACCCCCGCCCGGCTTGATGATCTGGTGGCGAAGGCGCAGCTTGTCCTTCAAGGAACGGTGTTGAGCAAAAGCTGCCAGCAGGACGACGCCGGGCGCATTTACACCAAGGTGGAATTGCAGGTGGCCGAGGTTTGGAAGGGGACGCTCGCGACCAACCGGTTCACGGTGGTGCATGGCGGCGGAATTCTGGGCGACCAGAAGGCGGTGGTTTCCGGCCAGGCGGATTACCAGGTGGGCGAAGAAGTGGTCGTGTTTCTTGTGCTGAACCAACGCGGCGAAGGCGTGAGCCTCGGTCTGGCGCGGGGCAAGTTCAGCATCCAGCCAGACCCGGCGACGGGCGAGAAGCTGGCGCAAAATCCTTTTCACAGTGCGCCGCCGACACCGGCGACGGAAAAGTCCAGAGCCAGAGTGGCGACCGGCCGTCAGTCATCGGTAAAAGGAATCAAACTGGCCGACTTGAAACAACGCGTGACCAGTGCCCAGCCATGAAGTTGCCCCGGTTTCTTTTCATGCTGGCGCTTGTCGCGGCGACTCAAGCCCGCGCCTTCGTCATGGATGTGAATCCTGCCGGTCAGCGACAGCGCTGGAATTTGCTGACGCCGGTTGCCGGACTCAGCACGAATTCGGTGAACACCAACACGCATTCGATCCGGTATTTTCTGGCCTCCGACGCCTTCTCCACGACGAACACCGCCGCCGAGTTGAACGCGGTGCGGGCGAGTTTCGCGCAGTGGCAGTCGGTTCCCGGCACGCATTTGAAATTTGAAGACGCGGGCCTGGTCGCGCCCGGCGTGGACATCAACACCTCCGATGGAACGAACGTGGTTTTTTGGGTCAAGAATAGCGCCGGTTCGATCAACGGTGGCCTGGACAATATTTACGATGCCTTCGGGATCACCTACACCCGCTACGACGCAAACAACACCCTCTTGGAGGCTGACATAGTATTAAACGGGTGGGACCAGGTCGGCTACACCTGGTTCACGGACATCACGGAGACGAACAACCCGGGCATTTTCATCGAAGGCGTCGCGTTGCATGAGATCGGCCATTTCCTCGGCTTGAAACATTCGCCGGTCGGCGGGGCGACGATGTTATGGACTGGTCCGGTGGGTGTGAATTCCTGGGCCGGACTTTCGAGTGATGAAGTCGCCGCCGCCCGCGCTCTGTATCCGGCGGCTGTTCCACCGGTTCCGCTCGGCAATCTCAAAGGGGTAGTGACGATGAACAGTTCGCCGGTCTTCGGTGCGGTGGTCACGGCGGAGGATTCCGCTGGCAATGTGGTCGCCGGCACTATCTCGCGCACCAATGGCGTGTATGAACTGCCCGCGCTGCCGGTAGGGAGCTATCAAGTTCGCGTGACACCGCTGGATAATCCGCTTGCGGGTTACACGCTGATCACCGGTTTTGATATCTCCGCTGAACAGGATGCTAGTTCCAACTACATCTACGACGCCGTTGAAACCAACTTTCTGCCCACCACCAACATCGTTGCGGTCTTGACCTCCGGCACCACAAATACGCTGAATTTCGCCGTGAAGAGCGGCACGCCCTTCTTGCGCATCAGTCATATTTTGGCTCAGGCGGCGGATGGCCCGACGGGTATCATCACACCTTTTGCGCTCCGCCCCGGACAGAGCAATGTCGTTGTGGGAGTGCTTTTCCCCATTGATACTCTGACCAACGGCCTGACGCTTCAGATTCCGGGCGCGGGGTTGACTGTGGGAGTCGTCACCATAGACGTCACCACGTTTGCACCGGGGCTAACCGCTATTTCGGCGACGGTCGGTGTGGCCAGCAATGCCCCGCCCGGGCTGCGAACATTTGTCATCCAACGAAATGGAACCAACGTGGCCTACGCCAACGGCTTCTTGGAAATCTCGCCCCTGGTGCGCGATGACAATTTCGATGGCTTGGACGATTTGTTTCAACGCAAGTATTTTCCGCTCTTCACCGCGCCCCAAGCCGGGCCGAACGCCGACCCTGACGGCGACACGTTCACCAACCTCGCGGAATCCATCGCGGGCACCAACCCCACCAACGCGGCGTCCTTGTTGAAGATTCAGAGCGTCGTTCAAAACGGAAGCGGCAGCACGATCACCTGGCAAAGCGTGGCCGGAAAAAAATACCAGGTTTTCAGCCGGGCCGATTTCTCCGGTACCACCTGGCAGGTCGTGGGTTTGCCGGTCACGGCGACCGGCGTGACCGCATCGTATCTGGACACCACGGCCAAGAGCGGCTTCAAATTCTACCGCGTGCAAGTCCTGCCGTAGCGGTTTTTCTTCAGCCCGAAGACGGAAATGGATGAACCACAAAGGACACGAAGAACACAAAGAGAGAGAAGAGTGTGGCAATATTCTTGATGCACAATTCATCGCGCGGACTAGAGCGGTTTCAATAAAACTGTGGCCGTTATTCAGGTGGCGACGTTCTCCCTCTCCCCGGCCCTCTCCCGCTGGGAGAGGGAGAAACGCTCGCCGCGCTTGGGCAAATCTTGCGCTGACGGCTGGGCGGTGGCGCGCGAATTTCAAGAAAACTTCCCACGGCTGTTCCCTCTCCCAGCGGGAGAGGGTGA
>JBKJSC010000029.1:0-21274 GCA_046593035.1 Limisphaerales bacterium | reverse complement strand
GGACATTTGCCCGGTGTGCCTGGCGAATCAGGCGGGCATAGACATTCGCCGGTGCTTCACGCGGCAGGCTGCCGGAAAGAATCAGAACGGAAGTTTGGGAAAGCCGCTCGGCAACATTTTGAAAAATTCGCCGCCATTCGGCAGCGGACAACTTTGGGCCGGCGGGATTGAAACGGAGTTGTCGGCCAACGGCGGGCGTGACGATCACATTCACCCGTGTCGATTCGCGCAAGGGAATGACGCGGAGATCAAGTTTCTCGCGACGAAGTTCTCGTCGCAACTCCACGCCCGTCTGCCCGCCGAGCGGCAGGAGGAGCCGCGGTTGGCCGCCGAGGAAGCGCAGCCAGCGGGCGACGTTCACACCTTTGCCACCGGGCCAGCGGCGTTCGGAGAGTACGGGATTTTTTTCCTCCCACTGGATGCGGGCCACGCGCCATTCGGCATCAATGGAGGGGTTCAACGCCAGAATGAGCGGGCGCATTACTGGGGAACCTGGCGGATGCGATAGAACCGCTGGACGCTGCTGGTGTACGGCGTCGGATCGGTGAACGTGGCGTTGGGACTGCCCACCACGACGCTGGTCAGCACCGTCCAACTCTTGAGGTCGGTCGAAACATCCACCTGGTACTTTTCACCCACCACAGCACTCCAGTTGATTTGTGGCGTGGACTGTTCCGTAATTACCGGCGCGCCGCCGCTGACCTTGAGCGGATTGGAACTGACGAGAAGCGAGCCACCCACGACTACCTTGGGCACCGACGCGCCGATGGCATAATCAATGTTGTTCGTCGTCGTGTTCACCACGGCCAGGTACCAGTCGCCGCTGATGTCCGTCAGCGAGGCGTTGGTCTTGACGACGATCTGCTCGGACTGATTGCCGGGATTGGCGCTGTTAAAGTCGAACTGCGTGAGCGTGGGGAACGCGCCGCGGCGCGCGACCAAATCACCGTTGCCGGTCAGGTTAAACATCTCAAACAACGCGCGCGGCGAGCCGACGGGGACGTTGAACCGGTAGAAGGTGAAGATCCGCGATGAGGGGATCGCCGTGCCGTTGACCGCCACGCCGTTCACCAAGTCCACGATATTGGTCGGGATCGCCGTGATGGTGACGGTGAAACTCTGCGTGACGCTCAAGCTCGGCACGCCGTCGTCCGTCACGATGACGCGGATGAGATTGGTGCTCGCCGTATCCGCATCGCCCAGCACCCAGTTAAACACGCCCGTAGTCGGATTCACGCTGGCACCGGCGGGTGCACCCGCTCCCAGCGTGAAGTGAAGCAGGTTGGCCGGCAAATCCGGATCGGTTGCGGCGTTGGTGAAGGTGATCGTGCTCCATTGCGGAACAGTCACGTCCGCGATGGGTGCGAGGACCGGCGGAGAATTGATTTCGAGCACCGTCACAGTGAACGAACGGGTGGCGCTTAACGGGGGCTTGCCGTTGTCGGTGACGCGCACGGTGATCGTATTGGTGCTCGGCCCTTGGGCTTCCGTGGGCGTCCAGGTGAAAACCCCGGCGGTGGGATGGATCGTCGCACCCGCCGGCGAGCCGGGATCGAGAGAGTAGGTCAGGAGGTTGACCGGGCGGTCGGCATCGGTGGCCGTCGCGGTGAAAGTGAGCGTGGCCCCTTCGGAAATGGTGCGATTCGCGAGCGGCGACAACACCGGTGTAACATTCACTTCGTTAACGATGACCGTGAAACTATTGGTAACACTCGCGGCGGGCGAGCCATTGTCCGTCGCGCGCACGGTGATCGTATTGGTGCTCGGCCCTTGCGTCTCGCTCGGCGTCCAAGTGAGAACGCCCGTGGTCGCGTTGAGGCTGACGCCGCCGGGGCCGGAGACAAGCGAGAACGTGACCGGTTGCGCGGGGAGGTCCGAATCCGTGGCCGTGAGCGTTACGGAAAGTTGCGTCAGTTCATCAAGGGTCTGCGTGCCGGGCACGGTCAACACAGGCGGGCTGTTCACTTTATTGACGGTCACGGTGAAGCTCTGCGTCACGCTGAGGTTTGGCGAGCCGTTGTCCGTCACGCGCACAGTGACGGTGTAATTGGCACCACCCTGCGCCTCGGTGGGCGTCCAGGCAAAACTGCCCGTGATAGGATTGAGCGTGGCACCGCTCGGTCCTGAAACCAGGCTGTACGTCAGCGTTTGCGCCGGCACATCGGTGTCGCTGCCGGACACCGTCAAGGTTAGCAGGCTGCCTTCGTTCACCGTCCTCGGCGAAATGGGCGACATCGTCGGAGCGGTGTTCACGCGATTAACAGTCACCGTAAACGATTTGCTGTCGCTCAGGCTCGGCGTGCCATTATCGGTCACACGCACGGTGACGGAATAATCTCCCAGTGTCGTATTCACCGGTGGACTCCAGGTGAAGACGCCGTTGGACGCGTCGATGGTCGCGCCCGTCGGGGCCGTGACCACGCTGTAAGTCAGCCGGTTCGGCGGCAAATCGGCATCGGTGGCGGTGACTTTTACCGTGAGCGTGCCGCCAGCACTGACCGTCTGGTGCGGAATCGTCGCCAGCACGGGCGCGGTGTTCACTTCATTGACCGTGACCGAGAAGGTTTGTTGCGTGGTGCGGCGAGGCACGCCGCTATCGGTCACGCGCACCGTGAGGTAATAAACACCCGGCCCCTGCGCTTCGGTCGGCGTCCAGGTGAAGTCACCCGTGACGGGGTCGATGCTGGCACCTGCGGGAGCGCCCGGAGCCAAGGAGAACGTCAGCGTCTGCCGCGGCACATCCGAATCGGTTCCCTGCACGGTGAAGGCCAGCAGGCTGCCTTCATTGACCGTCTTGTTGCTGATCGCCGGGAGTTCGGGATAGATATTTCCCAACGGCGGTCCGGCGCGCACGATGTAACTGACATTGCCGGATTGCAGGCTCCGCACCGCCGCGTACCACTTCCCGCCGATGAAGGGCAGCGCATTGTTGGTCTGGATCAGAATCTTCGCGGCGTTCGTGCCGGTGACGACGGCGCGGATGTCGTAGTGGGTTCCATCGGGCAGGGCCTGATGCCGCAACAGCAATTCCACGTTACCGGTCAACTTTTGAAACTCGAACACGTTGTACGGATCGCTTGGTGCCACCGTGAACTGATACCAGTTCGTGCGCGCGGAACCGCTGGCGATAGCGGCGGGCAGGAAATAATCCCAGCCAAGTGTCGTGGTTTGCAGCGTGTCGTAGTTGACCAGCAGGGAGAAATCGTTCGTCACAGCATCCAGATTGCGGACGCCCAGATAATACCGGCGGCCAGCGGGCAATATGGGGTTGCCGCGGACATTGCTCACCACCGCAACGCCGTTGGACGTGGATTGGAGCAGCGTGAAATCACCCACCTGCGAACCGGTCGGCGGCGCGGTTTCATTGTAGAGCAACTGCAAATGGCCGAGGCTCGGACTCGTCATGGCATTCGTGGTGAACAGCAACCACGGCGGCACGCTCATCGAAAAACTCTGGATCGTCCCCGGCGCCACTTTGCCGTTGAACACCGTGCCGGGCGCGAGCGGAACGACCGGCGCGTTGGTGGCGGCCAGGAACAACTCCAGATTCCAACTCAACAACTGACCCACACCATTGGTCGGCCCGATGCGGTTATCCCAGATTTCCAACTGCCAGACACCCCCCGCGCGTTCGCCGGCGAACCGCGAAAGCGACTCTTCCGGTAGCACGGCGCTGTTGATCACCGAGACGGCATACCGCAGCAGCGCCACGTCATTGCCACCGCCACCGAAGCTCGTGGTTTCACCGATGACATAAAGGTCCGCGCCATCCGTCGCCACGCCGCGCGCGGTGTCGTCACCGGTGCCGCCGAAACGAGTCGAGGGCGTCTCCGCCGCACCAGTCACCGGGTCGAAATCCACGATGAGCATGTCCAGATCGCCGCCGGTCGTATCGTCCGTGGAACCGACCGCGTAGATGCGACCATTGGCACCGCTGGCGATGCCAACCACGCCGTAGAAAACATCCGTCGCGCCATTGAAATCAAGCACCCGCTCATTGCTGGTGTAGGCGGTAAAATTAACCCCAGCGAGGGTTTCGTCGTATTTTACAACCAATGCGTCCGACGAGATGCCACTGGTATCAACCCCCACCACGTACAACTCCCCGTTGTAGGCGGTGATGCCGTTGAACTGACCACCAAATCTAAACTGCGACGCCTGTAACGCCCCCGTTGGGTCGTACTTGCGAACAAAGCCAAAATCCAACCCGAAGAACTGCAGGTACCCGGCAATAAAGATATTGCCATTAAGTGTCGTGATCGCCCGTCCGCTGCTGTTGTTGAAAAAGAAATTGCCGGCGAGCGGATCCACCACCGTCCACTGAACCACGCCACTGGTGTCGAGTTTGGAAACGTAATACGCATCATTGACGCCATCCACGAAGCCATGACCGGTCACATAATTGTAGAGCGTGCCCGCCTCGTCCTGCACTGTGGAGGCATTCAGGCTCGTGGCGAGCGCGCCCGGAAAGGCCACCGTGTCATGCGCGAGAGTGTCCCAAGCGCTGCCCCCAAAACCCGCGCCCGTGGCACCCGTCAACGGGAACTTCACCGCCAGCCCCCGGTTAAACGCGCTGGCGGAAGGACGATTCAGGCTGTCGGCGGCGATGTAAACGCCTTCGCTCGACACACCAATTCCGTTGAAGTTGTCGTCGCCCGCCACGCCCGGCCAACTGATGTTCCAAGCCGGCGCGGCGAAATTATTGACGGGATACGTGTAGTTCAACACCAGCCCTTCATTGGAGAATCCGCCCGTCACATCAATGCCGGTGAGATGGACGCCATTGGTCGTGATGGCGATGCCGGTGCCGCGCTGATTACCCGCGCCGCCGTAGAAATTCGTGCTGACCAATCGCATCGTGGCGAAGTTCGTACCGTTCGCGCCCAAGAATGGCGGCGTGGCAAACTTGATGGGCATGGTCGTCAGGTTGGTGTTCTCGCTGAAGGTCGTGTAGATATACGGCCCCGGTGCGGCGTTGGTGCCGTAGCCATTCGTGCTCAAGCCACCGCGATTCTCCGTCAGCAACACCCGTCGCCCGCTGGGACTGATCACGTGGATTGAATAGTCTGAAGCCCGGGGAGAATCAATACGGATGCCCACCTGCACGCCGATCACCTGTTGGGTGCTGCTGATCAGTGAAGAATATACATTGGTCACCGCGTCATCCGGCAGCGTGATGGGAGTGTTGCCGGTATACGTGATGTCCGGGATGACGCCGAGGCGATAGGCGAGCGAGTAGGTGAGTGAGTAGTACACCTGGCTTACGTTGGGGTTGTAAACCGCGATGAAATAACGACCCGGCGTCAACGGCGGCGTGCTGGTCGTATCAATCGTGATTGAACCACCCAGCGCGGGAACGGGCACCAAGCTGTAATCATAACCACCGACAACTCGCGTAGGCAACGCACCATAGCGCACGTAGAGTTCCAGATTTCCCGTCGCGGGCGGATTGATGCCGCCGATGTTGATTGTGAGCGACGTGGCTCCCACCGGCACATCAATCGAGTCATACCGGAACGCCATCGGCGCATTGGTCAGGCTGGTGCCACCACCGCCGCCAGTGGTGTTTTGGGCGTTCTGCGCATCCAGCCGGATGCTCAGACTGTCCACGGTTCCGACATGATTGAGCGCGTTGTCCACCACATCAAGCATCCAAACACCCGACCCTTCCACGCCGTTGAAATCACGCAAGCTGCCCGGCCCATCCGTGCCTTGCGCGACGCCGACGTAATCCCCTTCCCCGCTGTCGTCGAACACATAGGTGACTGTCGAAACGGCTTCGGGACGGTGGTTGTTGAGCACCACGAACCGCTCGCCGTTGCCGTCGTCGTGACTGAGGTTGCCGATCAGGTCGCCCATGTTTTCATGCGTGTACGTCAGGTCGGTCACCACCACCCGCCGCACGGTGATCGGCTCAATGGCAATAGCCACCACCGTCACCGACCCAGGTGCGTCCGGTGTGCCGTCCGGAATCGCGGCATTCGGGAACAGGATGCCCGTCAAGGTTTGATTGCCATTGGCGTCGGTCGAACTGAACGCGGTCCTGCTGGCCACGGCGAAGAAACCAAAATCAGCGGCCTGCTGATCCTCGGATTTCACGCCGACATACCAAATAGGCGACAACGAGTTGGCGTTCGTGATCACGACGGATTCATTGCCGCCGCGGCGCACGGATTTGTAGGCCGTGCTCACCGCCGCAGCGGTCAAGTTGGTCAAATCACTGTTCTGGGAAACGAAAAGATCAATGTCCGCATTGTTGCCATTGCGGGAGCGCGACTTGTTCGGCGGCAGGAAGGTGGCGAAGGCGACGTATTGAAGCGGGCCGTTGTTAGTAAGCACATAAAAGCGCCACTGGTTCGTCATGCCATTCGTCGAGACGAGCAAAGAGGAATTCGCGCCCACCGTCTGGTTCATCATCGGTGAGCCGTTGGTGCTGCTGGTGAGGAAGGTCACGCGCGGCGTCGGGTCGTTGGTGCGGACGAGCGGATCGGTGAGCGTCGTGAACGGCTGCGTGAGCGTGGTGTTGCCGCTGGAAATGACGAGCGCGTAATCCTGCACCACGTTGTCGGTGTTGTTCGTATTCTCCGTCACGGCATTCACGTTCACGCTGCGACCGATGACGGAGATGGAATAATTGGCGCTCAGTCCGCCGGCCACACCGGCGGGCGAGAGGTAAATGTTTTCCACGTTGTTGACGATGTCATTGGTAACACTCGCGCTGGAAAGGCTGCCCAGGGTGAAATCGCTGCTGGCGGGAATGTTGTTGCCGAAAAACACCTCGCCGGTGTCCAGGTTCGTAATGACGAGGTCCAGATCGTTGACCAGCTTGATGCTCGCCGCCGGGTTGCCGGGCGGGTCGGTCCAGACCAGCGTGACGCGCAGCGGATACGTGCGGGCAAACGCGCTGAGGCTCAGGTTGCGCGTGTGCGTCTGCCCCGTGGCCAGCGTGTTGGTCGGATTCTGGTCGAAGAAACGCACCGGCCACTGCGCCTCCGGCAGCGTGCTCAACAGCTTGGGCAAACTATTCGTCAGGTTCGCGACGCCCCAGCCCTGATAGGTGATGTTGTTGGTGACGCTCAGGTCGTAAATCGTGTCGGCGGTGCGCGCACCATTGATGAGCAGCGCCTTCAACAGCGCGGGGCTGTTCGTCCGCCCCAGCGTCGTCTCGAAGAATTCCTCCATCAACGCCAGCATGCCGGAGATCGCCGGGGCGGCCATGCTCGTGCCCGACTCGTAATTGTATTTCGCGCTCGGATCAAGCGTGTTGTTCAAATTGCTCAATACCTGGAAATAGTCCCCGCCCTGCACGGTGTTGTAAAAAATGACCGTGCGGATGTCGAAGTTGACCGCACTACCGTTGGTGTTGACGAGGTCGTAATACCAGTCGCCCGTCGAGCCGGTCGCCGAGGAGACGGCGATGGTGACGGAATTCGTGCCCGCCAGATTGCCGGCGTTTTGCGAGGGAGGAAAGGCGGGGGATTTGTTGGTGTAGATTTGCAGCCCCGTCATCGGAACCGGCGACAGGCTGTTGGAAAGCACGTTGATGCTGAATTGATACGCTGAATCCGGAATGTTGATGGAGAACCGGTTGGTCTGGCCCGCCTGGATGACCAGGTTGGTGAAGAGGTTCACGATGTAGCCGTTGGTGGCGTTGTAATAGGACGTCGCGTCGAACATGCTGGAGAGCGTCGAGACGACGAACGATCCCGGCGCAATCACGTCCGGCTTGAACCGCCCAAATTCACCTTCGCGTCCGATGGCCACATTGCCGCGGCTGGAATACGGCGAGACCTGGTTGGCGCTGTCGGTCCAGCCAAGCCAGGGCTGGCTGACGACCGTGTTCGTGATGAAGCCGCCGAGGCCATTGGTGGTGACGACGAGCGAGGTGACGTTGTTGGACATGTAGCGCAGCGAATCCATCGCGCCCACGGTGATGACATTTTTCGCGTTGCCCGGCGCGAGCACGCTGTCGGCGTAACCGCCCTGGCCCTGGGCGTTGCCGCCGCCATAATTCCCGGCGGCGAACACGAACAGGATCGGCTGCGAGCCGGACATGCCCGGCAACGCATCGCGCACGGCGACGTCGTAGCTCGCGGAGGCAGAGTTGTACTCGGCGACACCGTAGTCCCAACTCTGGTTGGCGATCAGCGTGTTCGTGCGGCCGAGCGTCACGTAGTTGGTCAACGCGGCGATCTGCTGCAACCGCGCGTCCGAATAGATGGTGAACAATGGCAGGCCGAATAACTGCGCACCCGGCGCTTTGCCACGAAAATTGGCGTTGGCCGCCGAGCCTTTGGCCTTGGTTCCAGGCGGCCCACCGGCTCCGCTGCCGATCATGATGCCGGCCACCCGGGTGCCGTGGCCGTTCAAGTCATACGCGGTGTTCGTCGAGTCGGTGAAGGCCCGGTTAAACAAACCCACATGATTCGTGTCCACCCCGGTATCGGTCTGGCTCAACCAGATGCCCGCACCCGTGAGGCCCAGATGATTCGGCGTCGAAGCCGCGCTGTCCTTCGCGACGGACAGGCGGATGCGCTGAAGATCATTCATCGGCTTCCGCTCGTAAACGCGTTCAATGCCCTGCACTACGTTCAAGCGGGCCAAGGCCGCGAGGCTGCCTTCCTTCATCGGCGGCTGCACCACGAATTCGGGACCGAAATAAGAATCATTTTCGCTGACAATCTGCGCGCCCAGATCACTCACCGCCTGCGCCGCCACGTCGCGCTGGCCGGGCGCAAGCGTGAGCCGCAGCAAACCGCCGACTGGCAGCGGACGGCTGTTGATCGCGATGTCAAGCAACTGGTCGTCGAGCTTGTAATACGGCTCCCACGGCAAAACCTTTTGGGCGAACGTCGATAATTGTCGCGCGCCTTCGGGCGACACGGTGACGAGGTAGGCATTGTTGGGAATGTAGGAAACAATCGTCGCGCCCGCCGTCTTGAGTTTTGCACGAAAGGCGTCCGTCAACGGCCCGCGCGCCTGAACGAGATAACTGCCGGGATCGCCCACGACGCGGAGTTGCTGCGGGATCGGCAGATTGACCGGTTTGCCGGTGTCGATGAATGCATTGCGCAACAGCAGCGCTTTTTCGCTACGGGCCAATCGCTCGATGGGATCGGCAGTGTTGCTGAGACGGTTCGGATAACGGGAGGAAGGCGGATCGCCCGCCATCGCGGACGACGCGTTAACCGGCGGCAAACCAATGCCATCCGGGGCCACCTTCGGAACGGTCAGGAGCGAAGTGAACTTGGAGGCGGCTTTGGCCGCGCGGGCAGCATTCGCCTTTTCGATTTCAGCCGCAAACCGGGAACTTTTCGCCGCCTGACGATCGTCGCCCAGCCGCCAGAACAGCACGGCGGCCAGGAACAACAGCAGGCTGCATAAATACCAAGTTCTTGTCTTCATACTCTTCAGTTCACGGAGCGGCAAACCGGCAGGGTCAGCGCCCGCGTTTTCGGCGGAGCGGGCGGCGAACCCTCGTTAATCTCACAGCAATAATCGTGCAATTCCCATTTCTGCACCGGGAGCCGGCGGACGGGCATCGCGCGCCAATGCCAGCGGCGGGCCGTCAGTTTGAAAGCGGGGCGTCTCATAAAATCAATTCTGTGGCAGCACGGTGTAACTTTCCACCACGGCGCGCGGCGCGACGGGCGCGCCTTCGATGCGCACCACGGTGCGGGTGAGGATTTCCCCGCTGATCTGGTAATTAGTGCACATGCCGCGATACGGGCCGGACACCACAATGGAACGCGGCGCGGGTTTCAACGCCTGCCCGAAGGCATAAACCACGATGCGCGGATTGTCCTCCACGGTGAGGAGCGACATAAGTTGTTGCGGGATGCGCTCGATGACCGCGTCGCTCGCGCTGTAACGCTGCTGCTCCACGCTGTTGAAAATCAGATACGGCGAGTTGGTGGTGCCTTGCGCGCCGATGGTAAGCGCGGGGATCGACAATAGCGTCGCCAGATTAGTGAAGACGCCGGGTGGCTGCTGGTTGATCAGGCTTGCGCGGGTGTTGTTGATGGCATTGACGATCTCCGCCAGTTGCCAGGAGTCCGGTTCAATCGCCAGGTCCAGATACGTCGGCGGCGTGTCGATGGTGACAGCAGTATAATCGGTCGTGTTGGTAATGACCAACATGCCGCTCAACACGGCGGCCCAGGCGGCGACGTTGGCTTGGTTCACTGAAAGCAAACTGCGGGTAGCGTTGTCATGCACCGCCACGGTGAACATGTCCACCAATCGCCAGTCATTCGTCGGATTCGTGGCGGCATTGCCCGACCAGTTGCTCCATTCGTAGGTCGGCGCTTCATCCGACGGCGCTTCCGCCTTCAAATAAACCGTCTGCCACGGCGTGCCGCGATGCACGCGCCCCAGCCAGCCAACGTTCGCAAATTTCCGATCCGGAAATACCCAACTGTCCGAACCCCAGATCAGCGGATCCTTGAACTCCAGCCGGAAGGCGTTGGTGTCGCCCGAAGCGTCGCGGCTGGGATTGCCGCCCCACGGACGATAGCGGTCATTGAGCTTGCCAATGCTGCCCGGCGGAAACGGCGCACGCTTGCTTGGCGGGACAACGAACTGGACGTTGTTCGTCAGGCGCTGATCCATCAAGTCGGTGGGCGTGTAATGCACAAACGGGTCGTTCGCCTCCCAACGTTTCTCCTGGTAAATCTTCCGGGTCGGACTGAACGGAGCCTGCATGCGATTCGTCGGCGTGAAGTTCTGGTAGCCGTAAATCGGCGTCTGACCGAGGAAATTGCGAAAGGCATCAATGGACTTGTTCTTGTCCTGACCCGAACCGGCTTGGGAGTCGAAACTGTCCCACACGGTCTGGCTCACCTGCACGTTGCCGGCGGAGACTTGAATCTGGTTGATCACTCCCAACGTCGGCACTGCGATGCTGCCCGATCCACCCGGACGGTTGACATCCCATTGATTGGCCACGACCGCCGGCTCGCCGAGATTCTGGTTGCCGATCAATTCCTGCGAGATGTCCAGTTGGGTTCCGATGTCGGTCAGGTTCACAAAGTCAATGACGCGCCCGCTGGTGCGGTCAATCAGCGCGTACCGCAGATAATTGGTGATGTTGAGCGTCCAGGTGGGCACGGCAAAACCGACATTCTGCTCAAAGCTGTTGCCAGCGGTAAGCGGCCGGAAGTACGGCGGCGCGCTCACGTAATACTGCGAATTCGGCAGGAACGGCTGCTGGTAGATGAGCGGCACGAGAAAAGCGTTGGTGTTCCAGTTGAAGTTGGCGTAACCCGCCGCGATGGCCGGGGAGTTGAACGTGGACGGCACGCCGGTCGAGGGCCAGATGATGGTGCCGTTGACGTCGGTCAGCGAGGTCACGGTGCGATTGACCACGCGCATCTCCAAGTTGGTGTGCAGACTCGAGGTGTAGGAATTCCAGCCCTCGGCACCGAAGACATTGGAGATGCCGACAATGTACATCTGGTTCGTGAAGATGGGTGGTGAATTGGTCGTCGCCTTCACCACTTCCACTTTACGGCTGACCTGCACGCTGGTTTGCAACGTGAACTCATTGAAGCTCGGCCAGCCTTTCTTCGCGCCGATCACCAGCGGAATCCCATAGACATTGTCATCCGGATTAGTGGCCAGCGCCGTGCGATCCGACGGGATTTGCAAATCGCGCCACGCATTCAGGACGAAGTTCGTGCCGACTTCCTCGACGTAGCCTCTGATAATGACGTTGTTGCCGGCGTTGGCAAACTGTGGGCGAAAGACCGAGGGATAATTCGTGAACGGCTGCGTCGCGTCGTACAGGTTTGCCGCCAGTTGAAGAATGCGGTGGATGTCCGACGTGTAACGCTGGTTCCCATTCGTCGGGCTGTAAATCGTGATGTTGGTGACGCCAAAACCATATCCGTGCGCCACGAGCAGGCGCTCGACGGCGTTGGTAAAGAAACCAATCGGAGTCCACGCGACGAAGTTTGTCTGGTGATAATAAGTCGCGGGCACCGTGCCTTCGGTCACGTTCCGATAGTTGAGGTGCATCTTGCCCGGCGCGGGCGGCACGGATTCCGTGCCCAACTGCGCCAGTAACCGGTAGAACGTATGGCTGTCGTAGTCGTTGTTGTTCGCGGAAATGTTCCGCAACTGCGTGGTGAAAGAGGAACCGTAATAGGGATTGTTCACGTTTAACAGCTCCCGCACGTCGTAGAAGACATTGGTGCTGTCGCTGCCCGACCAGGGGAAGCCGCCGCCGTCATTTTCAAGTCCCACAAATCCGGTGCCGGTCATGAGCGGGAAATTGGAGTATTGGTCGATGTAATCTGTTTGAAACTCAGTGACCGCGAGCGGACCGTACGTCGCGCCGAACGTGCCAACCAGATTCGGGAGCGTGTTGAAATTGTTGTCGTAGCGGAATTGCAAAAGGCGGTTCGCATCGACGAAATTGGTGCCGGTGCTGGAACCCGTGCTGGTAAAATCGTAACCACCGAGTACCGACGGCCAGGCATTCGAGTTCAAATTGTTGAGCAGGCCAGCCAGATTGATCTCCCACGGGCCGACGCCCATGTTGCGCAGGAATCCCTCTTTCCCGGCGGACTGGATGGTGGAGGGTGCTGTGGCCTTGGCTTGATTGTGAATGAAATTCAGATCGAGCGATTTGCCGGCGGGCATCACCAGAAAAGACCTGCGTCCGACGAAGCGGTTGGTTCCCGAATGCGGCTTGTCCGGGTATTGCAAGATCCCAATCCATTCCGGATCCCCCACCCGCTCGGTCGGCAGATTGTTCGTGTCGAACATCCGGTTTTGATTGAAATCAAGGTAGAACGGAAAATCGACGACCCCCGAATTGAGCGTGACATAGACAGGCGCGCGCGCGTCGTACTGCAAGGTGGCGAGCGTCGCCAGCGGCATGTACGTGTACTGGTTCGCGCCATCGAAGTTGGTAGAAACAATCAGTTCGTAGAGGTACTTGTTGGTTTGGGAAGAAATGAGCGCCATGACATTGGCAATCGCCGAGGCCTGGGCCGCGTCCCCCGCAAACTGGGTTTCCAACTGACCCACCGAGACATCCACCGAGGCGCGCTCACGCCGGCTGACCGCGAGGAACGCGATCGAGAGCACCGTCACCAGCGAGAGCATGATGAGCGTGGTGACGAGGGCGACGCCTTGTTGGGAGTTGCGTTTCATTGAGAGGCCGTTCGTATCGAAACGTGCTGCCGGAAAAGGTGGACTTTGGAAGCCTGGTTGATGTTTCCCAGAAAGGCCTGCATGGCCGCCCCGTTGGGAATGGAGCGCGCCTGTTCGACCACGCGCGGTTCCAATATTCCCAGCTCCAGATCGACATAGCCCGGCAACAGGCTGCCGGTGAACACCGTGTTCGCCGTGCCGTCCGGCTGGTAGGCGCGCATTTTCAAATGCACCGCGCCATCGGCCACGCGCTGATAGTCGGAGGGGCTGGCGTTGAGAAAGGCATCCACCAGATTGGTTGCGTTGATCACCGGGCCGTTGGTCGTCACGGAAAAACGGTAGAGCGTGCCAACGCCGTTGGTGAACAACATCAGATCACTCGCGTTGGTGGAGGTGGCGGCGATCAAGTAGGCGACGCCCGTCCAGTTGCTCGTGGAACGGTTAAGGAAGAAAAAACTGTCCGCCTCGGTGTAAAAATTGGTGTTGCCATTGAGCGGCAGCGTGAGCGGCGCGAAGAACGGATTCACCTCGGTGTAAAAATTGGTGCAGCCCGTGGCCCCGGACAAGGGACCGCTCTGCTCCAGTTCGCGAATCATGATGTCCATGGAAGCGCGCTGGGATTCGAGCACGTCCGTCTGCGTGAGGCCGCTGCGGAACGCGCGTTGCGTCTGGTCAAACATCGCGTACAACCCCAGCACGATGATCAGCAGCAGGCTGATGGCCACCATCATTTCCAGCAGCGTCAAGGCGCGCTCCGCCGGGCGGCCGGCTGGAAAAGGTTGAAGGTGGATTTTCATGTGGACTCAGGGCGCGTAAGTATTCGGCTGAAAATAGAAAAGGTCGTACGTGGCGTTACTCACCAGGTTGCCGCTGATCATGGTGCGGTAAGTCTTCCGGCCCAAACCCGCATTGCCGTTGGGCAACACCGGCCAGCGCAGGTTGAGGCGCACTTCATAAAGGTTGTTGGTCAATTTCTGGACATAGACCGGATCTGCGGTCGGGGAAAATGGTGCCGAATACGGCACCACTTCGGGCGTGAGCAAATAGCTGAAGGCAAAATTGCGGTTGATCGGCGCGCTGGCAGCCACCGGCCCGGTGCCCGCCCAGAATTTCGCCTGCACCGAGTAAATCGAGATAGGCGGGCTCGGCAGACTCAACATGCCGATAATGTCGCTCCCGCTGATCTGGCCGTTGGTGGCGGTGTACTGGCCGCCGGAAGAGAAGGGGTCAAGGAGGATGCCGTTTTTGTAAATTTTAATCCACGACAGGTTGGTCGCCAGCGTGTCGTTCATGTTCGTGTTGTCTCCGCCACGGATCGCCGCCATGATATAACCGGCGTCCTGGTAGATGATCGTATCTTCGCGGTTGTCGCGCTGCACCTGCATGCCGGTGGGGAGCACGCCGATGATCGCCACCAGCGCCACTCCGATGATGCCCAAACACAACGCCAGTTCGAGCATCGTGAAGGCGGCCACGCGCTGTCCGGCGGCCCGGCCAGGCCGAAGACCGCGCTGCGTTGAAATGGAAGGTAGCAGTTTCATCGAATGCGGGGCCGGGTGAGTTCATCGACGCCCGCGCGTCCGGTCACCCAGTTGATGCGAACCCAATGGTTCGTGTAGTTGTCCGCCGGTTTGATTTGCAAATCCACCAGCGCGGGCTGGTAGCCGCCACTGGCACTCGGCTGATAAAAGGCGCTGCCGGCCGTCAGCGCGATCAATTCATCCCGCCGCGAAATCAACTGTCCCAGTTGATTGAATCCCAGGTAATGCACCGCATTGGCCGCCCCGCTGTTGCCGTTGGGAAAATTCAGGTATTTCACCGGAAAGGAGCGGACGTAATCGTTGGGATCGTTCGTGTAGGCGGGATCAAATTTATACGGGGCGATGAACACATGCTCCGGCAAATGTATCCATTCCGTCAGATAACGCGGATTGGCCTGTCCGGGCTGGTCGCCCACCGAGCGTGGCGAGATGAGCGCATAAGCGGAATACTGACCGCCGACCAGATTCGTGAATTGCGCCCGTTCATTCGCGCTCATCGCGGTGGTATCGAACCCCACGATGTTTGTACTGATGAACACCATGTACACATCCGACTTGGAGCTTAACGCCAATTGCCGCGCCAGGGCGAGGCCGTCCAGCAATTGCCGCTGCGCAACCGTCATCACGTTGCCCGTCCCAAACCCTTTCATCGCCGGAATGCCAATCGCGGCAATGATGCCGATGATCCCGATGACCAGCAGCAATTCGATCAGCGTGAACGCCGAAGTGAAGGAAAGCGGAAGCGATCGCGTGCGCGCCCGGCCCGACACGGCAACGCCAGCGCGCAGGATTTGTTCCTGTGCTGCGGGGTTGGAGATGTGGGGAAACACGTTCAT
This sequence comes from Limisphaerales bacterium, assembly GCA_046593035.1. GTDB lineage: Bacteria > Verrucomicrobiota > Verrucomicrobiia > Limisphaerales > JAYTXL01 > JAYTXL01. The sequence goes on along the minus strand of JBKJSC010000029.1, from coordinate 5,736 downwards.
CGCACAAAATATTACCAACTTCTTACGTTGTCCTGATTAACCCCCACGCCCGGACCCAAAGTCGGATCGAACTTTCCATCCGGCCCTTTGGACCAGATCGCTACCGCCGCGCGCACCGTGGGATAATACAAGCCCACGCATTGGTCATCGGCGTCCAGATCCAGGGTAATGATATAGGGCTGCCCCCAAGGATCGCGGTAAATACCATCCGGCCCCAAGCCCGGAGAACTGGTGGTGGCGCCTGATTTGATGTTCGGTAAAAAATTGGTCCGCTGCGGATTCTTGGCGTTGTTCAAATTCACACCCGTGTTGACATTGCCGAGAATAATCATCAAATCCGAATTGTTATAAATAGGGGGCGAGATGAACGCGGCGAAATCCGGATCGGACGCCAGACCAAAGGTCGCGTCGACCGCCGGCGGAACCGGGGTGACCGAGGTCGGCATCCGGCTGTAGGTGGTATTATACATGGTGATGGCGGCGGCCAAGTTGGCCATCTCCGTCTTCGTTTGGGCGATCTTCGCGTTGGTCTTCTGCTTTGCCAGCACCGGCAGGAGCAAGCCGGCGAGAATGCCAATGATGCTGACCACGACGAGCATTTCGATGAGCGTAAAGCCGGTCGCGGTCCGGGAAAACTGTCGGGATGAAGTTCTCATAATGACTCGTTAGTTGACGATGATGGGTTGCCGGTTCCAATTGCTGATGCGCACGGTGTTGGTGCCGCTGGGAAAATCCGCCCACAAATCAAATCGTCCCGGGTTGTTCGTGGGCGAGGTGGAATTGTAGTTCCAGGTGATCAAGGCACCATTCGGGCCTTTCACTGGCACTCTCAGGACATAGACCGGCGGCAGGGTGGCGTTGATCGCGGCCCATTGGTTGGTTTTGAACGCCTTAATGAAATTGGGAACCAGGGGGCGGACGATCTCATCCGCGTTGACAAACCCATCCACGCCAAAGTAAGTGGCGATAGTATTGGTTGACAGAATATTGGTATCACGATCCTGAAAAGTCCAAGCAATCGGGTTATACACGGTGCCCGAAAGTTCGTAATAAAGCTGGTTGATTCCCGGCCCGGCGGGATTGTCCGGCGGATAATAGCCGACCTTGGATTTGTAGCTTTCGATGGCGGTCACGAGCTGCGCCAGTTGGTTGCTCACATTGCTTATGTCGCGTTTTTTCGAGGCCATGCCCGCCAAACCGACCACGAGAGCCGCGATGATGCCCATGATGGAAATGACGACCAGAAGTTCCACCACGGTAAATCCACACGAAGCCCGGCGAGTGTGTGCGCGAGCGAGCGTGCCGCGCGAAACAAAAACGCCGCGGCATTTTTGGCTGCCCAAAATGCCCGCTGCCATTCTGGCTGTTTTGTCCATTTGCATTTGCATGTCAAAATCCACTATCTGCGGCCCGCGCCGCTCATTAACGCTCGACCAGTTCCTGCTCCATCCGCTCGCTCAACCACTGCTTGATCATGCTCTGGTAATTCAAGTAGCGGGAGCGGGCGATCCGTTTGATGCGGGCCAGCATGCGCGGGTCGATGCGCAGCGTGATCGTCACCGACTCCGAAACTTCGGCGCTGGCCGCCACTGCGGCTTCCATCAACCGCACGTCGAGCCGGTTCGCTGCCCAAAAATCCGCCTCCGCCTCTTCGCCGTCGAAGAGCGGCACTTCTTCCCAACTTGAAATGGCATTCATAAGAAACCCACGAACCAACCAAACACGGCGGAATCCAGAGCTACTTCCCAACCGCCAATTTGCTAGGACAATGTCTGGTCTTGTTTCCGTTGATAAAAAAACTGGTCTTCAGGTTCGAAATGGCGGGCAAATACAACCCGCACTTGCTTTCCATTCGTCCGATACACACTAAAAACCCCAACGCCTCGGGCCGTCTTGCCCAGGTTAAAAAAGCGCGCTTGCACTGAGAACCGCGGCGAGTCTGGCAATAACCGCACCGCAAACGGATCTTCAAAAGACTCTTCCACGTCTCTCGGCGTCAAAGAACCATTCCACTCGAAGGGCACATTATTCCAATCGAACTCCATAATCGGTTCAACCGTAAATCAAACGCCCATGCAATGTGAATACAATGTATTTACATCTACCCCGGTCAGGTGTCAACGCCTTTTTCGTCATAATTGTAAAAAAAGTCAAAGGCCACCGATGGTTAACCGGTGGCCATGACTGAAATCCGCAACCCATTATTCAGCGCCCTTCTCCTTCTTCGCCGGTCCGGCGTCTCCACCGTCACCGCCCATTTTATCCATGAGGACAATCAGGGGCAAGAACAACGCGATCACGATGCTGCCCACGATCACGGCCAGGAAACAGATCATGATCGGCTCCAGCAGCGAAGTCATGGCGGCCACGGCGTTGTCCACTTCTTCGTCGTAGTTGTCGGCGATTTTCATCAACATTTCCGGCAGCGCACCGGTTTGCTCGCCGACGTCCACCATGCTGATGACCATGGGTGGAAAGACATTCGATGCTTCCAAAGGCGCGGTGATAGTTTCGCCTTCCTTGACGCTTTCATGCACGGAACTGACGGCTTCCATCACAATCACGTTACCGGATGTTTCCCGGACGATGGTCAGTGCCTGTAGAATCGGCACACCACTACTAACCAGCGTGCCCAAGGTCCGGGTGAAACGCGAGATGGCCACTTTGCTGACCACCGGGCCGAGCACGGGCATCTTCATTTGGAATCGATCGAACAACTTACGGCCAAATTTGGTGCGAACAAACAACTTGAAGACCACGAAGATGCCAAAGATCGCACCGATCGTGGCGAAGAAGTGATCCTTGATGGTATTGCTGATGCCCAGTACCAGGCGGGTAAAGCCGGGCAAATCTTCGCCGTTCAACATGTCTTTGAAGATTTCCTGGAATTTGGGCACCACGACCACCATGAGCACGCCCAAGATCACGACGGCCACGACCATGACGGCCACCGGGTAAAACATCGCGGCGATCACCTTGCCTTTGATCTTCTGGGCTTTTTCCATGAATTCGGAAAGCCGGTTCAACACCACTTCCAACACGCCGCCCAGTTCGCCTGCCTTGACCATGTTGATGTAAAGCCGGTTGAACACTTTCGGGTGCTGCGCCAGAGCCTCGGAAAACGTACTGCCGCCTTCAATGGCGATGGATAGATCGTTGATGATGCCCTTCAAAGTGAGGTTTCGTTCCTGTTTTTCCAACACGCGCAAGCCGCGCAACAACGGCAAGCCGGCGTCCACCAGTGTGGCCAATTGCCGGGTGAACGTCGTCAACACCTTCGACTTCACCTTGCCACCCAGGCCGGGAATCTTGATGTTGAGGTTCATCCCCCCGCCCTTCTTTGCTCCCTTGGCCCCGGGCTTGGCTTTTTTGTCCGCTGTCTCCTTGTCTTTGTCCTTGTCCTTGACTTTGTCGGCTTCGACCACCTTGGTGGGGAAGTAGCCCATCTCCTTCAACCGGCCGATCGCCTCGTTCTGGCTGCCCACCTCCAGCGTGCCCTTGGTTTCCTTGCCACGGGAATCCATGGCCACATAGTTGAATTTTGGCATAACGGACCTTTCTCTAAGTATATTTCAGCACTTCTTCAATGGTGGTTTGTCCCTCGAATATGCCCCGCAAACCGTCGTCCCGCAAGGTGGACATGCCCATTTCAATCGCTTTTTGCCGGAGCACGATCGCCGGCGCGCGTTCGTTGATCAGTAGCCGGATTGGCTCGCTGACCATGAGCAATTCGTAAATACCCCGCCGACCCTTGTAACCGGTGTCATTGCAATTCTGGCATCCGCGCCCGTAGTAAAAAACTTTTTCCCCGATGTCGTGCGGCGAGAGGTTCAGCTGCGTCAGTTGATTCTCCGTCGGCTCGAACGGCGCGCGGCATTTTTTGTCGATGGTGCGGACAAGTCGTTGCGCCAGCACTCCCATCAGCGTCGAGGAAATGAGGAATGGCTCCACGCCCATGTCGATCAGACGCGTGACGGCACCCGGGGCGTCGTTAGTGTGCAGCGTGGACAACACCAAGTGACCGGTGAGGGACGCCTGGATCGCGATCTGCGAGGTTTCCAAGTCACGCATTTCTCCCACCATGATGATGTCGGGATCCTGGCGCAAGAACGAGCGCAGCGCCTTGCCGAAGGTCATGCCAATGGCCTCGTTGACCGCGACCTGCATGATCCCTTCAATGTCATATTCGACCGGGTCCTCCGCCGTCAGCAATTTGGATTCAATCGAGTTGACCGCGCGCAGACAGGCGTAAAGCGTGGTGGTCTTGCCGCAGCCAGTCGGGCCGGTGACGACGAAGATACCGTTGGGTTGTTGGATCGCTTCACCCACGTATTCACGAACATACTTTGGAAAACCCAGGGAGTCCAATTCCAGACTCACAGTGGTGCGGTCAAGCACGCGCAACACCACGGATTCGCCAAAGCGGGTCGGCAAGGTGGAGACGCGTAAATCGATTTCCCGGCCCGCCAGGTGCATGGCGATGCGGCCGTCCTGCGGCAGGCGGCGCTCGGAAATGTCCAGATTGGCAATAACCTTCAAGCGCGATGTGACCGGCAGCGCGAGATATTTCGGCGGCGGCGCCATCTCATAGAGCGCGCCGTCCACGCGGTAGCGGATTTTGAACTCGTCTTCAAACGGCTCGAAGTGAATGTCACTCGCGCGATCCTGAATTGCTTGGAAGAGGACGAGGTTTACGAACTTGATGATCGGCGTCTCGTTCGCCATGTCGGCCAGACTGGATGCGGCGTCTTCTCCCGCTTGCAATTCCGCGACTTCCTTGGCGATGTCGGTGTCCGCTCCCAGTTCCTTCAACAGGTCGCCAAAACTCTCGTCGGAATCCCCGTAATATTTGTCAATCGCCTTTTGAATCTGGATCGGATCAGCCACCACCGCGTGAATTTCTTTTCGGAGCATGAAGCTCAGTTCGTCGAGCACCACGGGATTCAGCGGATCGACGAGCGTGACCCGCACCGAATGCTCGTGCACCGCCAACGGCAGACATTGGTACATCCGCGCCGAACTGGATGGGATCGCCTTGAGCACTTCCGGAGACAATTCCAGGTCTTCCAAATTGACCACTTCCGTGCCGAGATGATCGGCAAGAAGCTGGAGCTGGGTGGCCATGTCCATGAACTCGAAGTCCTGAAGAATCTGGCCGATGGGCTTGCCGCTGCGGGTGTGTTCCTGCAGCACTTCTTCCATCTGCAAGTCGTCGATTAGTCCTTGCTCTTTGATGAGCGACAAAAGCGGGTTGAGAGTGGGAGCGGCCATACGATGGTTTATTTCTTGCCGGAACCGCCCCGGCCTTGCGCAGCCGCAGCCGCAGCCGCAGCTTTCTCCGCGTCGATCTCCTGTAATTTTTGCAGGACGGTAACGGGATCAATGCTGCGGTTGACGGCGTCCTCGCGCGAAATCCAGCCGCGCGTGTATTTGTCCACCAGGTTCCCGTCCATCGTGATCATGCCGAACTTCGCCCCGGTCTGCTGATCCGAGGTGATTCGGAAAGTTTTATTGTCGCGAATCAGCGCCGAAATGGACGGCGTGTTGATCATAATGTCGTGGATGGCCACGCGACCGGGCTTGTCGCAACGCGGCACGAGAATTTGGGCGATGACGGCCTGCAACACCGTGGAAAGCTGAATCCGAATGGTTTCCTGAAGGTTACCCGGGAAGGCGTTGACGATACGATCAATGGTCTTGGCCGCCGAATTCGTGTGCAGCGTGCCGAACACCAAG
>JBKJSC010000139.1:0-17422 GCA_046593035.1 Limisphaerales bacterium | reverse complement strand
ATTTATCATCAGACGTTCAAAATTTTCGCCTGCAACGGAATTTTGTATAACCATGAATCGCCCCGGCGCGGCGAAAATTTTGTGACCCGCAAAATCTGCCGCGCCGCCGCCGCGATCAAGCTGGGGCGCGAGACGGAACTCAGCCTGGGCGACACCTCGGCGCAACGCGACTGGGGCGATGCGCGGGATTACGTGCGCGGCATGTGGCTGGCGTTGCAGCACGGCACGGCGGACGATTTTGTGTTTGCCACCGGGCAGTTGCACAGCGTCCAGGACGTGGTGGAAACGGCCTTTGCCGCCGCGCAACTGGATTGGCGGCGCTACGTTAAACAGGAGCCGCGGCTGATTCGCCCCGCCGAGCCGCACCGCCTGGTGGGCAACGCCGCCAAGGCGCGAAGCGTGCTGGGCTGGGAACCCAAGACGTCATTCACTGACTTGATCACCGGCATGACGCAGGCGGAACTGGCTCTGCTCGCTCCCAAGTAGGAGTGCGGGAAATCTCGCCCAACTACTTCGGATTTGGTTTGTCGGCGTGTTACTGTTGGCAGCTACGAAAGTGATAAACACCACTATTGTCGCTGAATAATGTTAGGCGATGTCACATGGCCAGCTACGACTACAAAATCTTTGCGGACTACCATCAGTTTTACCTGATGGACGACGAGGTGCAGCCGCTGATCCCAGAAGACGTGACTGGCGAGGATTGCCGACTTCGCATCAAAGTTGCACCACACATCATGGTCGTTTATCCGGCTCGCAATATGGAGGTGCCGGTAACGATTGAGGTTCACGACGCCGAGCCGTCCACTGATTTGGCAGCATGGGACCACGTTGCCGAGTGCAGCTTGGAGGTTCCATCCGGTCGCATCGTCATCGCTGGCTGCACAGATTATCTGCCTGACTGTGCCCGGTTGCTGGTGGTCCCTGGCACTTACCGGGCACAAGTTCAGTATGGAGGACTGGGTTCATTGAGTGAAGATGGTCTCGCTGGTGATGACCACTACCGCATTTCGCTCTGGCCGGCACCGTATAAAGAGGTGCAGATAATAAAGCAGTATGAAGAAACCGCCGCCTAACAAGAGCGCGCGTCTGTGTGAAAACTCAGCAGGAGTGCAGGAAATTTCGCCCGGCTTCTTAGGCCTTGGTTTGCCAGCGCGTCAACTGAGCGTGGTTTGAAAAACCCTCCTTTCATTTTTCACTTCCGCCGTTATCTTGAGGTTGTCCCGACCCGAAGGACGCGCGAACATTATGATTCAAGAAACCATCGCTAAAATTGAAACCCAGCTCCAGAAGTCCAGCGCCGGCGCGGGTGACAACCGGGCGGAGCTGCTCGGCCTGCTGGGCACGTTGAAGGCCGAGATCGCGGAGCTGTCCAAGACCGATGCGGAGCAGGCGCAGAGCATCGCCGGTTTCGCCGCCGTCTCTGCGCACGAGGCCACGCGCGAGGAAAAAAATCCCGCGCTGCTCAAGCATTCCCTCGACGGCCTTTCCTCCTCCGTGTCGGGTTTTGAAAAGACCCATCCGCAACTGGTGCAAATCGTCAACTCGATCTGCAACGCCCTGTCCAATCTCGGCATCTGAAGATCGCGCAGCACCCAGCGAACGACACAGTGGAAAACCAGGGTGAAAACGGGTGAGGTGCTCATAAGGAAAGCAGGAAGGCAGGAAGAACCGACCTGAGCACTCACTTTCCTGTTCCTGCTTTCCTTATTAATTTCTATTCGTGGTTGAACCGCATGGATACAGCTTACTTCACCGATTTCGAAAACGCCTCATACTGCGCTGCGCAGTCCGCGCGGGCTTTGGCGGTTTCCTCCGCCGAGTTTCCCGGCTTTTCGACGCGCTTGATGAGGAAGCGGTAGTTCACCTTCAAAGTTTCGTCCGGCTTCAGGCTTTTTTTGAAGAAGAATCCGAAGCGCCCGTAATCGCGCCACGACAATTCCTCCACGGGATTCCCCGGCGCGTTAAGTTCCAGGCTCGTGTACCAGCGCTCGCCAATCGGGAAGAGCAACCGGCACCATTTGAAATCCGGGCTGACGATCTTGCCCGCGCCCGCCGGCAGGTCGGGTTCCCAAAGATAGGACGTCTCCTTGGCGCGATTGGCCACTTCATCGGCGGCGCGGAAGTGAATGCCCGCGTGCTGCAAATCGCCGTCTAGCGAAAGGTCGCGTGCGGCTTTGAGCACGAACTGCGCGTCCACCTGCGTCCGCTGGCCTGCCGGGCGGGAGATGGTGAGCATGCGCGTTTCGGTCAGCAGGAGGTCGCTGTCCTGCGCGTCTTTCTTGCCGCCACGCCATTCGATTTGCGCGACGATGACGGCGGAATCTTTCCGCGCCTCCAGCTTTTCAAATTTCTTGACGGTCATCCTGCCGCCGTTATTGAAATGCCACAGGTCGAAGGTGCCGAGGTCGGAGTTGATTTTGTTCCAGCCGACGAAAATGCCGCGATGATGCGGGAATTTGCCCGCCGCTTTGCCGTCGGCATCCAGACCGCCGTTGGTGAGCAGTTCACCGGCCGCGCCATAGACGTGCAGATACGGCTTGAACTGGCCTTCGCCATGAATGAACGCGACCACCGGCTGGCCATCGAGCCTGACCTCGACCTGCTTGCCCGGCCCGCCGGTGTTGTCCTTCTCGGCGATGGTCCATTGAGCGGCGTGGCTCGTTGGGATTAGACAGGCCAGCGCGCCGACGCAAAGCGCCTTGGCGAAGATTCGGGGTAATGGATTCATAACATTGGCTCGGTGAACAGGTGCTCTCGGAACAACGAACGGTTGCCACCTGCGCGCTGGCCGTCAAGCCCGTTCGCGTGCATTAGAAGACCAAACATAACCTAAAAATGACCTTGCCAAGCCCGGCGGATTTGTTAAAAGCAGGGCGAAGTTAGTCCAACAACTAAAAGGAAAAACATGATAAAATCCATCAAGCAAACCATCGCCGTCTGCCTGCTTTCCGCAGTCGCCGTCGGATTCACCGTCCCCGTCCAGGCCCAAGACAAGGCCGAGAAAAAAGCTCCGGCAGCTCCCGAAGCCGGCAAGAAGGAAAAACCCCGTGGCCTGCCTTTCGTCGGCAAACTGGGCGCCGTGGACAAGGTGGCCAAGACCATCACGATCAAGGGCAAGGAGAAGGAGCGCGTGTTCCACATCACTTCCAAGACCCGCATCACGAAGGCGGGCAGGCCAGCGACGTTGGAAGATGGCGTCGTGGGTGAAGAAGTGGCCGGATTCGCCCATGAAGTAGAGGGTAAACTGGAAGCCGCATCCGTGCGTTTCGGCCCGAAGCCGGAAGGCGAAGGCAAGGCCAAGGCCAAAGGCGAAGAGAAGAAGTAATTCGCTTTGTCACATTCTAAAAGAGCAAGGCAGGCCGCCACTGGCCTGCCTCTTTCTTTTGCCACCCACCGCGGGCACCGAAACGGCCTGGTGGAAGTGCCGAACCCAAATCGGTCCCGCTTACTCCTCCGGCTGGCCCCGATATTTTTGGACGAGGAGGTAACTTCGGGCCGCGTACAATGCCATGGCAAATTCGTCGTAGCTTTGAAAACGGTCGTCGGGATTTTTGGCCAGGGCGCGAACAATCGCCTCGTTTGTCAACGGCGTGATGTCCGAACAGATTTCGACCGGCGGCGTCAAGGGCGTGTAAGCCTGGGCGTACACCACATCTTCATTGGTCGCGCCCTCAAACGGCACCCGGCCAGTTAGCGAGTGGTAGAGTGTACCCGCCAGGCTGTACATGTCGGAACGGAAATCCTCGCGACGTTCGAGGATGCGTTCCGGCGCGAGGTAATACGGAGTGCCCAAGACTTCGTCAGTTTTCTTTTCAACCTCCGTGTTGCGCGCCAACCCGAAGTCGATGAGCTTGGGCTCGCCTTCCGCGTTGAACAGGATGTTGCCGGGCTTGATGTCCAGGTGCAGCAGTTTGTGTTTGAGCGCCGTATTGAGGGCCTGAACGAGCCTGTAACCGATGTCGAGCACGTCCAGTTCGGGCACGCGCTGCTCCTTTTCAATGCGATTGTCCAGGCTGCCGGAGTCGGCCACTTCCAACGCAATGTATTGCTGGCCGTCAAACTCGTCGAAGGTGTAAATGTGGATGATGTTCGTGTGGTTGAGCGCCGCGCAGGCCTGGGCTTCCTTGCAAAAATTCTCCATGGCCACGGGGTCTTCGGCCAGTTCCCGCTTCATCAGCTTGATGGCCACCTCGCGGTGCAATTTGGTGTCATAGGCCCGATAGACCATCCCCATGCCGCCCGAACCGATGACCGAGCGCAGTTCAAACTGCCGCAGTAGCATCGGCACCATGATGCCGTAGCCACAGCGGGTGCAATTGTGAATCGACAGCGGCGACAAATCCGGCGAGATGAAATTCTTCACCCCGCATCCACGGCAGGCCACCATGCGGTACTTGCCTGGGGTTGGTGTAATGGTCACGGGAAGATCATATCATCTACCCGCGGGCCGACAAGTTTAGAAGTGCCTCCGCACAATTCTCCAGACCCGTGCCGGCCTCGCGAACATGAATTGGAACCGGCGCGGGCGGTTTAAGTTTGACCCCGTTTCCTCCCGCAACATAGCTTTGCCGCGTGGGATCCGAAGTCGTTCAACCGAATCCATGGATGATGGTGCCGTTCGGCCTGCTCCTGACGGCCATTGCCTTGGCCCCGCTGTTTTTTGCCGGCTGGTGGGGGAAACATTACCCGAAGGTCGCGTACTCTCTCGGCGCGTTGACGCTGGCCTACTATTTGTTCGGCCTTCAGGCGCACCAACGTGTGCTGCACACCGCGCACGAATATGTGAGTTTCATTGCGCTCATCGGTGCGCTCTACATCGTCTCCGGCGGCATTCACATCACCGTGAAAGGCGAGGCGACGCCGTGGGAAAACGTCCGGTTCCTTTTCGTCGGCGCGGTCATCGCCAATCTCCTCGGCACCACGGGCGCGTCGATGCTGCTCATCCGCCCGTGGCTGCGGATGAACAAATACCGCGTCACCGCGCATCACGTCGTCTTCTTCATTTTCATCGTGGCGAACGTCGGCGGCTGCCTCACGCCCATCGGCGACCCGCCGCTCTTCCTCGGCTACCTGAAAGGAATTCCGTTCTGGTGGGTGGCGGAGCATTGCTGGCCCATGTGGGTCGTGGGCTTGGGCATTTTGCTCGCGATGTTTTACATCGTGGATCGCCGCAATTATCAGCGCGCTCCCAAGCCGGTTCGCGAGAAACTTGCCGAGCCAGCCGACCAATGGCGCTGCGAAGGCCTGCCCAACCTGTTTTTTCTCGGCGTCATTCTCGGCGCGGTGTTCATCAACAATCCGCCGTTTCTGCGCGAAGGGTTGATGATCGCCGCGGCCATCGGTTCGTATTACACGACGCAAAAGCACATCCACGACGCGAACCACTTCAACTTTCATCCCATCCAGGAAGTGGCCATTCTGTTTGTCGGTATTTTCGCCACCATGATGCCCGCGATGGATTGGCTGCAAATCAACGCCGCCAAACTCGGCAGCGCCACCCCGGGTCTCTACTACTGGGGCAGCGGCGCGCTCTCCGGCGTGCTGGACAACGCGCCGACGTATCTGGGCTTCTTGAGCGCGGCGGCGGGCAAGGCCGTGGACGATCCGGCGCAACTCGCCATGCTCATCGCCACGCCTGAGTTCACCCGGCTCGTTCTCGCCATCAGCGTCGGCTCGGTCTTTTTCGGCGCCAACACCTACATCGGCAATGGTCCGAACTTCATGGTCAAGTCCATCGCGGATCACCAAAAGATTCATACGCCGGGCTTCCTCGGCTACGTCTTCAAATTCACGCTGCCCTTCATGCTGCCGATGCTCCTGATCGTCTGGTGGATTTTCTTCCGTGGCTGAGGCCATGCGTTTCCTCTACAACATCCTGTTCCTCGCCGGGTTTTGCCTCAGCACGCCGTATTATTTTCTGAAGATGTGGCGGCGCGGCAACTGGCAGCGCGGCTTTGCCCAGCGCTTCGGCCGCTACGAAGGCCGCATTAAACAAGCCCTAACCAACCGCCAGGTGCTCTGGCTGCACGCCGTGAGCGTGGGCGAAGTCAACGTCTGCACCCAACTCATCCAGGTACTCGAACCGCGCCTGCCGAATTTGAAATTCGTCGTCTCCACCACCACTTCCACCGGCATGGGCGAACTGCAAAAAAAACTGCCGGCGCACATCGAGAAGATTTACTACCCCATCGACCGCCGCCGTTTCGTGACGCGCGCGCTCGCCGCCATCCATCCCGCCGCTGTCGTGCTGGTCGAGGCGGAAATCTGGCCGAATTTTCTGTGGCACGCCCACGATTTCAAAATCCCGCTCTTCCTCGTCAACGCCCGCTTGTCCGAAAAATCCTATCGCGGCTACCGACGCTTTGATTTTTTGTTCCGCCCGGTCTTCGCGGCTTTCGACGGCGTGGGCGCGCAAAATGAATCCGACGCGGCCAAGCTTCGCGAACTCGGCTGTCGGCCCGAAGCCATCCACATCGTCGGCAACCTGAAATTTGACGCGGCCAAGCTGGATGAACGGCGGCTGCTCGACGTGCCCGCGCTCTTCCGCCAGCTCGGTGTGCCGGATGGCGCGCGCGTCCTCGTGGCCGGCAGCACGCACGCTGGCGAGGAAGCTTTGCTGGCCGCGCAATTCCTCCGGTTGCGGCGGCAGTTTCCCGATCTGTTTCTCGTGCTGGTGCCCCGCCATTTTGAACGCGGCAAAGCCGTCGGCGAGGAACTGAGCGCGCTCGGCGTAACGTTCGTGTACCGGAGCGAACTGCTTGCCAATAGCCAGTTCAAACCGGGCGAAGTGGATTGTCTGCTGGTCAACACGACGGGTGAATTGAAATACTTTTACGAACACGCGTCGCTGATTTTCGTCGGCAAAAGCCTGACCGCCGAGGGCGGGCAGAATCCGATTGAACCGGGCGCGCTCGGCAAGGCGATGGTCTTCGGTCCCAACATGCAGAACTTCGCCTCCATCGCCGCCGCGTTCGTCGCGCATCACGGAGCCGCGCAAGTGCGGGACGCGGCGGAGTTGGAAAAAGTCTTCGGCGAATTGCTCGGCGACGAATCCCGCCGCGCGGAACTGGGCCGCAACGCACTGCAAGTCGTTCGCGAAAATCAAGGCGCGGTCGAGCGGACGGCAGACTTGATTGTAAAACGCCTCACTGGATGAGCGCCGAAGTGCGCGCCGAAAGCCATTGCACATCGGGGTTGTTGGGCGAATAGACGCCGAGTTGCAACGGGATGCCGCGGATCGGCGGCTTGGTGCGTGCGTCGAGCCAGATGTGCGTTTCCGCGTGGCCGTCGGCAAATCCGATGAGGCAGCCGCCGTTGTGGTAACTGCCGGGGTAATCCAAAATCGCGTTGAGCTGCGGCTGGTTGGGATCCGCCATGAAAACGCCGAACACGCCGTTGTTGATGCTGTCAGGATGTTCGTCGAGAAAGACGAATGCCTTGTCGGGTGAAGGCGTCACGATGTCCGCCATGTTCATGTACGTCTGATACGGCGGCGACGGCAGCGCGAGGCCGCCCAGCGGATCACCCATCGCGTTGCTCATGGCGTAGCTGCGCACGCGCGGATGTGTCTGGCCGTTGATGGTGACGGTGCTGCGATCGGAAGGACATTTGAAGACGCGCGGATTTTCCAGATACGAACCGAGCCTGGCGAATTGCGGATCGACCAGAAACGCGGTGTTGGTGTTCGCCGCGCTGCCACTGTAATCCATCCAACCCTGCACCCAGCCGCCCGTGCCGTTCGGCGGTTCGATGTTCGGCACCAGCCAGCCGTCGTGGTCTTCGGAATACAACTTCCAGCCGAGCAGCAACTGTTTGACGTTGCCGAGACACTTGATCGCTTTGGCCTTTTCCTTGGAACGGTAAAGCGCGGGCAACAACAAGCCTGCCAATATGGCAATGATTCCGATGACCACCAGCAGTTCGATCAACGTAAAGGCCCGGCCTCCGGCGCGGCCCCACGCGGGATCGGAAGATGCGGGTGGCCGAAATGATTTCATGGGGTCAGGGTCAAAGAATATTCCACAACATAGCAAAGCGCCGCGACCTCGTCAAAACTAACGACGCTGGTTGTGGGCTGCCTGGGAATATTTTTCTCGGCCCAGTTCCTCCGCGCATGCCCACAACGAAGTTTCGAGTTCCATCGCGGCCCACGCGACGCCCCATTGCTGCGCGGCCACGTCGCACATCGCCTGTTGCCAGTCGGGTTTGGCCACGCCGGGCGGCGGGTGCACTGAACCTTGGATGAGCAATCCGTCACGGTTGCGGCGCTGCGCGGCCCCGGCAATCTTCCGGCCCTGCCACAGCAAATCAAATCGCTCGGCACCGACGAAACATTGGCCAGGCGCTTCCTCCACACAGCAGGGGGACAATTCAGTCGCCGTTTGCAAGCGGGCGAAAGCGGCGCGCAGCCATTCGTGCACCCGCTGGTAACTTTCCACCGCTTTAAGCGCGTGCCATTCGTGCTGCGGTGGGAAAATCAGGCTGTAGGTCCAGTCCGCGTCGTGCGGCACCAGTCCGCCACCGGTGGGGCGGCGAATCAGCGGACGAAGGTGTGTGAGGCGCTCGACCTCGGCAAACTTCTGCGAATAGCCAAACGTGGCGGCCGCTTCGGTCCAGCCATAAAATCGCAGCACGGGCCGATCCAGGCGTGCCACCGCTTCGAGCAATGCCTCGTCCAACGCCATGTTGAACGCTGGTTCGCCGGGGCCGGACTGGAGCAGGAGCCAATTCATTTAGCCACAGATTAAGCACAGATTTAACACGGAGGAAATCTTCCTTTGATGAACCTGACGATGAACTGTGCTCCGTCCGCGTGTTCTCCGTGGCTAAAACTTCTTTACGCCTTTTCGCGGACATTGCTTTTGGATTTCACAATTCGCGCAATCCGGAGTGCGCGCGGAGCAGCGGCGGCGGCCATGCCAGATGAGCCAATGACTGAACTGCGCCCACTGTTCGCGCGGCAGGAGCGGCTGCAAGGCGAGTTCGATTTTCTCGGGCGTCGTTTCGCTCGTCAAACCGAGCCGGGAGGACAGGCGCGCGACGTGCGTGTCCACCACGACGCCGTGGTTGAGGCCGAAGGCGGTTCCCAAAACCACGTTCGCCGTCTTGCGGCCCACGCCTGCGAGCGCGGTCAGCTCCGCCATCGTGCGCGGCACTTCGCCACCGTGATTTTCAATGAGCGCACGGCAAGCCGCCTGAATGTTCTTCGCCTTGTTTCGAAAAAGCCCGATGCGCCGGATGTCCGCCATGAATTCGTCGGGATTCGCCTGCGCGTAGTCCGCCGCCTTGCGGTATTTTGAAAACAGTTTCGCCGTGACGAGATTGACCTGCTTGTCGGTGCATTGCGCCGAGAGAATGGTGGCGACGAGCAACTCCAGCGGGTTCGTGTAATTCAACTCGCAGTGTGCATCCGGGTAAGCGCGTTGCAGTCCAGAGATGATTTTCCCTACTCGGGCGGCCTTTGCGGAGCTGGTTTCGTGGGACATGGCCAGTTCAGAAATCCCGGTAAACATCACGTCGGTGACGAATCACGGATATATCGACAACCTTGGAAGAATCGTTGATGGCATAGATGACCCGGTAGTCGCCGATCCGAATCCGCCAGAGATTATCCTCTCCTTGCAGCTTGATTGAACCGGGTGGCCGGGGAGTCTGTGTGAGCGCTTCGATTTTCAGCAAGATTCTTCCGGTCAATTGGGGTTGGAGGCGCTCCAACTCTTTCCGTGCGGAGCGGGCAAAAGTGAGGGTGTAATCAGTCATCTACTAATGCGGCGAAGTCCATTAGGACACATCGCGGGCGACTTGCAAAAGTGAGGGTGTAATCAGCCATTCCCCTTGTGGGCAAGTTTCAAGCGCTGTTTGATTGATGCCAAAGTTTCACGCGGTTCATGGGCGCGGGATTTGGCCAGCAACGAGTCGTAGAAGTCTTCCCAGATTCGACCATGCCTCCGCAAATCAATGACCGCCGCCGTCTTTTCACCGTGCTCGTCCACCATGAATGTGATGCCGCTCATGCCAGCAAGCTATCAAATAGCAGCCTTGAAACCAGTGCAATTTTTCAAGCGGCGATGATTTCCCCGACACGTGCGGACTTGGCGGATTTGGTTTCGCGGGACATCGCACCAACATTCTCCGATCACTTCGTGATGGTTCTCACCTTCTCCGTGCCGACTCCGCCGCCGATCCATTCGTCGAAATAGCCCATGCTGTTGAGCACCGTGAAGACAAGCCACGAGAGCGCGATGAACACGATGATGGAAGGCCACGGGCTTTTCTTTTCAGCGAACGGATCGTGCAAGTTGCGACGGGCACCGACCGGCAAAGCCGCAACCGCCGTGAGCGCCGCGCCGAACGGCACGTTGATGCGGGCTTTGGCGTTCACGGCCCAACCATTGGCGTCGAGGATGGGACCGAGGTTGCGCTTCCGCAGCTTGAGCCACGCGATGAGCATCGAGGGACTGGAGATCAGGAGCATCAATGCGACAAACACGAGTGGAATCTGCCAGTATTGCAGATTGAGCAATCCAGTGGCGAGGCCGGAAAGCGCCGCGCCGATGGCCCCAAAAGCGACGCCCAACGCGGCGACGGTTCCGACATCAATCTTCTTCGGCTCGGCGGGTTTGGCCTTGTCCACATTGGCCGTAGCCACCGCGGCGTCGCTTAATTTTTTCTGCGCTTCGGTGTCCGCGGCGGCGGCGCGCCTGGCAATTTGCTCCTCCATCATGCGGATGAACTTTTTGTACGGCGCCCAGAATGCCTGCCGGATGCTGATCGGATTTTCCACGATCTTGGTGATCGTGGCGTCCCAGTCGCGGCCCTGGCGATCGTAGAAAACGCCGTTGCGCCCGACCATGAGGTTGTCGGAATCACCATTCGTGAATGCGGCGACGATCTGCATTTTTTCGCCGGTGCTTTTTCGCACGCAATCACAGTAGGCGAGATACGTTCCCGCCAGCCCGGCCAGGGCGGCGTGTTTGCCCGCGTCCTCAACGGTGAGGCAAAGCTCGCAACTCCGCTGATCCAGATAAAGCGTGCCCGCCTGGAAAATCGCCTTGTCCCGCCCGCTGTAAAAATCCCGGAACGTGACAAAGTTGTTCAGGAGCTGCCAGAGATAACGATGGTAACGAATCAGCCGGTCCACCGAGTTGATCTGGTCGAATTCGGCTTGCAGCGCGAGATCGTGCTGGATGAGCTGGCCAATGGCGGCGCGCGCCGGGCCGGCGA
Organism: Limisphaerales bacterium; assembly: GCA_046593035.1. Classification (GTDB taxonomy): domain Bacteria; phylum Verrucomicrobiota; class Verrucomicrobiia; order Limisphaerales; family JAYTXL01; genus JAYTXL01. The sequence continues at coordinate 6,196 of JBKJSC010000139.1, read as the reverse complement.
GGATTTGACGCACACGCGCCAGGCCAAGTTTCTCCACGCGCTCGCCCGTCTTCGCGCCTAGCCACGTTTCGTATGCCGCCAATTTCGCACCAAGCTGCCGCCATTCGTCTTCGGTCAACGTCGTCTTGTTCGTGCCAAAAACCGGCGTGACGGCGTCATTGTCGAGTACGGCCATCGCGCTGGCCCAGGCCGGATTCACGCCCTCACCCAGGGGCAGTGGATGGCCCGCATCGACTCGCGCCAGCGGCAGCCGGGCCACGTCATCGCTCGCCGTCGTGAGTTCTTTCGCGGCGATCAAAGCCAGGTCGGCTTCGGTGCGGTTCAATGGCGAGACGGCACGCGGGTCAAACGCCGCCAGACGGCAACGCGCGAAGTAATCCTCCACCTTGGCGCGAACTGTTTTCAACGAATCAAACGCCGGACCCGTGCCCGTGCCCAACGGCAATATCACCGGCGACATTTCGGTCTGCTTCCACCAATCGGAATATTTCTGCAACTCCTCGAAGAACGTATCCACCTTGGTCTGCGTGACGCCTGACTTGCCGCTGCGATCCACATCGCCACCCAGGGCCGCGATGATCTCCTCAATCACCTGCTTGGTCTCCGTGTCCGCTGCCGAATCGGCGGGTACAATCCCGTCGCCGTTGAATTGAGTTTGCGCAAAAATCTTGGCCGTGTCCGCCAGGTCTTCCAGCGTGATAGATGGTGCGTCCGGCTTGCCGAGATTTTTGAGAATCTGCCGCGCGCTGGCGAGCAGTTTCGCGCCGGACTCGTTGGCGTCGTTGATGGCACTCAAGGGCAACGCGGCCGCACTGCGGGTCAGATCGTCCGGCTGCTTGAGACGCTGGCCGGTCCACTTGACCGCCTCCAAAATTTCCGGCGCGCGAATGCGCCCGTCCTTGTCGGTGTCGATCAGTTCGAGCGTTTTGGCATCGAACTCCAGCCCGCGCGTGGGACAGCTCAACGCCACCCAGAGTTTTTGATCGAGTTGATCCAGCGCGAGCAAGTCAGCGCCGGTTTGCAGACTGACCTGGTCGAGTCCGCCGGCGCGAAAAAAAGTCCAGGTGTGTTTGGGATTGGCGGCGGCAACGGGCGCGTTAGTCATGCAGAAATTTGTGGGTTGATGCGATTCAGTTTCACGCAGCGTGGCCAGCTATCATTGCCGGGCGCGGAGTCTCCCGGAGATCAAGCCCACTCCGGCACGCTGAAATTCTCGGAGGCTTTGTACACCGGCTTGCCGTTGGCAGCCTCGATGTACTCGAAAACTTTTCCCTCGAAGTTGCGGATAACGACGCGGTCGGCGTTGTGGCTCAGAACGTATTCCGGATTCACCGGCACCTTGCCGCCTCCGCCGGGGGCATCGATGACATATTGCGGCACGGCGTAGCCCGTGGTGTGGCCGCGTAAAGCGTCCATGATCCCGATGCCCTCGCGAACACTGGCGCGCAAGTGCGCCGAGCCGGCGATGAGGTCGCACTGGTAAACGTAGTACGGCCGCACCCGGCACATGAGGAGTTTTTGGACATGCGCCTTCATCACCATCGCGTCGTCGTTCACATGCTTGAGCAGGACGGATTGGTTGCCGAGCGGGATGCCAGCGTCGGCGAGACGACCGAGCGCGTCGCGAACTTCCGTCGTCAGTTCGCGCGGATGGTTCGAGTGAATGCTGATGAAGAGCGGATGAAACTGCTTCAGCATCGTGCATAACTCCGGCGTGATGCGTTGCGGCAGAAAAATGGGAATGCGCGTGCCGATGCGGAGAAACTCGACGTGCTTGATCGCGCGCAGCCGGCTTAAAAGATTTTCCAACTTTTCATCGCTCAAGAGCAACGGGTCGCCGCCGGAAAGCAGCACGTCGCGAATCTCCGGGTGCTCCGCGATGTAGGCGATTTGACGGTCGAACTCCGGGTGGAAATCGTAGCCGGTCGCGTTGCTCACGAGGCGCGAGCGGGTGCAGTAACGGCAATACGCCGCGCACCGATCGGTCACCAGAAAAAGCACCCGGTCGGGATAGCGATGCACCAGGCCGGGCACGGGCGAATGCGAATCCTCGCCGCACGGATCGCTCATTTCCCACGGCGCGGTGGTCGTTTCCTCCAGACGCGGAATCACTTGCCAACGAATGGGACAGTTTTCATCCGCCGGATCAATCAGATTGAAGAAATAAGGCGTGATGGCCATCGCCAGCTTGGTGTTGGCAAGAATGGCTCCGGCGCGCTCTTCGGGCGTCAGCGTGGGCAGGAATTGCTCCAGTTGCTCGATGCGGGTGATGCGATGTTTGAGCTGCCAGCGCCAGTCATTCCAGTCCGCGTCCGAAACGTTCGCCCAACGCCCGCGCCCGGCGGCGTGGAATTGTTTGAGGGAATCAAATTGTCCGTTTGAAGGCGGCTCCTCGCCCGGCCCCGATGAAGCGTCCATTAACATTTTGGCAGCACTATAAGTTTGAAGTCCGGTCTGTCAAGTGGCACGCCCCGCCGCCGCACTGGCTCAAAATCACCTCAGGGCGCGGCCACGCGCGGCGTGGCGGGCGAGCCGTATTTTCTGAAATCCTCGCGGATGACGTCCAACAGCTCGAGCTTGGCGACCGTCTCGCGCACAAATGGGTGCAGGCCCGTCGCCGGCCCGCCGCGGACATCTGTTTCGCCGGACGCCTTGTTCCGTTTTTGCAAATACGTTTCCAGCGTCACCCGGTAGTCATCGACCAGCTTCATCATGTCGGGCGGCACGTTCCACTGGAGGGCGCGAAGCTGGTTGATGGTTTTCTGAAGCGTCTCTTTCTGCTGCGCATACTTCATCTTCATGAACAGCATTTGCAGCTTCACGTCCGCGCGCTCGGGCAACGCTTTGGACGTGGCGCGCACGGCGATGGGTGCAATCAGAATTTCATCTAGCCGCTGCAGGCTCGCCTCGGCGGACCATTTCAAGTGCTGGTCGCGCCCGGTGAAATTGAGTAGCGTGACCGACCACCATTTTTCGACTTCGAGCGCACTGCGGAAATGGGCGTTGAAACCCCGGTAAAAGGCGAACTGCCAGTTCAAATACTCCGGCAGTGCGCGCAACATTTCCCGCATCGCCGCGCGTCCGTCCTTGAGTTTCAACAACTCCGTGACGAACAAATGCGCGCACCCGCGATACGTTTCCCACGCATCGCCCGAAAGTTGCTCCTCCGACGGCATGCTCAGATCAGCGTACGGCAGCGGGGGCACGGTGTGCAGCCGCGCGCGCACCAGCGCCAGCAGGTCGGGCTTCACGCGGTCGCGCGCGGGCGGGGCGATGGCGGCGAGGGTGTTGAACCGTTTGTCCCGCAAGGGCTGTTCCGGCTGGAGATTCAAGCTCGCTTCCGGCGAGGCCAGCAAATGCGCGGTGAAGCCTTCCGACAGCCAGAGCGGAATTTCCGCCGGACGCTCGCCAGCGGAACGGTTGGTCAGCTCCAGCAACAACGCCCGCACCAAGACGCGCGCCAGCATGGCCGGCTCGATGTGCGGCGGCAATTCGACGCGGTATTGCCAGTTGTTTTGGAACCGCTCCGACGTGATGTACACCTCCGGATCCGTCTCCCCGGGCTGGCGCACCGTGACCAGAATCTTCCCCTGCCACTTGTCCGCCGCACCCAATTCCCGCAGCAGTTCCACCTTGATCCGCTCGGCGATCACCGCCAGCAACGGCGGTTCCAGTTCCAGCAACGTGACCGCCGGCTCCGGCTCGCGGCTGACCGGCTCACGCTTGAGTTTCTTGGGCGCGATGGTCATGACGCCACTGACCACAAACTGATCGGAACGGCTTCTCACCGTCATCATCGGATCCGGCAGCGCAGCCACGACCTCGCTGGCCAAAATCAAACCGAGTAAAATTGCCGGGAGCCGCTTCACTTCAACTTGGGAAAACGGACGTCATAAATCGAAACTCAATCGGCGGAAGATTTCGCCGGGGCCGTCTTGGCGGCCGGTTTGGCTTCTGTCTTGGCGGCGGGTTTGCTCTCGGTGGCTGGCTTGCTTTCCGTCGCCTTGCCTTCCGCCGGCTTGGCCGCTACCGGCGCGTCCTTCTTCTCGCCCGCCTTGTAATTCTCGCTCCGGTAATCGGTGATGTAGAAACCGCTGCCTTTGAAGATCAGCCCCGCGCCGGTGCCGATGGCGCGCTTCACCTTGCCTTTGCCCCATTTCTTCTGGCCGCAAAGTTCCTTCGGACAGACGGCCAGCGCCGCGTCCGACATGGACTGAACCTTGTCAAACTGGTGGTCGCACTTCGCGCAAATATATTCGTATGTAGGCATAGGCTGGTAACCTTGATCGACTCCTTACCTAAACACAATGCGCAACGGCGCGTCAAGACGGGCGCTTGGAAACCGGGCATTGTGCAGCGCCCCATTCTCCGCTAGGGTGGCGGCACACTAACGATTATGACACGCCAGCAAATCCTCGACCTCTACTTCATGGACGCCCGCTGCAAGCTCATCGAACTGGCGGCGTTCCTCGACCGTGTGGACCGCGCGCCGGGCGAAGATGACTTCCGCATCCAGGCCTTCCGCCAGGCGATGAAAGAACTCGGCAACAAGAAACCGCAGCGCGCGAAACAAGTCCTGCTTTCCTTCAGCGATCCGACGACCAAACCGCTGGCGAAGGCGACGGTCAAAGGGGCTACGGGGGCGTGGCCGGGTGGCAAATGAAGAAGGGTTGAATGAACCTCTATTTTCAGTTTCTCACCCAAGAAAAGTCAGCAAATGCAGTTGAAGTAATACAGCTTCCCACCTTGCTTTGGCCTGGTCAGTCTCTTGGCGGGAAGGCGAAGGTATCTGCTGAAGGTGTAATTTCCCACTCAACATTCGCGCGAATCGAAGCCTTGTCGGCAAATAAGTCGAAGAAGCAGTTCAGGCAGTTGGAAGTAATTTACAATGCTCCAAAAACACTACAGCTCGGAACATGCGCCGCGCAGGTTGTTTCACTTAACGGTGTTTTCACTACCTCACCTACTTGTGAATTGTGGTTGCCATGCAGGAAATGGTCGATGGCGGTAGATGGCACGGTTGGGAACCGATGGACGATGGCAAAGGTGGAGGAAAAAGTAATTAAGCATTACGCAGTGGAACAAAAGCCATGCATCTTTGAAATGGTGTTGCAAATCAATACACCGAGTTCTCAAGAATGTGTCCTCGACGAATGCGCACATTGGCTCGCTAGTGGTTTGTCAGGAACATTCGCCGGACTCGAACTTTTCGGTTGTTGTGATGCTGGTGGCCCTGGGTTTGCCGTGCGGATTGAAGCCGGTGATCTGATGGCAGACCATATCCGGATAATGGGTAATACGTGGCCAGTAGATTACGCAGCGTTGGGGCATTGTTTTGAGGCACTTCATCCGTTGATGTTCGGCTCAAAACAATTATGCGCGAAGATTTCGAAGGCGTTGGGTAAAGACGCCAAGATTCTCGCGAGCAGCTACATAAAAGACTTCGCTGTTGTTCGGTTGAAATCGAAATGCGATATGATTAAGGCGACAGCCAAAGCCGTCGCTAGCGGTGCTGTTCTCCGTAAACACTGACCCCATTCAACAAATGCGCTACATCGAACCCCACGGACACATGGTCAGCCGCACGACCGATGATTACCAGGACATGGTCACCGCCGGGTGCGCCGCCGTCTGCGAACCCGCCTTCTGGGCCGGTTACGACCGCAGTTCCGTCCACGGATTTTACGATTACTTCTGCCAGCTCACCGATTACGAGCCGAAGCGCGCCGCCAAGTTCGGACTGCCGCATTTCTGCTGGCTCTGCATCAACCCCAAGGAGTCCGAGGACACGAAGCTGGCCACGGAAGTCATCGGCATCATCCCGCAATTTCTCGACCGCCCGACGGTGCTGGGCATTGGCGAAATCGGCCTCAACAAAAACTCACGCAACGAACTCAAGGTGCTCGAAATGCACATTGACCTCGCGGCGCGCACCAATTCGCTCATCCTCGTCCACACACCGCATCTCGAGGACAAGCTCAAGGGCACGCGCTTGATTTGCGACGCGCTCAAGAACGACCGACGGATCAAGCCGGAGCGCTGCATCATTGACCATGTCGAGGAACACACCGTCCAGCACGTGCTCGACCGCGGTTTCTGGGCGGGCATGACCCTGTACCCGGAGAGCAAATGCACGCCGGCGCGCGCGATTGACATCGTCGAGTGTTACGGTAACGAGCGCATCTGGATGAACAGC
>JBKJSC010000257.1:0-11994 GCA_046593035.1 Limisphaerales bacterium | reverse complement strand
AAGCAGCGAGTCATCCGTACCTTAAACATCTGTCCTCCGCAGTGATCAGCAACACATTGACCAATGAAGAAACAGTCCAAACAAAAAACACCCGGTTTTTCAGCAGCCTGCTAACTGGCTTCTCAGTGGATGGTTTAACTGGCTTCTCAGTGCATCCCGGATTCGCCAGAATCACTATTCCAACAAGAACCATGTTGATGTTCTTTGGGAACAAGCTAAACAGCAGATTTTTCTTCATTTGGATAGGTATTGATCAGTCGTTTTGCTTACTTCAACCAGTGATTGTCGCGCTCACCGTGGCGCTCCAGGGGCCGTGTTCGCCGGCGTTGTTCACCCAGCGGAAGGCCCAATAGGCGGTCTTGCCCGCATCGGCACTGTCGAACTCTATCAGGTAGGGCGTGCTCTTGTCCATGTTTTCAGTATTCCTCGCTCATCTGCTTGTCGCCGTGCTCCGGGTTGGGGATGAGCTTGCGGTTCTTGGAGTCCACCACAAAGTCGAGGTATTCGAGCGGAATCTGGCCCAGCAGGTTCGGCACCTTCTCGCCGATGTCCACCACGTCGAAATTTCCGTAGCGGCCCATGACTTCGAGACGCACTGGCTCATAGACGGAGCGCTTCGCCGGGCCATTGGTGGTCTGCGAGACGACTTCGTCCACTTGCTCCAAGCCGAGGGCCTTGATGACGCTGGGCTTGAGATAAAGGCGCGTGGCACCGGTATCCACCAGCGCCTCGACTTCCACCGTGCGCGGCTTGGCCTTGGAGAGCTTGCGATGCTGCGCAACCAAATCACCTTGGTTGGTGAGCTTCAGCGTGACAACGACTTTTCCCATGTCCGCAGAGTGGCCGATTGTGGCGTGCAAGTCAATAAATGAGGTTGAATCATGCTCATTCATTACCCGTCTTCATCCCGTCACCGCAAGGCTCGCCAAGCGGCGGATAAGTAAAATGAGTTAATGATTATCAAGTTGCGTCCTCAACCCACCGTGGGATCGAAGATTTGCCTTCACCCTGTCTGCATTCTCCGGCATGGTTCGACCATGGGTATGCGACGCGAGGCGCGGGAACACGCCGTCCAATTTTTGTTCCAGTATGATTTGAATCCGCCGGAGAATTTGCAGGCGGCGCTCGATCATTTTTGGAATTCGCAACGCATGTCGGCCATCGCGGATGAAAAGGGCGACGCCAAGTGGGGGCAAACGACCGAACTGCCGCCGTTGAGCACGGCCGAGGCGGCGCTGCGGCTTTTCGCCGATCCGTTGATCCGCGGCACGCTGGAGCATCGCGATCAGTTGGACGCCGAGATCATGAAGCACGCCAAAAACTGGGACTTGCATCGGATGGCCGTGGTGGATCGGAACATCCTACGCCTGGCGATTTACGAGATGTTTCATCGCGATGACATCCCGCCGGTGGTCAGCATCAACGAGGCGGTGGACATCGCGAAAAAATTCTCCACCGACGACAGCGGCAAGTTTGTCAATGGCATCCTTGACAAGGTGAAGGGTGAACTGATGCGCCCGGGGAGGACGGTGAAGTGAAGGCTGAATTCAGGAGTCAGGATTCAGAATTCAGAATGGCCGTTGGCTGTCGCTGGGCCGAGTTGAATATCCACGCAAACTCTTCACCGCTTCTACTCGATTCTGGATTCTGGATTCTGGATTCTTGCTCTTAAGATGTTCGCCGACCTCCATCTCCACACGAACTTTTCCGACGGCACGTACACGCCCGAGGAACTGGCCGGCCACGCGCATCGCTGCGGGCTGACCGTGGTGGCGTTGACCGACCACGACACGGTGGAAGGCTGCGCTCGCATGGGCGCGGCGTGTGGAGAACTGGGGATCGAGTTTATTCCGGCGTCCGAGCTGACGGCTGATCTGGGCGGCCATGAACTGCATCTGCTCGGCTATTTTCTCGACACGGAGAATCCCCGGTTGCTCGCCGAGCTGGCCAAATTCCAAGAGGTGCGCCAAAACCGCATTCGCGAAATGTGCGACCGACTGAACGAACTGGGGCTGGCGCTGCCCGCCGAGGCGGTTTTCAAAATCGCCAACTGCCGTTCCCCCGGACGTCCGCATGTGGGCCGCGCGCTGGTGCAGGCGGGCTTGTGCGCCACGCAGGACGAGGCCTTTGACCGTTTTCTAAAAAATGGCAAACCCGCCTGGGTGCCGAAATTCAAAATGCCCGCGGGCGAGGCCATTGAATTGATTCATCAAGCCGGCGGCCTGGCCGTGATGGCGCACCCCGGTTTGAATCGTACGGATGAAGTGATTCCCAAGCTGGTCGAAATGGGCATGGACGGCCTGGAATGTTTTCACACCCGCCACTCGACCGCCGCGAGCCAGCACTACTTGTTGATGGCCGAGCAACTGGGCCTGCTCGTGACGGGCGGCTCGGATTGTCACGGCATGAACAAAGGCAAGCCGCTCATCGGTTCCATGAAACTGCCGCTCGATTACGTGGCGAAGATGAAGGTGAAGGTCGAACGTCGCAGAGCGAAAGCTAAACGCCTGGCATCGCCAATGGAAACTCCCCATTCCGCGATCTCCAATCCGCACTAACACTTCATGGGTCTGTTTCAGAAGTTCAAAGAGGGGCTGCAAAAGACGCACGCCAAGCTCGTTCACGAAATCAAGCGCATCGTCACGCTGTCGCCCAAGCTGACGGGCCAGACGCTCGTTGAACTAGAACATGCGCTCATCGGCGCCGATTTCGGTCACGCGATGACGACGCAAATTGTCGCCGCCGTGAAGCGGGCTTACGAAACCCAGGGCAGCGCCGGCTTGGACGTTTTTGCCATCGCGCGGCAGGAAGTGGAGAAAAGTCTTACATCGGAGAAGGTCACGTTGCATCGCCAGCCGCACGGGTTGACCGTCGTTTCCATCGTCGGCGTCAATGGTACCGGGAAGACGACGACTTCCGCCAAGCTCGCGCATTTGATTCAGTCGCGGGGCGAAAGCGTGGTGCTCGCCGCGTGCGACACCTTTCGCGCCGCCGCCATCGAGCAGATCAAACTCTGGGGCGCGCGCCTCAAGGTCGAGGTTGTGGCCGGTGCGTATGGCGCGGATCCGGCGTCGGTGGCGCACGACGCCGTCACCGCAGCGCTCGCGCGTAAATCGCATTACCTGCTCGTGGACACGGCGGGCCGCTTGCACACGAAGCATAATTTGATGCAGGAATTGCAGAAGCTTCACCGTGTGATGGGCAAGCAACTTCCCGGCGCCCCGCACGAAGTGCTGCTGGTGCTCGACGCCACCACCGGCATGAACGCGCTCAACCAGGCGCGCGAATTTAACAAGGCCGTGCCGCTCACCGGCCTGGTCGTCACCAAGCTCGACGGCACGAGCAAAGGCGGCATGGTCGTGGCGATTCAAAAGGAACTCAGCTTGCCCATCAAATTCATCGGCCTCGGCGAGCAGGCGGATGACTTGCAGCCTTTCGATGCGAAGGAGTTTGCAAAGGCGTTGTTTGAGGAATGACGTAGAAAAATCCTATGCCCTGCGTTTTTCGAGCTTGTGGGAAGAACTTTGAAGTGGAAGTGTTTCTCAGAAAAATAAAACTGAATACCTACCTCGTCTCGCGTAAAGGCGAACCGCGACGCTTAACCAAACCAAAAGGCAAAAAGTTGCTGAGGTCCGGATTTTGTTGTGACGCCAGCAAAAAAGATTTTTCTGATTTTCAAGGGCAAATTCAAGATGCATTCAACTTCCTGAAGGCGAACAGGGCTAAGCTACAAAAGCTTGTTCATTTTCCGGGAGTAGAAGAGGTTCGCCTTGATTTTGGAATTGAACGAAAGGATGTGATTGTTCAGTGCGACTATTTTCCGCCGGAGTTTTTGAGTTTGGCTGGTGAACTCGGAATTGGAATTGAAATTTCACAATACCCTGTTTTCATCAAAGAGACTTCCGAATGAGGTCGCGCGCATATCCGAGCCTGCTCTCAGCATCGCCCCTTGACGGCTCACGACATCGCTAAATCCGCTTCTGGAGCGGTTTTTCATTTCCTCCGGCCCGAAGTTTCTGGCACGCTTGGCTTGGCACCACATCGCGCGCCTACGGTTCATGATTACGATTTGTCCAGCTTGCGGAAAGGCCAATTCTTCCGCGGACGATGCTTGCCGCAGTTGCGGCATGCCGTTGCACGTCGAAGCCGATGCCGGCCAGCCGCCCACCACCCACTCCGCCCTGCCCACCACCGCGCCGCCAGTCAGCACCACGGGCACACTTTCCGAAAAACCCACGCGGGACGCGATGCACGAGCGGGACACCATCAAGCTGACCACGACGTATTATTCCACGCGCATCACCCGCGACACGCCGGTGAGTGTGAGCCTCTACTTCCCTCACGTCCTGGTGGCAGGGCATCCGTCGATTCTTTTCGTCAAAATTAAAAATCTGACCGATGCCACGCTCGAACAAGTCGATCTCCTGCTGGAATCACGGGGACTGGGGCAACCCGTGTCGGAGCGGATCGAACAGTTGCCGCCCGGGCGGCTGGTCCGCCTCCAACTGCCACTGGAGCCAGCGTGCGCGGGCAGCTTCGTCTTGCAATGTTCGGTGAAACTCCGCGTCGAAGGCCAGCTCAAGGGATTCATCGGCGCCCGGCCGTTGTCCCTCAACGCCTCTCCGGAAGACCCCACCCGGAAAATACACTGGCCGTCCGTCCTGACCAATCACGACACGGAGAAGGCGTCGAAATCCGTCGCGGAGCCGGGGCCGGAAGCGATCACGGTGGCGAACCTAAGCGAACTGCTGCTGTACAAATTGCCGGAGGAATACCAGCCGTTGAGCCTGTCACTCGATTACCAGCTTAGTTTGGCGGCGGTGAATTATTCGACGGAGCAACGGGCGCGGCAGCTTATCATCCACCGGCTGTTTCTCGGTTATGTGCAGCGCGGCTCGGTGCTCAAACTCACCCCCACGGACCCAGCCAAGGCGCGGGCGTTGCATTTGGTGACACGGCCGCAATTCAAGATCGGACGCAACCGGTCGGGAGCGGATTTCATCACCTGGTTCTGGCCGCGCTCCAAAACAAATGATGAAAAAACCCGGCACCTGAGCCAGGTGCATGTCATCGCCGAGTGTCACGGTAAAATCCCGACGCTGCGCGACGCTGGCAGTTACGGCGGCTCGACCTTCGATGGTCAGCCGCTTTCGGCGGATCACGGCGAGCCAATCAACCGCCGCGCCCCGCTGGCGTTATGCGCCGAGTATTTCCTGGATGTCCTCCCCGTGGCCTCCGCGTACGCGGGCGATCTGGAGATCCGCAACATCACCTTGTGGGCCGGACCCGAAGACCAGCCGAAGAACGCGCGCGGCGCGGTGCGATTTTGTCCCATCAACACCGAACTGGCGCACCACGACGCCGTGTGGCTGTTCACCGACGCCGCGTTCGGCACGAGCCGCTCCAATCCCATCGTGCTAGCTGTGCCGGGGCTGGCGGAAATCCAGGGTCGCTTCCATCATTACCGCGGCTGTTTCTGGGTGGAGAACAGCGCGACCAACCAGGCTGTGAGCGTCAACTCGCAGGCCTTGAATGCGAACGAAATTGTCCCGTTGATGAACGGCTTGTTCCTCCAACTCGGCGAGGTGAGCTACCGGACCGAGGTGATCGCTTGAGATTTCACCATCCTCGGCGTGGTTGTCTGGTTGCAAAATTGTTCGGCTTGTTTAGAATGTCCCCATGAATGCTTGGCTCGAAACAGAAGCGGGTGACAAATTGCCCGTCCAGGGAACTTGTTCCTTCGGGCGTGACTCGACCAACACCGTCGTCCTCCCCGGCAATCAAGTCTCCCGCCGCCACGCCATGATCCACACCCAGGGCAAGGGCGAGCACTGGCTCGTCGATCTGGGCAGCAGCAACGGCATTCTTCTCAACGGTCGCCGCGTCAAACAGCCTGTCGAATTGAAAGACCAGGACAAACTGGAGATCGGGGTGAACCGTTTCGTTTACCGGCAAACCGCGCCCGACCCCACGGCGGAGCCAGCCCTGGTGGAAACCACCAGTTACATGACCATCAAGGCGTCCCGCACCGCCGACCTGTGGCTGCTGATCGCCGACATTGAAAAGTTTACGCCCCTCAGCCAGACGATGCCCGGCGACCAACTGGCCAAACTCGTGGGCCGCTGGATCGCCACCTGCAAAGAAATCATCGAAAAACAAGGCGGCGAGATAAACAAATACTTGGGCGATGGTTTTCTCGCCTACTGGCCACTCCCGGACACCGGGCCGGAAGTCATCGCGCGCACTCTGGCCGAGTTGAAAAAGGTGCAGGCCACGAACAGCCTGCCCTTCCGGCTCGTGATTCACTATGGCACCGTCACCGTGGACAACTCCCTCTCCGAAGGCGAGGACGCGCTGATCGGCCCCGAAGTCAACTTCATCTTCCGCCTCGAAAAAGTGGCCGGCTCCATTGGCCAACGCTGCGTCCTCAGTGCCGCCGCCGCCGCGCATTTGAAAAGCTTCAGCCCCGTCACGGCCCACGGCGACCATTCCCTGTCCGGTTTCGCCGGGACGCACACCGCCTACGCTTATTAGCCGCTTCGGGAAACACTGACATTGTCCCCTTTGGAGCGAAGGCAAGCGACCGTGTGGTTCGGTTCTGCGTGGATGCCGCGATCCTCACCGCCGAGTTTCTTTCAAATCCCCGTTGCTCCCGCAGGCCGTCCTTGGTACAAACTCCGGCCATGCAACCTCCCGAAAAGCCAAAGCCCGATATCCACAGCGAGGAGTTTCTCCACCTGCTGATGCGCCGGCAATTGCGGTTGTCCATCGCCTGCGCACTGGGGTTTCTCGTGGCGCTGCTAGGCTTGCCGCTGTTGAACTACTTTTTTCCCGAGCTGATGGCCACGCGCATCTTCGGTTTCACGCTCACGTGGTTCGTGCTCGGCATCGCGTTCTTCCCATTCGTCTGGGTGATTGCCTTCTTCTTCATCAAACGCTCCATCGCGCTGGAGGAGGCGGAGGTGGCTGAGGTCGCGGACAAAACCGAAAGTGGGCAGGTGGGAAAGTGAGTGAGTGGGAAACCGACCGCATGGCCGCCTTATGAAATTGATCAAGCATCATTGGGAACTCGATGTTTACAAACTTGCGATGGAAATGTCGCGCGAAGTATTCCAACTCACGAAGGCATTTCCGAAGGAAGAAATCTACTCGCTCACCGATCAGATTCGCCGCTCGTCACGTTCCGTGTCCGCACAACTGGCGGAAGCATGGCGTCGGCGCAAGTATGAGGCCATCTTCGTCAACAAACTGAACGAAGCCGAAGGCGAGGCCGCCGAAACCCAAACCTGGCTCGAACATGCCGTCCAATGCGGCTACGCGCCCGTCGCGAAGTCACGGGAGATTCACCGCCTCTGCGACCGCATCCTCGGCAAATTGGTGACGATGGGAAACAACCCTGACGCCTGGGTATTGAGAAAAAGCCGCTGAACTATACGCGCTCCTCCCTCCCACTCACTCACTGACTCACTCACCCACTTACCATGTTCGCCGCCATCGATCCCTACATCCTCGCCTTCAGTTCCATCACGGTCATCGTGACGATCTGGATGGGCTTTCGCTCGGCGAAGACTTCCAAGACGGCCAGCGATTTTTTCGTCGCCGGACGCAGCGTGAGCGTGGGCTGGAACGCCAGCGCCATCTCCGGCGAATACTTGAGCGCCGCCAGCTTCATGGGCGTGGCGGGCATGGTGATGTCGAGCGGTTACGACGCGCTGTGGTATCCCGTGTGTTACGCGTGCGGTTATTTATTCCTGCTCCTGTTCATCGCCGGACCGTTGCGACGCTTCGGTGCCTACACCATTCCCGACTTCGCGGAAGGGCGCTACGACTCGCCGGTGTTCCGCAAGATCGCCGTGGTGTTCGTGCTGTTCATCGGATTTTTCTACACCATGCCGCAAATGAAAGGCGCGGGCACAACGCTGGCCTACATCTTTCCCGGTCTGCCCTATTGGGTGGGCGTGGCGCTCGTCGGCGCGGTCATCACGCTCAATGTCGCGCTCGGCGGCATGAAAGGCATCACGCTGGTGCAGGCGGTCCAGTATTGGATCAAGATGTTCGCCATCTCCGTGCCCATCTTCGTGCTCATGGCGGTGTATGGGAATTACAATAAGCAGTTGCAGGCAAACTTCAGTGGAGATGTTTATTTCATGGTTTCTGAAGCAAATTCGGATGTTTATGATTCAGCTAAAGCTTTTTCAGAAATCAACAGGAAGGATTTGCCAGGAAAAGCCCCCGCCGACTCCACCTGGCTCAACCCCTTCGGCCCGCTGACCACCAAAGCCGCGAATGCCGCGAAACCCACGCTGGAATACAACGGCCCACTGCAAACGATCACTAATGGATTTGAGGCTCATGGTTGGTTTCTTGGCCTTCAAGAACCGTTCAATGATTATGTCCGTCGAGGTATAGATTTTCATATGGCGGATAATTATTATGATGCAATGGGGCTTGTTGTTGATTGGGCACGTGAGCGCCATCCGTCTGTTCTCATGGTCAGCCCAAAATTGACGAATATTTTTGTGAAGTGGACCGACAAGCCCATTAAGAATCGCAAAGAGTTTCTGGCTGAAATATCCAAGACACTGGAGACAAATGGCGTTTCAATCGTCGAGGATTCTTACGGAGTTTACAAAGCGTTCCCGACAAAAGATGCCGTTATCGTTCCGCTAAACACGAAGCCCTATTCGCTCCTTTACACCTACTCGCTCATCATCGCGCTGGTCTGCGGCACGGCGGGCTTGCCGCACATCCTCGTGCGCTTTTACACCAACCCCGACGGCGTCGCCGCCAAGCGCACCACCATGTGGGTGATGATTCTCATCGGCGTTTTCTACGTCTTCCCGCCCGTGTTCGGCGTGATGGGACGCAATCTCTTGCCGGAGCTTTACAACGGCGTCGGCGCAAAGGGCACGGACAAGATTGTGCTGGAGTTGCCGCGTATTCTGAACTCCCACTCACCCACTGACTCACCCACCCACTCACCCGGCGGGGAAGTAAGTGGAAAAGTGGGTGAACGGGTGAGTGAGAAAACAATCCCGTGGGGTTCCATCCTCAGCGGCATCACCTGCGCCGGGGCGTTCGCGGCCTTCATGTCCACCTTCAGCGGCCTGCTCGTCTCCATGACCGGCGCGCTGGCCCACGACGTGTACGGGCGGATGCTGCGTCCCAAATCCACGCCCGCCGAACGGATGGCCGCCTTCAAAATCTGCGCGGTCGTCGTGGGTGGAATGGCCGTGGTGCTCGGCTGCTTCGTCGAGCCGTTGGAAATCAATTTCATGGTCGGGCAGGCGTTTGCCATCGCGGCGGCGAGTTATTTCCCGCTGCTTTTCATGTCCGTCTGGTGGCGCGGCATGACGATGCGCGGCGCGGCTTTGGGGATGTTGACGGGTGGCCTGCTCGCGCTCGGCGCGGCGGCGTTGACCAATTTCAGCACGCTGGCCCTCGACAAAGGGCCGATGGGCAAAATCTTTTCCGGCTTTGCCCCATTGAATGATTTCTGGGCGCATCATCCGCTGCTGCGCATCCTCTGCGAACAACCCGCCATCTGGACCGTGCCGCTGGCCATCACGCTCATGATTGTGGTCTCGAAACTCACGGCGAAGGAAGTGCCCAACGACATCCGCATGAAAATGCTCGTCCTGCACGCGCCGGAAAAGCTGGGATTGAAACAGGAATACATCCAGGAACATCAGCCCGGACATTGAGAACAGTTTTAGCCACGGATGAAACACGGATGGAACACGGCTTGGCCTTGCCTCTCAGGGTTTGCCATCTACGCGCCCATTTCCAGCCGCAAGGCTTGTTGCAGATTCACCGCGCACGGTTCCGAACAAAGCTGGAACAGCGCGTCCTTGCCTTCTTGTTTCGCCGGGGAATCCTCGCGCAGGATCAACATCGGCACCGTGCGGCCCGACGCGGCCAGCAAAAGCGGTTGAACGGTGCCAGGGTCAACCTCGCGGAACGCTTCCGGGCGGAGACGCAGTTCAATGCCGAATACTTTTTGGTTGGCCAAGATTTTCTGTGCACACCAGGCACAACGGTTTCGCCACTTCTGCGAATCCCACGAGGATTTCTTTCCCGGCTGAGGGCGGCGAACGGATTTCCGTTTCATTACAGTTTCGTTTTTCCAAATGTTTCGACGATGGCATCGCGGAGAGCACCCACCATTTTGGATGTCTGTGGCGGCGTCATGCAATAGGGCGGCATCAGCGCGATCACGTTGCCGATGGGCCGGGTCAACACGCCGCGCCGCGCCATCGCCTCGCAAACGCGGATGCCTGCGCGCTCCCGCAAATCAAACGGCTCGCGCGTGCGCCAGTCGCGCACCAACTCGACGCCGACAATCAAGCCGACCTGCCGGACGTCGCCGACATTTGCCAACGACCAGAGCGATTCTAATTCCGTGCGCAAGGCCTGTTCCAATCTTGCGCGACTGCGGATGGATTCTTTGCCGTGCAAAATTTCCAAGCTCGCCAAGGCAGCCGCCGCGCCAAGCTGGTTGCCGGTGAAACTGTGGCCGTGAAAAAATGTTTTGAACTCCTCGTATTCACCCAGAAACGCGTTGAACACGGGCTGCCTCGTGAGTGTCGCCGCCATCGGCAGATAGCCGCCGGTGAGGCCCTTCGCAACGCAGAGGTAGTCGGGCTGCACACTCTCGACGTGGCAGGCGAAAAGCGTAGAACGGGCGTCTCGTTTGGCTTTTACTGATATTTTTGATTGAGCGACGGATTGATTTGAGACCGGCGCAACGCCGGTCCTACCAAACCCTGTCATTACTTCATCCGCGATCAATTGCGCTCCGTGGCCGCGGGTGATGTCGGCCACGCGCCGCAGCCAGCCAGCGGGTTGGGGAATCATTCCCGCCGCGCCTTGCATGAGCGGTTCGACGACCATTGCCGCGTAGGGATTGCCACGCTTTTTTTGCGCCGCGAATTTCTGCTCCACCTTGCCGACGCATTCCCAGTTGCATTTCCGGCACTCGCGCGCGTCGGCTCGCTCGGGCTTGGCACGATTAAACGGACAACGATAGCAGTAAGGTGCCATCACCGAGTCGCTCTTGAACAACAGTCCCGCGTAGGCTTTATGGAAGAGGTCAATGTGGCCGAGGCTCACCGCGCCAACCGTGTCGCCATGATACGCGCCGGCGAGGGAAAGAAACTTGGGTTTCTGGCTGCGCCCGGAGCGGCGGGCGAATTCGTAGGCGAGCTTGAGCGCGACTTCCATCGCCGTGGAACCGTCGTCACTGAAAAAGACTTTTGTCAATTGCGGATCGCGGACTGTGGATGATGGATTAGCAGCATCAACCAGTCGTTCGGCCAGCAGACTCGCCGGCTCATTCGCCAGCCCCAGCGCGGAACTGTGCGCGATTTTCCCAAGCTGCCTTCGGATGGCTGCATTGATTTTCGGATGAGCATGGCCATGAAGATTCGTCCAGATGCTGGCGTTGGCGTCGAGATATTCCCGGCCGTTCACATCGCGCAACACGGCTCCCCTGCCCTTCACAATCACCAACGGCTCGCGCTTAAGCCAGTCGCGCATTTGCGTGAACGGGTGCCAGACGTGCCGATGGTCGAGTTGGGCGAGGGAGTTCAATGTTCAATGTTCAACGTTCTCAGTGCCGCAATCAACTGGTGCACGTCGGTCGCCGAATGCGCTGCCGACAGCGTGAGGCGCAGCCGCGCCGCGCCGCGCGCTACCGTCGGATAGCGAATGGCGGGAATGAAAATGCCTTGCTCGCGCAACGCGGCGGCAGCTTCCATCGCCTTTACCTCGTCGCCGAGAATCAGCGGCAGAATTGGACTCCACAAGTCATAAATATCTTTTTTGAAACCAACTATTGAGCATTCGGCTTCTTCAACTAAATCGAACAGGATATTCCTTCGATTTTCGCCATCGGCAGATTGAACGAGTTTGATTCCGGCATTTGCCGCAGCCGCAGCAGCGGGGACCGGAGCGGTGGAAAAGATGAAACTGCGCGCGCGGTTCACCAGGTAG
>JBKJSC010000255.1:0-18429 GCA_046593035.1 Limisphaerales bacterium | reverse complement strand
GTCGGACGGCGGCTTGCCGGGCGCGTCCTGGCTGCTGGACGTGCCGGGCGTGACCACCGTGGGTTGCGGGCGGTCGGAATCATGGACGTGCCATTTGCCGTCGGGGAGCATGGGCGTGTCTTTGTAGCCGGGCTTGGCCTTCGAGTCCGCGCCGATCAACGGCAGGGCCAGCGTGGCGATGACAGCGGTTGTGCCCGCCAGGACGAGGAACCATCGGTTTATTTTCATATAAAAAGGAATTTGTGTTGGGTGATTGCTACCAGCCACCGGCCCCGGTGGCAAGCGCGAGTAATGGGGGTGTTCGCGTTTTGCCGACCGCCCTTACTTCTTTCGCGAGCGCGGCGAGTTCATCGACAGGATGCTCGTGCCGCGATAAATGTTTCCTGATCCGCCAGTGATGACGCGCCGGATCGCCTCGCCGGTGTTTGGATCCACCGTGAGAGCTGGCTCGGTCATCTTCTGCTGCACCTCAAAGCGGCGCGGCTGGGCTTTCGGATTCTTGGGAATCGTTTCGTAGATGTAGGTGGCCATGAGTATTTGATTTCTTAAATTTTAGCTGTTCGACAGACGGCTCGGATTTCAGGTTCAAACGGCAACGAAAATTATTCCTCAATCCGATACAGCGCCGTCTTCGTCCGCAGGTAAAGTGCTTTGCCCGCGACGGCGGGAGAGGCCATGATGCCGTCGTCGAGTTTGTTTTCCGCCAGCAGCTTGAACTCGCGCCCCGCCGCGATGACGGACGTCTTGCCCGCTTCGTTGCAGGAGTAGATGCGGCCGTCGGCATAGATCGGCGAGGAGGAGCAATCCCCGCCGAGACGTTCATTCCAAACCACATTCCCGGTC
Source organism: Limisphaerales bacterium (assembly GCA_046593035.1). Classification (GTDB taxonomy): domain Bacteria; phylum Verrucomicrobiota; class Verrucomicrobiia; order Limisphaerales; family JAYTXL01; genus JAYTXL01. The sequence goes on along the minus strand of JBKJSC010000255.1, from coordinate 17,586 downwards.
TTGGCCTCGACGCAACTGGCGACACTCCCGCCGTCGGTCACCATGAAAATCAAGTCGTCCACGAGCAGCGGCGACGGTTTGTTCGCGACGCTTTTTTTCACGCGCCAGACGACCTGCGGCTTGGACGGCGAGGCTTCCTCTTCTTTGCCGGCGTCCACCACACAACCATTCCACGCGCTCATCGGCGGCGGTTTCACGGCGAAAAGCTGGCCTTGCGAAAATCCAGTCGTGAAATAAATCAAGCCGTGGCCCACCAGCGGCCGCGAGGCCACGGAATGCTGGCCACGCTCCTCGACTCGCCAGTATTCCTTGCCGGTGCGCGGATCGTAACCGTAGTGCGCCTTGGCCCCGCTGCTCAGGAGTACCGGCTTGCCTTCAAAGGTTGCGATGTGCGGCGTGCCGTAGCCTTTGCGCCAGTCACCTTCCGCCTCGGGCTTGCCATCTTTCAAGTCGCGGTAATCCACCGAGCGTTCCGTCCGCCAGACGGTTTTGCCCGTCTTCTTGTCCAGCGCGACGATGAATTGAAAATCACTTCCGTCATAATTCATGATCAGCAGATTTTCGAAAATGATCGGCGAAGAACCCGCGCCGCGAAAATGGTTGCAGACGAAATCGCGCCGTTCCCACAGCACCTTGCCGGTCGTCGTGTCGAGGCACGCGGTGCCCGGAGAACCGAAGGTCACATAGATGCGGCCTGGCTCGATCACCGGTGTCGGCGAGGCGTAGGAGTTGAACTTGTGGCAGAACTGCGGGGCGGCCACTTCGAAAAGTTTCAGGTCGTGAATGATCTTCCCGGAATCGCGGTTGAGGCAGAGCGCGGACAACTCCTTGCCATCTTCCGTCGCGGTCGTGAGCCAGACTTGATCGCCGAGAATGACTGGTGAGGACCACGCCTTGCCGTGGATCGGCGTCTTCCATTTCACGTTCTGCGACTCGCTCCAGTTCAACGGCAGACCTTTGGCGGCGGCATGGCCATCGCCGTCGGGGCCGCGAAACTGCGGCCAGTCGGCGCCGCGAGCCAGGGAGATCGAAAACATTGCGCCCGCCAGAATCGCGGCGAAAGGAAGAAGGGTTCGTTTCATGTTCGTGGGCGATTAGACTGGATTTGCCGTGGTGAATTCAACCCCAAATCCACGCGTCTATCAATGACGGCTTGCGCGCGAAAGGCTGGGCCATTAACCTTCGCTTCCAGAAACGCAAATAAACCCAGTTTAACCGATGACAATTAATTCTTTCGCCCTGCTCACGGCTGTAATCCTGACCGCCAGTTCCTCCACGCACGCCGAAAGCTGGCCGGAGTTTCGCGGTCCGACCGGCCAGGGGCATTCGACCGCGCGCCACCTTCCCCTCGAATGGTCCGGCACCAAGAACGTCGCCTGGAAACAACCCCTGTCGGGCCTGGGTTGGTCCTCCCCGGTGTTGCGGGATGGACGTCTCTACCTGACCTCCGCCGTGCCGCGCGACGGCGGCAATCAATCGCTGCAAACTTTTTGCCTGGAGGCCGCGTCCGGAAAAATCCTGTGGAGCACCGAAGTTTTCGCCATGCCCGTTTCCAAAGGCCATCAAAAGAACAGCCAGGCCAGTCCCACGCCGATCCTCGAAGGCAACCGGCTTTATGTTCACTTCGGCCACCTTGGCACCGCCTGTCTCGACTTGGCTGGCAAGGTCGTCTGGCGCAACAGCGACATCCAATACTCCCCCGTGCACGGCAACGGCGGCTCGCCCATCCTCGTGGACAAGGCGCTGGTGTTTAGTTGCGACGGCGGGAGCGATCCATTCATCATCGCCCTAGACAAGTCGAGCGGCAAAGTGCTGTGGAAAACCCCCCGCACCTCGGATGCCGCCCGAAAATTCTCCTTCAGCACGCCGCTGTTAATCACCGTCAATGGCAAGAAGCAGATCATCAGCCCTGGCAGCGGTGCGGTCTGCGCGTTCGATCCGCAGACGGGCAAAGAAATCTGGCGCGCGCGCTACGAAGGCGGCTACTCGGTCATCCCGCGCCCGGTGTTTGGCCACGGATTGCTCTTCATCGGCACCGGCTATGACCGTCCCACCGTGATCGCGGTCCGTCCCGACGGTCACGGCGATGTTACCGACACGCACATTGCTTGGACACTCACCAAAGGCGCGCCGAACACGCCCTCACTGCTTTTGGTCGGCGACGAATTGTATATGGTGTCGGACGCTGGCATCGGCAGTTGCCTCGACGCCAAAACCGGCCAGGTGCATTGGCAGGAGCGGCTCGGCGGGAATTATTCCGCGTCGCCGATCTTCGCCGACGGGCGAATTTATTTTCAAAACGAGGAAGGCGTGGGCGTGGTCATCAAGCCCGGCAAGACGTTTGAAAAGCTGGCGGAAAACCCGCTGGGCGAACGCACCCTCGCTTCGTATGCGGTGGACGACGGCGCGCTGTTCATCCGTTCCCAGGAAAATCTCTACCGGATCAAGGCGACGCCTTGAACGGGGTGAGCGGTAATGCCGAACCATTTCCGCAGTAGCGCTGGCGGTATTCCCGGCGGCAAGCCGGCTCTCTGAAAATGTTCTCGCCAGATTTGCCGCAATTGGTATTATCAACCCATCCATCCAAACAGAAACGCATTGGAACCATCACCATTACCCTTATCACGCTATGAACCCCCGCTGTAAAATCCTACCGGTGCTTCGGCTCGCCGCCCTGTTGTTGCCACTCTCGCTTTACGGCGCGTCCATGGACCCAAATCTGGAAAGCTGGCACGCGAAATCGCTCGCGGGCGCGCTGGGGCTCACCGCGCTCTTCGCGCTCTTCGGCATCGCGCTGGCCATCGCCGGCTATAAACTTTTTGACAAATGCACGCCCGGCGATCTGCACAAGGAAATCATCGAAAACAGAAACGTCGCCGCGGCCATAATCGGGGCCGCCATCATCATCGGCGTGTGCATCGTGGTGGCGGCGGCCATCATGGGTTGATACAAAACCGGCGCTGCTTCGTAATGGCCGGCCGGCCCCTCGAATGGCAGCTTCGGCGGTGAACATTCGCTCACGATTGAAACGCAGCAAACACATCAGCCTCGTTCTCTCGGGCGCTCTGGCCACTGGCTCGTGGGCCGGATGCAACTCCGGCCCCGATGAAACGTCAACGCCGTCTCATCCCGTCTCCACGGAAAACAGCTACACCAACAATCACCACGTCGGCGGTGGTCATGGTGGCTACTACCACGCGCCCTACCATTCATGGTTTCCCTATCCGTACAATTACTACTCGCGCAACCAGGGCTACTATCATGGCGGCAACTGGACTCCCGAACCTCATCAAAGCCCCATTGTCGCTTCCAAACCATCTCCGACGGCGGCGCAAAGCGTTAATGCCCGGTCAACATCGCCTTCGTCCACGTCGAAGAGCGGTTCGATTTCACGCGGCGGCTTTGGCAGCAGTTCGCACAGCTCCTCCTCCTCCTGACATGCAACGCCACAGTTTTTCAGTCCGGCCCAACTGGCGGGAAAAAGTTGAGGGCGTCGGCCTGACGTACCACACCCACGAGAGTGGCCCGTATTGGGATGAATCGGCCTATTACGAATTGTCTGCCGCCGAGGTCGATGTGCTGGAAGCCGCCGGCAACACGCTGCACGCACTTTGCATCGCCGCCGCCGAAGCCGTGATCAAGCACAATTGGTGGACCCGCCTGGGCATTCCGGCCGCGGCGATCCCGGCGCTCCTGGATTCATGGGAACGGGACGAGTTTAGTCTGTATGGACGTTTCGATCTTGCCTACGACGGCCAGCAACCGCCGAAACTGCTCGAATACAATGCCGACACACCGACGGCCCTCATTGAGGCGGCCGTCGCCCAATGGTTCTGGTTGCAGGATTCCTTCAAGTGGGCCGATCAGTTTAATTCCATCCACGAAAAGCTGATTGAGGCGTGGAAACATCTGGCGGTCGGGCGCATTCATTTCAGCAGCCTCAAGGATCATCCCGAAGACGAGCAAACCCTGCTCTACCTGCAGGACACCTGCCATCAGGCGGGGCGCATCACCAAAAATACGCCGGTGGAGGAAATCGGTTGGGACGAGAATCGCTCGTGTTTTGTGGATCAGGACAACGAACCGATCACCACGTGTTTCAAGCTCTATCCGTGGGAATGGATGTGGCATGAGGAATTTGGACAGCACCTCCCTCAACAACCCGTCCGGTTTATCGAGCCCATGTGGAAAATGCTGCTCAGCAACAAGGGGCTGCTGCCAATTCTCTGGGAGCTTTTCCCGGGTCATCCCAACTTGCTTCCGTGTCACGAATCGCCAGAGTCGCTCGGCCAGAATTTTGTAAAAAAACCGAAGCTCAGTCGCGAAGGCAGCAACGTCACTCTGGTTGAAAACGGTGTGACGGTGGAAACCAACGGTGGCGATTACGGCGAAGAGGGGTTCGTGTATCAGGCGATTGCTCCCCGGTCCGACTTTGCAGGCAACCATCCGGTCATGGGTGTTTGGATCATCAACCACGAAGCTGCGGGACTGGGCATCCGTGAAGACACGCGCCGCATCACCGGCAATGTCAGCCGGTTCATTCCGCATTTGTTTCAACCACGCTGAAGCCGTGACCAGCCCGACGCGCAACCCGTTTCTCCGCTACCCCGTGGCCGCGTTGCTGTTGACGACGGTTCTCTGCGTCCCCCTGCTGGCGCGACTTTCCAGTTTTAATGTCAGTTCCGAAACCCGCGTCCTGCTCGAAGGCGATCAACGCAATCTTTCCAGTTATGAAAAGGTCCGCCAAATCCTGGCGGAAACCGAAATCATCGTCCTCAGCCTGGAATGTGCGGAAGTGTTTTCACCGGCGGGCATCGACGCCGTGCGCCGGGTGAGCGAGGCGTTTTCGCAACAACCCGGCGTGGACGACGTGAAAAGCCTGACGCACTCCTCGAAGCCGGTGCGCAAGGGGCTGGGCTTCGAGATGGTGCCGCTGGTGCCGGAGGGTTCGGTGTCGGCGGCGGAACTGGCGCGGCTGAAACAATTCTCCCTCGCGCATCCGCTCATGCGTAACGTCATAGTCGCTCCCGATTCCCGCCACACGTTGATTACCGTAACCTACCGCCGCCAGCTCGACACGCCCGAACGTCAGCACCAACTGCGCACAGAAATCGGAAGCATTCTCGCCCCATTCCAACGCGAAGGGCTTCGGTTTCAAGTGCTGGGCCTGCCGTTGATTGAGGAGGAAATTCGCGCCTCGCTCCGCACCGACATCCGTTGGTTTGTGCCGACGGCCGTGGGCCTCCTGATTCTCATTCTGTGGCTCGCGTTCCGTTCGCTGCGCATCCTCGCGCTCGTGCTCGTCAATCAGCTCATCGCGGTGTTCCTCATTCCGGGGATGATCGAAGTGAGCGGGTATTCGGTGAACGTATTTACGGTGATGCTCTTTCCGTTGCTCACCGGGGTGCATCTCACGCTGCTCGCGCATATCTTCGCCAGTTTCCAACGCCTTCACGCCACCGGCCTCAGCATCGACGACGCAATCTCGACCGCCGTGCGGGAGGTGTTCGCCGGCTCGGTCTTCGCCACCGTCACCACACAGATCGGCCTGTTGTCATTCACCACGAGCGAGGTCCGGCAAGTCCGCGAATTCGGCATTCTCGCAACGATCGGCCTCTGCCTCCTCTTCTTCCTGACGTTCGGGCCGGGGCTGTCGCTGTTGAAACTGGTGGCCCGCCGCTGGCCGGTTCAATCTTCAACTCTCAACCTTCAACCCTCAACCCTGGATTTCAGCGCCTGGCTCACCCGCTTCACCCAGCAACATCGCCTCTGGATGCTTGGCCTGGCCGGGGTGTCCGTGCTGCTGATCTGGCCGGGGCTGCGCCTCATTCGCACTGATATCCGGGCGGTGGAATTCTTGCAGCGACAAAGCCCGACGCGCCAAGCCGTCGAAGAATTGGACCAGATTTATGGCGGGATCAACGTGGTGCAGATCGAAATGGATACCGGCATGACCAACGGCATCAACAGCGCCGCGTTCCTCCAATACGCCGACCGCGTGCAGCGCTACGCGGAATCACGGCCCGGCGTTTCCGCCGCCTATTCCTATCCGCAAGTGCTGGCGATGATGAACCAGATTTGGGAGGGCGAACGCCCCGGCACCTTCAAGCTGCCGGACAATCCGATGATGATAAATCTCTTCGTGCTCGCGTTGAAGGCCCGTAACTATCCCTTCCTCACCGCCTTGGCTGATGCCAACGGCCGCACTGCCTACCTGATTGTGCGCACGCGCGACATGCCCTCGGAACGTTATCTCGCACTGGTCGATGACATCGTGAACTTCGCGCAGAAAACCAAGCCCAAGACCGTCAACGTTTCGGCGGCGCAGGGCATTCACTCCATTCTCGAAGCCGACCGGCGCATCATCCGCAGCCAGTTTAACAGCGTCTTCATCACCCTGGCGGTAATTGGCCTGGTGCTCGCGTGGTTCTGGCGATCGGTCTGGCTCGCCCTGCTGTCGCTGGTGACCAATGCCATCCCCGTTGGCCTCGTCATCGCCGTCGCCGGCTACGCGAATGTCCCGCTCAATTCCATCACCATCATGGTGGCGGCCATTTCGCTGGGCATCTGCGTGGACAACTCCATCCATTTCATCACGCATTGGCGAAGCGAATGCCGGCGCGGCGCGACCGCCCCGGAAGCGGTGCGCACCACGCTGCGCCTCAAGGGCCGGCCGATTATTTTCACAAGCGTCATCCTGATCGCCATCTTTTCCGTGTTCTGGCTATCTTCATTTCCGCCCGTGGTGCATTTCGGGCTGCTCTCGGCCTTCGCGTTTCTCACCGCGCTCATCGCCGTATTGTTTTTTCTACCAGCGGTCCTGTGTTGCGTGCCCGCGCAAAAAACTTCTTAACCACGGATGCACACGGATGCACACGGATAAAAACAGACACAATTGAAGAACCACCGGCGAGTAATTCAATCATGAGAAACTGAGCCCCCCAAATCGGACGAAACGCCCCTTTTGCTCTGACCCATCCGTGTTCATCCGTGGTTTCAACTTCGTCGTTCCACATAGGGCCCGGGTAATTGTGAGCCGCGCGCCGGTTCAACGGCTCGTGCTTTTCCATTCGAGAATTTGTTTGTCGGCCAGCAACCGCGTGCGGAGTTTGTCGTAATTCACTTTTTGCACGGGCACCTGGTCGTCGATGGCGAAGACAGCGGCGGTCGCGGCGGACTGGCCCAGAATCATGAACACCGGCTCCATGCGGATCGAGCCGTAGGCGATGTGCGTCGCGGCCAGGCACACGGGCACGAACAGGTTTTCGCATTCGCCCGTCTTCGGCACCAGGGCGCGGTAGGAAATCGGATACGGCTTCATGGGCGGCACCTGCACGTCGCCTTCGTTTTCGACCCGGCCGTTCTTCACAATGCGCTGGCAGTTGTGGGAATCCATGTTGTAGGCTGCGAGGCTGACCGAATCCTTCACCACCTCGAGCGCGCGACAATGCTTCTCGGTCATCACGATCTCGCCGATCATCCGTCGCGCCTCCCGCACATACATTTCGCGCGGCCAGCCGCCGGTATCGAGAAACTCGTCCCGGCACGGCCCCCAGGTTTGCATTTCTGCACGCATGTTTTCAGGCACACGCGGGCTGGTGGCGAGGAATGTGAGAAATCCGCGCGTGTAGTTTTCGTGCTCCTTCGCGATGCGGTCGCGCGTCGCGTAATCGGCCTCGGGATAATCCCAGTTCATGCCAATGAAGTCGGTGGAAAAACCGCCGTTGTTGTTGATGTCGGTCTTGTGGTTGGGCATCCAGATCGGGTTCCAAAACTGCGCGAGCTGCGGCTGCTTCCTGGCGGCGACGAGGGCTTCGAGATAGCGCGCGAGCAACTCGTAGCGTTTCGTATCGTAGCCGGGTGGCGGCGCGAGCGGCAGACGATTCGTCGCGTTGGTCGTGAAACAAAGGCGGTAGTTGTAGGTCTGCACGCGCTGATCACCGTCATTCGGCCGGCCGCCCTCCCCAGGTTGGATGAATGGCAACCGGCCGCTGCCGGCATCACCTGGTTTCACATACGGATCGACGGCGACGCTGAACTGGTGTTTCGGCGTTTCGGCACGAATGCCATTGAGCGTTTCGCCGTAAGTCGCGTTCGCCTCGCGCCCGACGTGATAGGAAACCTTCGCTTGCGCCATCAAATCGCCTTCGTACGTGGCATCGATGAACATTTTCGCACGGAAAACCTTCCCGTTTTCCATCGTGATTTCGGTAATGCGCAGCCCGTCCTTCTTCACTGATGCGAGTCGTTGTTCAAGATAGACGGGCACTTTTGCCTCGTTGAGCAGATCAAAGAAAACCTTCTCCGCCACGCGCGGCTCGAAGGTCCACATCGTGGCGTCCGCCCCGCTCAAGCTGCTCGCACCCGCCTGGCCACCGCGGCGTTTGGCAAAGTAATCTGCCGCCGTTTCCTGGGTCCACACGGATTCCTGCGCGTAGTGCCGGGCGATACGCTGGTAAAACTCCCGGGAGATTCCGCCCACGGCGGCCTTGTTGCCAATGTCGGTCGCGCCCAGCCCGCCGGTGGTGAGGCCGCCGAGATATTTCGTGGGATGGGCGATGACGACGCTCTTGCCCATGCGCGCCGCCTGCACGGCGGCAACAATCCCGGCGGACGTGCCGCCAAAGACGCAGAGGTCGCTTTCGATTACCTCGGCGGCACGAAGGCGCTCGGTTCCCTCGCTGGACAACAGCGCAAGGCAAAGAAGGATGGCTTTGATTAGGTTCATGTTAACGCCAATTAGCTTGGCCGGGCGCTGTTCCACCGGTGCCCAGCTTTCCGAAACAAGTGGCTGGGGTGAAACCCAGCCCGCCCAAGTTGTTGAAGCGAGCGCCACCCTGCTACTTCTACGCCGCCGGGCGGTTCGACACGTTTTTCATCGGCCGGAAATTTCCTTCCTCGCAACAGCGCACAAAACCTTCGGTGACCGTCTTCAATTCCTCCCAGCGGGCGCGAATGACCTTCGCCTCCTGCGCGTTGATATGGCTGTCGCCGGCGGCCTCGGCGATGACGCCGAGCATGTCGGCGAAGTCCTGGACAATCTGGTTGGTCGCCGGAATGACCTGATACGGATGCGGCCAGTGCGCTTTGGGATTCTTGATAAAAAAGCCGCCGCCACGCTCGCAAATCCATTGAAGCAGGCGTGGATCCTCGGTGCTCTTCCACAACGCTTCGATGCGGTCCAGTGGATTGGTGGTGCCGCTGCCGGTTCCGGTAACGGGCGGCTCGGCCCATTTGTAAATCATCGACAACGACAGGCCCGTCTCGGCGGCGACCTGTTTGGCGCTGGCGGTCCTGAACACTTCGCGCAGAAGTTCGTGGGATTGCATGGCCGGAGACTACCTAAACCCGGAGCGCGACGGAAGCGCGGAATTGGTGACAATCATGTGTCGTTGCTACAAACCCGCCGGGAGATTGTAGATGCCAACGCTGCTTGTTGGGAGTTCACTGTCCACGTCCCCAGATAAACTGGCGGCGAAACTGAAAGACCGAGATGCCTAAGACACCGCAATACGATCGGGGCAAACTACCCGTGACAAACCGTGCCGAACTGCTTTCAAGCTTGCGTGAAGTGTTGATCGGCTCTTTACTGTGACCGACAAACAAAACGACGAGGATATATGCTCTTGTATGCCGCTTGCCTGGTGCTGGGTTTGATATTTACTTTGTTCAGCGCCATCGCCGGCCATTTTTTCGGCGGGCATGATGGGCACATGGATGTGGGCACCGGCGGACACGCGGAGGCGGGATTCGACCACACCGGCGTACCGGGCATCTCGTTTTTCAGCCCCACGGTCTTGGCCTCGTTCATCACGGCCTTCGGCGCACTTGGCCTTATTTTCACCAAGATCGAAGCCACCAGCAGCGTTTGGATAAGCGCGCCATTGTCGGCCGTGGGCGGGTTGGGCATCGCGAGCGTGGTATTCTGGATTTTCAACACGATGTTCCAAAAGGTCCAAGGCTCCAGTGAATCGCACGTGGTCTCGCTCGTCGGCATGGAGGCGACCATCATCACGCCAATTCCGGTGAACGGCGTGGGCGAAATTGCCTATGTCCAGGGCGGCTCGCGCTACAACGCCGCGGCTCGCTCAGAGGGGGGCGAGCCCATCGCTGCCGGACAGGCCGTGCGCATCACTCGCGTTACCGGACCCCAATTTGTTGTCGTACCGAAACAGTAATTTTCCACCAACACCTGATCCACATACCCTATGAACCTCATCCCTATGTTTGCGGCACTCGAAAAGGGTGACATCGTCTACGTCGCCATCGGCGTCGGCTCGATCCTTTTCGTGTTCTTCGTCTTCGCCGGCATCTACTCTCAACGGTACTTCAAGACCGGACCAAACGAGGTGCTGATCATCTCCGGAAAAAAACGCCGCATGGTCGATCCGGATGGCACCGAGCGCGAAGTCGGCTTTCGCATTGTCAAGGGCGGCGGGCGCTTCGTTTGGCCGGTCTTCGAAAAGGTGGACATCCTTTCGCTCGAACTGCTCACGATCGATGTGCAAACGCCCGAGGTTTACACGAGCAAGGGCGTACCGGTGAAAGTCGATGGCGTCGCGCAAATCAAGGTCAAGGGCGACGACATCTCCATTGCCACCGCCGCCGAGCAGTTCCTCAGCAAGGACACCGCCGCGATCATGAACATCGCCACGCAGACGCTGGAAGGCCATCTGCGTGCCATTCTCGGCACGATGACCGTGGAGGAAATCTACCAGAACCGCGATGCTTTCGCGCAGAAGGTGCAGGAAGTGGCCGCTGGCGACATGGGCAACATGGGTCTGCACATCGTAAGTTTCACGATCAAGGACATTCGCGACACGCAGGGCTACCTTGATGCGCTCGGCAAGCCGCGCATCGCCCAGGTGAAACGCGACGCCCAGATCGCCCAGGCCGAAGCCGACCGCGACGCGATGATCAAATCCTCGCAAGCCACGCAGGCCGGGCAGGAAGCCAAATTCGCCGCCGATTCCAAGATCGCTGAAGCCCAGCGCGATTATCAGTCCAACGTGGCGAGTTATCAGGCGACGGTGAACCAGAAAAAAGCCGAGGCCGACCTCGCCTACGATTTGCAGAAATACAAAACCGGCCAGCTCGTGAAAGCCGAGGAAGTGCAGGTGCAGATCATCGAGAAGCAGAAGCAGATCGAGTTGCAGGAGCAGGAAATCAAACGCCGCCAGAAGGAACTGGAAGCGAATGTCCAAAAACCCGCCGATGCCGAGCGTTACAAAGTCGAGACCCTGGCCAACGCCACCAAGTTTCAACTTGAAACCGAAGCCGCCGGCGCGGCGTCCGCCGCCAAGGCCAAGGGTTTTGCCAGTGCCGACGTGGTCAAGGCCACCGGTATTGCCGAAGCCGAGGCGAACAAAGCGCGCGGTCTGGCCGAAGCCGCCGTCATCGAAGCGCAAGGCAAAGCCTCCGCCGAAGCGATGCGGCTCAAGGCCGAGTCCTTCAAGCAATACAACGAGGCGGCGGTGATCGAAATGATCGTGCGCATCCTGCCCGAAGTCGCCGGCAAGATCAGCGAACCGTTGAGCAAGATGGAGAAGATGGTCATCATCAACAGCGGCAACGGCCCCGGTGGCGGCGCGAGCAAGCTCACCGACGACGTGACGCAGATCATCGCCCAATTGCCGCCCGTCCTGGAAAGTTTGACCGGCGTGAAGTTTGAGAAACTGCTCCAACAAGTCCCTGCGCTGAAGAAGGCGATGGAGAAGGATGATGAGCCGAAGTCGTGAAAGTTTGTTGCGAACCGATGAAGCTTTGGAGCATTCAGACGCAAAAGGCTTGGGGCGCTTTGAAACACGACGAAACGCTGAAGGGCGAAGCGGAGTTCATTGAGCAAAGCTTCCGTCCAGCCTACGATTGGTTGATTTGTCAAATGCGCTTACGCCTTCCCAACCATCCGCAGGCTTCGTCGCTGCCAATTTGGGCGTGGCAACAGTGGCGAAGCCAACTGCATTCATGTCCAGACTTGCGCTGTGGCGGCCATCTCGAAAAGGGCGCTCAAGGTGCGCTTCTGGAATTGGAAGTTTCGCCTGACCGTGTGCTCCTCTCCGACTTCGATTTGTGGCATTTCGTCTTAAACTATTGGTATTTGCCAGCCACCGTGAAGGAGGGCGAAGCGTTCGAGCAGAAAGTAGAAATGCGGGGCCTTTCCTTTTACAAGAGCAAGCCTTTGCCGGATACGTGCCTGCACGAGGAAATCGTGCGCAGTTGGGAGAGGATTTTCGACTTAGAATTCACCAAAGCTGATTTAGCTAAACCGCGTGAAGAAAAATCTATTCAAGCTGCGCTTTGGGAACTTCGTCTGTCAGATGTTGAAAGTGTCAGAGAATTCACGGCACGCTGATTAGGAAAGCCATGCGCCTCTTCGAAGCCATTGTGGAAGCCAATCACCGTGCCCTGGCCGGTGATGAGAAGGCCGGTTTGCATGTGGAGGAGTTCGCCGACGCGCTGCCGATCATAGCGCTCACCTGCATTGATCCGCGCCTGAATCCGTTGATGCCCGAAGTGCTCGGCATTCCCGAGGCGAAGTTCATCTGGCTGCGCAACGCCGGAAACATCATCTTCGATTCCATGAGTTCCATGACGCGCACGCTGGCGCTGGCCTGCGCCGTCAAGGGCGGCAAGGAAATCGCCATCATCGGCCACACGGATTGTCTCGTGGGCAAAACTTCCGTCGCGCAATTGACCGACCGGTTCAAGGCGCTCGGCATCGACCGCGCGCGGTTGCCGGGAGATTTGCGGGAGTTCTTCGGCCTGTTTGCCAGCGAGCGGCAAAATGTGATGCACGGCGTGGAATTCATCCGCAACAGTCCGCTCATTGGCACGAAAATTCCGGTGCATGGCCTACTGGTGGATATTGCGACCGGCAAGCTCGAATGGATTGTGAATGGCTACCAAACCTCAGCGGCGTCGCCGGCTGGCTCGGAGGTTCACATGGAGGCGAAGATTGGCGGCAAGGAAGTGTTCGATGCGGAATTGAAGCTCCCGGATTTTAACATCGGCGAAATGAAGTTTCCCGAATTCAAGATCGGCGGCGTTTCCGTCGAAGTCGGCAGCACGCCGGCGATGCCGCAACCCGCCGAAGCCCAGTCCGTCACGCCCGCCGCGAAGCAGGTCATGGACTGGCGCCGGCACATTGGCCAGCATCTCAAATACAAAATTGTCGGCAGCGACCAGAAGCAATACGGCCCGATCTCAGGCATCAAATTGCTGGAGTGGCTGGGGGACGAGCGCGTGGATGGCTCGACGCCGGTGCAGGTCGAAGGCAGTTCCCTCTGGCAGACGCTGTCCGAATTGGCCAATCACCGCAAGCCGCCGACGATCCCGATGACATCGGAAGAGATGCGCCAGTTGCGTCAGAAGAAATACTAGAGCGAGCGGTATAACTCGGCGATGCGTTCCAAGTCCAACCCGGGTGCTTCCTTGTCGAGCAGCCATTTGAAATCCTGCTTTGCACCTGCCGTGTCGCCGGTGCGGAGTCGGAGATCAGCCCGCTTCAAACGATCGCCCACCGAGTCGGGTGACAGGGCCAAGATGAGATCGAGATAGCGCAACGCGTTCGTGGCGGATTCCGTGCGCTCGGAAAGGCCGAGGAGGTTGTTCAACATGCGAACGACAATCTCCTTTTTGGTGGAGGGTTTAATGGGATCCATGCCCAGCGGCGCGCTGGTGTTCGCTTGGATCAAGTCCTCGGTCTCATTGCGGGTCAGCATTTTTCCGCTTTCGTACACGTCGATGAGTTGCGGCTCACCGCTCTTGGGAATGTATTTCACCATGAAATGTCCGGGGAGGGGATAGCCCGAAACCGTGCGCAGGCCGATGCGCTGGGCCAGTTCGAGGAAGACCACGGAGAGCGTGATGGGCAGCCCCTCGCGGTCGTCGAGCACTTCGTTCACGTAACTGTTGGCGCGGTTGTAATAGTCACCGCGACTGCCGTGAAAACCATTTTCGGAAAACAGATATTGCGTCAGCATCGCCAGCCGGGCGGCGTCATCGGCTTGCGCGGGCAGCTTTGTCGTAATTTCTTTTGCCATGCTGTCCAACTGCCGCCGGTAGGCTTCCACTTCCAGTTCGGCGTTGTCGAGTTTCGCAATCAGCAATGCGGCGTGGAACAAATCGATTTTTTCCTCCGGCCCCTGTAATGCCTTGGTCAAGTCAGTCTGCACAGCCTGGCGATGGACGGCGGCGGCGAGTTTTTTGAGTTGGGCAGCTTCGCGCTCGAATTTCTCGGCACGTTCCAGCAGCACCGTGCGGCTGGCTTCGGCCTGCGGCTGAAGCGCGGCCACGACTTCGGGGTTGGGTTTGTCCGACAGATGTTCGACGTGCTTGGTAATGCTGGCCACGAGTTCGGCGGGAGCGCCGGGGTTCGCCGCCACCACTTTGCCGCCGACTTGAAAATTTTTGAAATCCGCCTTGGTCTGCCGGAATTTCGCGAGGCCGACTTTGCCACCCAGCAGTTCGCGATCCGAAGATTCAATCACGAGCTGATCGTTGACGTAGCAGAGAATCTTTTCCTTCTCGCAACGGACTTTAAGCGTATTCCAATCGCCGAGCCGGTAATGCGGGCTGGGAACCTGCTTGAGAATCGTCCAGGAATAAACGTCCGGCCCGTCGAAGCGCGTCAGGCGCAATTGCCCGGCACTGGGATAAAAACCGTAATGCTTCTGGTCGCCATCGGACGCGAAGACCAATCCCGCCGCGCCCGCTTCGTCATCCAGCCGCACGGTGACCGCCACCTCGTAGGGCCGGTCGGGGACGGTGCTTTGCGAGAGGCAGAGCGAGCGGCCACCGAAGCCAGCACCCGCGCCATCGACTTGAATGCGCCCGGCGCGTTGCGTCCAGCGCGCGGCGAACACCGGCATCCATTCCTTCGGATTGAGCGCGCCGATAGTGAGCCAGCGGCTCATGGGCACGGGATTCGGTTTTTCCAAAAGCGGCTTGAGCGCATTGATGGGCATGGCGAAACCGAGATTGGCAGTAACGGCGGATTTCAATGTGAGGATTCCATGCACGCGCCCCTGAAGATCGAGCAACGGCCCTCCGCTGTTTCCCGGCTCAATCGGGATGGCGATTTGAATCATGTCGAACGCTTCGATGTCGCGCCGCGCGGAAACGACGCCTTGCACGATGCTGTGATCCAGCCCCAGCGGATTTCCGATGGCGACCACCGGCGTGCCTTGCTTCAAGGTCTCCGAATCACCGAGCGGCAGCGCGGGTAAATGATCCGCCGCGATGCGAACCACGGCGAGATCGAGCTTGCGGTCCCAGGCATGAATTTCCGTGACCTCGAAGCGCCGTCCGTCCGCCAGTTGCACCGTGATCGGCCGGGCCTCGCCGATGACATGCAGGCTCGTGGCGATCAGTCCGTTGGAAGACACCACGAAGCCGGCGCCGACGCCGTTTTGTTTTCCATCGCGTCCATAATGCGAGACCGTCACCACCGACAGGCGTGCCTTTTCAGCTAGGGTAGCGACCGACATAGCCTTGGGTTCCTCGGCCACCACTTCCGCGTTCTTCTTCGGTTTCTTGGACGCGGCAGGCTTGTCGGCGGCGGGCAAAGCGAGTGCGCAGCAACTCAGCAACAAGGCGGTTCTCAGCAATAATTTCATGGGCAATTCGCTTTGAATTTCACGGCCAAACTAGCGCATTCCTCGGCGGAAGCGAATGGAATTCTGAACGCACTATTCACGAACTGGCGCTTGTGTAGCGGCGGACAGATTTGCGCCAGAACCATTCGGACAACAGGAAACAAAGCGCTCCCATGCCCACGAGGAGTAGCATTTCCCATGGTGAGCCGAGCTTGTCCACGAGCAGTTTCACCGGCACATTGGCCACCAGCAACATGGGAATGGCGAACGTGAAGAAGGCTTTGAACAGTCCGCGAAATGCCTCGTCCGGCAGGCGCGCGATGTTGAACAGGTTGTAATAGCCCCAGACAATCCCCTGCGCCCGCACCGTCCAGAAACTCGTGCTGGCCAGCATGAACATCAGCGAATAGTGGATGAGAATTCCGGCCAGCACGAGCAGCAGAAAACCCGCGATCTGAGCGAGCGACGGCACGAGGTGGAGTTGCCGCGCGGCGTAGGTCATCACGGCCAGCGCCGTGCCGGCGTTGACGAAACTGCCGAGGTCCACTAGGCGGAAGGAGATCAGGAAGCGCGTGTTGACCGGCAGCAACAGCATGAAGTCGAGTTTGCCGGTGCGGATGTTTTCCGAGAGCTGTGTGCAGTTGGTCAGAAAAAAGGCGGTGAAGAGTTGCTGGATGAAATGGCTCGCGCCCAGCAGCAACACTACCTGCCACTTCGACCAGGTGCCGATGCGTTCGGTGTGCGAGTAGATCACCAGCATGAAGCTCAACTGCAGCGCGAACCAGAGCAGTTCCACCACGATCCAGAGCAGGAAGTTCGCCTTGAAGCCCATCTCCCGCACCACGGAATTGCGCCACAACGCGGCGTAAATCTCCGCGTAACGGCGAAGGGAAGAAGGCCGATGGCGGAACGAGGAGCCTTCCGCCTCGTCCAACTTTGAACTTTGAATTTTGAACTCTGAACTCATCTCAACCTCCAACCGCCGAATATTTCTTGATGCCCCGGCTCCACACGAACCGCGCCAAACCATAAACAATCGCGAGCCAGCAGGCCTGAATCAGCAGCCCGTGCATGAGCGACTCACCCGTGGTTTGCCCAAGATAGATGCTGATCGGAAAGAAGAGCAGGTACGGGAATGGCGTGAGATTCAGAATTTGCGCCAGCAGCGGCGGCAGGATGTTGAGCGGAAACAGATGACCGCCAGCGATGTACTCAAATGCGAAGAGGATGAAAATGAACGTCGCGACTTCCAGAACCCAAAACGCCAGCAGCGCCATCGTGTACGAGAGGAAGAATTGCAGCAGCCCTGTCATCACGAGTGAGACCAGGAACCACCCAAAGGACGCCGCGTTGGGCGGCAGCACGAAATACTGGCGTTGAAAAAATATGAACAACGCCACCGGCACGATGGCCACGGTGGTGTAAATTAACCGGCCCGCTCCAAACAGACAAAGCCGGTAGGTCAGGTAATCAATCGGCTTGAGCAAAAACTGGCTGATATTGCCGTCCTTGATGTCGGCGGCGACCTGCCAGTCGTCTTCATTCACCGCCGTCAGCGCATCGACAATCGTGACCAGTAGATAATACGAAATCATTTGCGCGAGCGTGTAACCGGCCACGCTGCTGCCCGCCGTTTTACCATCGTAGATGGTGCGCCACAGGAGAATGGTCGCGGTCAACGGCACCAACCCGAACGCCGCACGGAACAGGAAGTTCACGCGATAGACGAGCATGTTTTGAATGCCGATGTTGATGACGTGCCAGTATTTTTTCACAATGTTGGCGGATTGTTCCAGCGCGGATACGGCACTGTTGCAAACTCATTCTGGTTTGTAAAAGGAAACTGCCGTCGGTTTGCGATCCGGTCCGACAAGCGTGGTCTTTAGGAATAATTTGACGGGAACATTATTCGCGCATAGTGTCCGGCAGTAACGCGGGCCGAAACAAAATGGGCAATGATATGAATTACGTCGGTACGACTTTGTTGGTG
>JBKJSC010000171.1:0-8111 GCA_046593035.1 Limisphaerales bacterium | reverse complement strand
CAAATCGAAGACGCGAAGCAAACCTGTTTCGCCGTTGGCGACCTCGCGCCCGGTCTCCGGCGAAATAACTTTTGCGCGTGCCCACGGCGGAAAGTGGAAGACGCGTTGAGGATTCGCGGCAACGTTTGCGACGCGGTCGTAGGCTTGCGAACTCAATTCACTCATGCCGTATTCACAAACGATTCGTGCTGCGGGAATGCCCAGAAACCGGGTGATGAGCGCGTGCAGCTCGGCCTTGGGCAGCGTGCGCGAGCGGCCTTTGTAGCCGCCCGTTTCCAACACGCGCGAGCCGGAAGGCAAATTGAAATACTCTTTCATTTCCGCGAGTTGATCAAGCAAATGGACGAAAGAAAATGCGGTGCCGAGCAAGATGACGGGTTGTTTGGCCTCCTCACTCTGGCGCAAAGCCGCCATTGTTTTGTCCACGTCGAGCGACCAGGTGCCGTCGTGATCGACGCCGCCGGTGAAAACGGAATTCTGTGAACCCAATTCGCGACGCAACGTGTCGAACATGTGGACCAGAGAAGAGTGGGATGCTTGGACAGGCGTCGGTGTCAGGCAAACAAGTTGAAGTTTATCCCGTGACGCTGGTGAACGGTGCTGGCCGCTGTCATTCAAGTCGACGAGCAAGTGCGCGCGAAACCAAGGTCGCAGGGAGGCCTCATAAACAGACAGCGATTCCGCGTTGTGAAAATGTTGGCTGGGCCGTTGTCCAGTCGTGCCACTGGAATGGAAAATCACGATTCGTTCCGTGACGGGCAGGCTCGTGAGTTCGAGTTCTTTGAACGCGGCGGTGGAAATGGCGGGAATTGTCTGCCAATCGCGGGGGGTGTCCGGTGCGGCGCGGCGTGACCGGCAAAATTGTTGATAGGGCAGGTTGTGAGTAAACTGGAGCTTGAAGAGGGACAAAGCGAGTTGGTTGAACTGGGTTTCCGTGGAGGGTTCGTTGCGTTTCCCCTCACCCCAGCACTCTCCCGCCGGGAGAGGGAGTGCCACCCGTACCCCATCTTTCCGAGACAAGTGGGCCGGTGTGGAACCCGGCCCTCCCACGTTCATGGGCAGGGCTGACTCTATGAACCCACGTAGATGCGTGGCGTATTCCGAAAATGTCGAACTCGATGTCATGCGGTTTTCTTCCAGGCTGGTTTTCCGCGACAGCCTGCGGCGAATGTCGAGGGAAGCGCGCGGAATGTCGAGCGGGAAACCAACATCAACGGCTGCCAGCTTCCACTGTCTCAGCGAGAATTGACTGGGCAAACGGCGTATTTCCCCGTAAATGTCCTCACTATGTTTGACGCGATTAAGGTCCAGTTGACGGCGACGGCGGACAAGCTTGCCCACTTGCGGAGGTTTCTTTGACGTCCCGGCTGCGCAAAAACGCCTCGGCGAACTGGACTTCGAAATGTCGAAGGACACGTTTTGGAACAATCGCGAACAGGCGCAGAAGCTGATTGACGAGGCGGGGTTGCTGCGCAAAAAGATCGAGCCGTTATTCCGGGCCGAGCGGGAGCTGGAAGATTTCAAGATGATGGTCGAGTTGGGGGAGGGCGAACCGGAGTCGGCCCAGGCGGGAGTGGTCAAGGATCTGCAACGCGACCTCTCCAAGCACCTCCGGGAACTCGAAGCCGCCGAGTTGCGCGCCCTGCTCAACGGCCCGCATGACAAGAATAATTGCATCCTCAGCGTCAATGCCGGCGCGGGTGGCACGGAGTCGTGCGATTGGGCAAACATGCTGTTCCGCATGTATCAACGCTGGTGCGAGTCCCACGGCTGGGAAGTCGATGTGACGGACGCGCTGCCCGGCGATGTGGCCGGCATTAAAAGCGTCACCCTGCTGGTCACCGGGGAAAACGCCTACGGCTATTGCAAGGCCGAGCGCGGCGTGCACCGGCTGGTGCGGATTTCCCCGTTTGATTCGAACCAGCGGCGGCACACGAGCTTTGCCAGCGTGGATGCGATTGCCGAAATTGAGGAGACCTCGAGCGAACTCGTGATTCCGCCGAATGAATTTCAAGTGGACACGTTTCGGGCGGGCGGCAAGGGCGGACAAAACGTGAACAAGGTCGAGACCGCGGTGCGGATCACGCATGTTCCGACCGGGCTGATCGTGGCGTCCCAGAGCCAGCGCTCGCAGCACCAAAATCGTGCCACGGCGATGAAGCTGCTGCTCTCACGCATTTACGCGCAGCGGGTGGATGCCCAGAAGCAGGAGATGGAACGCTTTTACGGGGAGAAGGGCAGCGTCTCGTGGGGCAACCAGATTCGCACTTATGTTTTCCAGCCGTACCGCATGGTAAAGGATTTGCGAACCGGCGTGCAGACGAGCAATGTGCAGGGCGTGATGGACGGCGACCTGGATGATTTCGTGAATGGCTGGCTGCGCGCGGGCTGTCCGCTCAAGCGGATGCAGGGAATCAAAGACGAAGAATAATTTTGCCACAAAGGCACGGAGACACAGAGAGATGAGCCTGACTTTGTATGTTTATAGAACAAAACCGCTCGTGAAAGTTGTGACGTGGTTTAAAGATGCACAAGGCTATGGCGACTTCGCAGGTGGACCTATTCTCGACTTTGCGTCAGCGGAATTTCGTAAGAAAGGTTGGAAATTTATTCGTGACCATTTTATCGAATACGAATCGCGGCGACTAACTAAAGACGAAGTCATTGTTGGTTCATTGTCGCGTGCTGACAAAAAATTCTTGGCGAATAGTCTTGCGATTCGCGTGAATCGAGATGTTAAGGGCATGGTCGAACTTATTCCGTGTGCGCTGATGAAAATGACTTTGGTTGGCGATGAAGCGTTGCCTAAAGAAACACGCAGGCAGCTTCATTTTAATGCCGCCGATGAAGTGGTCTGGAAAGCCTTTGATGAAGTGTTAGAAACAGCGAGAAGGCGTGAAGATCCAGACCCCTAAATGTGAAATGAATATTCTCGACACCATTGTGGCGCAAAAGCGCGTTGAAATCGTTCGGCTCCCAGCCGCGCCTTTGGAGCCGCGCGCGGATCGGCGTGATTTCATCGCGGCTTTACGCAGTTCCGGCATTGGACGCGTGGCGCTGATTGCCGAGGTGAAAAAGGCTTCACCCTCCGCCGGTGTCATCTGCCCGAACTTCGATCCGGTCCGCATCGCGAAGGAATATGAAGAGGCGGGCGCGAGTTGTCTGTCTGTGCTGACGGATGAAAAATTCTTCCAAGGCTCGATCGAATACCTGAGACAAATCCGCGCGGCGGTGAAACTGCCGTTGTTGCGAAAGGACTTCATCATCGACGCGCGACAGATCGCCGAAGCCATCGAGTGGGGCGCGGATGCCATCCTGCTGATCGTCGCGATTCTGACCGACGCGCAGTTGCAGGAGTTTCACACGCTGGCAACTCAGGCGGGGTTGGCCGTGCTGGTGGAAGTGCATGACGAAACGGAATTGCAACGCGCGCTGACCGCTGGCGCGCGGCTCATCGGCGTGAACAACCGCGATTTGAAAACCTTCAAAGTCGATCTGGCCACGACGGAGCGCTTGACTGCGATTTTGCGCAGTTCGCCGCGTGGCGGGGAGATTGTGCTGGTGGCGGAAAGCGGCATTCATAGTCGTGCCGACGTGGAGCGGCTGGTTCGCGGCGGCGCGCAGGCGATTTTGGTGGGTGAATCCTTGATGCGGCATAATGACATTCGCGCGAAAGTCAGCGAGTTGCTGGGAACGATGCCATCACGAGCTGAGAAGAAATGAAAACTCCCCTGCGTGTTTTGGTAGTGGAAGATTCCGAGTTTGACGCCCGGATGCTGATCACGTTGCTGCGCAAAGGCGGCTATGAGCCGACGTTTGAGCGCGTCGAGACGACGGAGGCGATGAGCGCGGCGTTGGACACCAAACCGTGGGATCTCGTCCTGGCCGATTACAACCTGCCGACTTTCAGCGCGCCGGCGGCGTTGCAGTTGTTGCAGGGAAAAAATCTCGACCTGCCGTTCATCATCATTTCCGGCGGCATCGGCGAAGACATCGCTGTGGCCGCGATGAAAGCAGGGGCGCACGATTATCTGATGAAGGGCAACCTCGCGCGTCTGGTGCCAGCGGTGGAGCGCGAGTTGCGCGAAGCGGCGCACCGGGCCGCGCGGAGCGCGGCGGAGCAGGCAGTGCGTGACAGCGAACTGCGCTACCGCCTCCTGTGGGAAACCGCGACCGATGCCGTGATCCTGATGGACACCGACAGCGTGATCCAGTTCGCGAACCCCGCCGTGGAAAATGTTTTCGGTTACAAGCCCGCCGAATTGGTGGGCCAAAACCTAACCTTGCTCTTGCCGGAACGGTTGCGCCACGACCACACCGAGGGTTTCACCCGTTACCTCCTTTCCGGTGTGCGTGATTCGCGCCGGCGCATCGTGGAGACCGTCGGCTTGCGCAAGGAAAACGAGGAAGTGCTGATTGAAATTGCCTTTAATGACATGGAGCTACAGGGCAAACGCTGGTTCGTGGCGTTCATCCGCGACATCACCGAACGCAAGCGCGCCGAACAGGAGTTGCGCGAACACGAGGAGCAGTTCCGCGTGGCGCGGGAAATCCAGCAGCACCTGTTTCCGAAGACTTCGCCTCAGTTGCCCGGTTTCGACATCGCCGGCGCTTCGTATCCCGCCGAGGCGACGGGCGGCGATTACTTTGATTACATTCCGATGGTTCACGACGGCCTCGGCGTCGTGGTTGGAGACGTGACCGGTCACGGCATCGGACCGGCTTTGCTGATGGCGGAGACGCGCGCCTATCTCCGCGTCGTGGCGTTGAACCGCGATGACGTCGGCGAAATCCTGACGCGCGCCAATCGCGTGCTGGCCGAGGACGTCGGCTACGAACGGTATGTCACGCTGCTGCTGGCGCGGATCGACGCTGCGGAGCGCAAGCTGACCTACGCGAGCGCGGGACATCCGCCGGGTTATGTGCTGACCCCGACCGGTGAAGTGCGCTTGCAACTCAAACGGACGGGCATTCCCCTCAGCATCAAAGCGGACACGCAATATCATTCCGCGCCAACGGTGACGCTGGCGCCGGGCGAATTGGTGTTATTGCTCACCGACGGCATCGAAGAAGCCATGTCACCGGCGGGTGAATTGTTCGGCCTTGAACGGACGCTGGCCGTGATCAAATCCCATCGCGACTGGCCGGCCCGGCAAATGGTGGAGGCGATTTACCGCGCGGTGCGTGATTTTTCCGGGGACACGCCGCAACTGGACGACCTGACAGCCATGGTCATCAAGGTGCAATAACCTGGGCGGTGATCGCAATTGAAAGTAGTTGAATTCAGAACGCGACTCCATAGTATACGTGCCGTTCCGTCGGCTGACGGGACGCAATGGTTCGGGGCGTAGCGTAGCTTGGTAGCGCGTCTGAATGGGGTTCAGAAGGTCGTGAGTTCAAATCTCACCGCCCCGACCATTTCCCTTCTGCCGCTCACCCGCAAAAAAAAGTCTCGGCTTGCCGATCGGCTTCAATTACAAGAGGGCCATTCACACAATCATTCGCCGACGATTTCGCGCAGGTGAAGGGAAAGGCATGGCCAATCGTGCATAATTCCAAAGAGCATCAGCGTCTACAGGAGCCGATGCAGCACCACGTCTTGCCGTGGCGCAGATGGGGACCATACGTGGCCGAGCGTTCGTGGGGGACGGTGCGGGAGGATTACAGCGCGGATGGCGACGCCTGGCGATATCTGCCGCATGACTTGGCGCGTTCCAAAGCGTATCGCTGGGGCGAGGATGGCTTGGCGGGGATTTGCGACCGCTATCAACTCATGGTCTTCGCGTTTGCGTTTTGGAATGGCCGCGATCCGATTTTGAAGGAGCGGCTCTTTGGTCTGACGCCCCACGAGGGGAATCACGGCGAGGATGTGAAGGAATATTACTTCTACCTCGACTCCACGCCGACCCACTCGTACATGAAGTGGCTCTATAAGTATCCGCAGGCGGAATTTCCCTACGCCCGGTTGATTGAGGAGAACCGGAAGCGATCCAGCACCGACCCGGAGTATGAGTTGCTCGACACGGGCGTGTTTGACGAAGACTGCTACTTCGATGTGGTGGTGGAATACGCGAAGGCATCGCCGGAGGACATTTGCATCCGCGTGGAAGTGTTCAATCGCGGGCCGGAAGCCGCGCCGATCCATATCCTGCCGCAGCTATGGTTTCGCAACCGCTGGTCATGGGGCAAGATTCCACGGCCGGAACCACGCATCCATTTGGGGCCGAGAAAAAAGAATTTTATCATCCTCCAAGCGGACGATTCCTGCTGCCAGAAGATGAAAAAGCTCCCGTTTGAATACCGGATTGGAAAGCGTTACCTCTACGGCGATCCCGGCGCGCAGCCGCTGTTCACCAATAACGAGACGAATGCCGACCGAGTTTTTGGCCCGGGCGCGCAGAGTCGCAGCCCGTTTGTCAAAGATGCGTTTCACCGCCACATCATTCAGGGAGAGGATTGCGTCAATCCGGAAAACTTCGGGACCAAGGCCGGCCTGCATTACGCGGCGCAGATGGTTCCCGCCAGCGGCTCCATCGTTGTGCGTCTACGTTTGACGGACGCGGCACTCGCCAAACCGCTGGCCGATGTCGAGGATGTGGTGACGACCCGCCGCTTGGAGGCGGATGAGTTTTATCACGCGATTCAACCACCGAAAGCCACGGAGGACGAACGGCGCATCCAACGCCAGGCGCTCGCCGGATTGCTGTGGAGCAAACAGATTTATCTTTTCGACGTGGGTGACTGGCTTAACGGCGACAATCCTGACATGCCGCCGCCGGAGTCGCGCAAGACCATTCGCAACCAGCATTGGCAGCATTTGAATTCCAAACGCATCCTGATGATGCCGGACAAGTGGGAGTATCCGTGGTTCGCGGCGTGGGATCTGGCGTTTCATGCCGTGCCGCTCGCGCTCGTGGATCCGGAATTTGCCAAGCAACAATTATGGCTTTTGTTGTTCGAGCAATTCCAGCATCCCAACGGCCAGTTGCCCGCGTACGAATGGGAATTCTCCGACATGAATCCGCCGGTGCATGCCTGGGCCGTCTGGCGCGTCTATAACATGGATCGCATCCGCTCGGGCAAGGCCGACCGCGCGTTCCTGGAAAAATGCTTCCACAAACTGCTCATCAATTTCACCTGGTGGGTCAACAAGGTGGACAGCGATGGCAACAACGTTTTTGAGGGCGGGTTCCTTGGTCTGGACAACATCACCGTGGTGGATCGCAGCGAAAAAATGCCTGACGGCTCGATCCTCCAGCAATCCGATGGCAGCGGCTGGATGGGAATGTTTTGCCTGAACATGATGCGGATCGCGCTGGAACTCGCGAAGGAAAACAAAACGTACGAAGGCCTGGCGACGAAGTTCTTCGAGCATTACGTCTATGTCGGCTCCGCGATGAAGCACATGGGCAAACGCGGATACGAGATGTGGGATCAGGAGGACGGTTTTTTCTACGACGTGTTGAGCCACGCGGACGGCTCGTTTGACAAATTCCGCGTCCGCTCATTGGTCGGACTGATCCCCCTGTTCGCCATCGAACGGCTGGAAGAAAAGTGGCTGGAGCCGTTCCCGGAATTCCGCGCCAACATGCACTGGTTTTTGAAAAACCGCGCGGACATCGTCGAGCAATGCGTCACCACGCTCCAGGAAAACGGCGACACCGTGCATGTGCTGGCGGTCATGAACCCAGAGCAGATGCAGCGGCTGCTGCGCGTGGTCTGGAACCCGCATGAATTCCGGTCGCCGTATGGGCTGCGCAGCCTGTCCAAATATCACGAAGCGCATCCGTTCGTGTTCGGCGGCCGCAGTATCGGCTACGAGCCGGGGGAATCCGTCGCGCTGCTCAAGGGCGGCAACTCCAACTGGCGCGGGCCGATCTGGTTTCCGACCACGTTCATGATGATCGAGTCGCTGCGCAAGCTTCGCAAAGCCTACGGCGGCAAGTTCACCATCCCCGGCTGCGCCGATGAAGCGGCGCTCAACCTCGATGAAATGGCCGGAGGTTTCGCCGACCGGCTCATCCGGCTCTTCGCGCGCAACGGCGACAACCGCCGTCCCGTGCTTGGCCGCTCCAAGAAATTTCAGGAAGATCCGCACTGGCGCGACCTCT
>JBKJSC010000221.1:0-63061 GCA_046593035.1 Limisphaerales bacterium | reverse complement strand
CAAAATTTTCAAAACTGATTCTCGCGGGCAACTTCGAGGAGGCGGTGCGCGTGGCCCGTCAACAGGTGGAGAGCGGCGCGCAGGTCATCGATGTCAACATGGACGAAGGCATGCTCGATGGCGTCGGGGCCATGACGAAGTTTTTGAACTACATCATGACTGTGCCCGAGATCGCGAAGGTGCCGGTGATGGTCGATTCCTCGAAGTGGAGCGTGATCGAGGCGGGTTTGAAATGCATCCAGGGCAAAGGCGTGGTGAATTCCATTTCGCTCAAGGAAGGCGAAGCGAAGTTTCTTGAACAGGCGCAGCTCGTATTGCGCTACGGCGCGGCGGTGGTGGTGATGGCGTTTGATGAGCGAGGCCAGGCGGATTCGTTGGAGCGCAAGTGTGAGATATGCCAACGCAGCTACGACTTGCTCGTGAACAAGGTCGGCCTGCCGCCGCAGGACATCATTTTCGATCCGAACATTCTGACCGTCGCGACCGGCATCGAGGAGCACAACAACTACGCCGTCGATTTCATCAACGCGACGAAGTGGATCAAGGCCAACCTGCCGCTCGCGAAAGTCAGCGGCGGCATCAGCAACATTTCGTTCAGCTTTCGCGGCAATAACCACGTCCGCGAGGCGATGCACTCGGCGTTTCTCTTCCACGCCATCAAAGCCGGACTCGACTTGGGCATCGTCAACGCCGGCATGTTGGAAGTGTACGAGGAGATTCCCAAGGACTTGCTCGGACTCGTCGAAGACGTGCTGCTCAACCGCCGTCCCGACGCGACGGAACGCCTCGTCGCGCACGGCGAGGAACTAAAAAAGAAAACCACCGGCGGCGCGGCAGAAGCAAAAGCCGACGAAGCTTGGCGCAGTCTGCCCGTCGAGGAACGCCTCAAGCACGCGCTCGTCAAAGGCATCGATGCTTTCGTCAACGAAGACACCGAAGAGGCGCGCGCGAAATATGGCCGGCCCTTGCTTGTCATCGAAGGCCCACTCATGGACGGCATGAACGTCGTCGGCGACCTCTTCGGCGCGGGAAAAATGTTTCTCCCGCAAGTCGTGAAATCCGCGCGTGTGATGAAGCGCGCCGTCGCCTACCTCACGCCGTTCATGGAAGCCGAGAAGGCCGCGCAAGTCGCCGCCGGCCACTCGGTGCGGGCCCAAGGCAAAGTCCTCATGGCCACGGTGAAGGGCGACGTGCATGACATCGGCAAGAACATCGTCGGTGTCGTGCTCGGCTGTAACAACTACGAGGTCATCGACCTCGGCGTGATGGTGCCGTGCGAAAAAATTCTTGCCGCCGCCAGGGAGCACAAGGTCGATATCATCGGCCTGAGCGGACTCATTACGCCCTCGCTCGACGAGATGCAGCACGTCGCGCGCGAGATGGAACGGCAGGGCTTCAAGCTTCCGCTACTCATCGGCGGCGCGACCACCAGCCGCGCCCACACCGCCGTGAAGGTGGCGCACCATTACAGCGAACCCGTGGTGCATGTGCTCGACGCCAGCCGCGCCGTGCCCGTGGTGAGCAGCTTGATCAGCAAGGAACTCAAGCCCGCGTTCGTGCAACAGCTTCGCAGTGACTACGAGCGCCTTCGCGCCACGCACGCCGGGCAGGCGGCGAAACTGATCTCCCTCGAAGCCGCGCGGGCTAACGCACCGAAGCTGAAGTACGATGATTTGCCGCAGCCGGAATTCATCGGCGTGCGGGTGCTGTCGCCGGAAGAGGACATTCTGCTCGATGAGTTAACAGATATACTGGCTGAAAAACTTGGCTTGCCGCACGAAGTGACTCGAGAGGAAGTCTGGATTGCCGGGAGTGAGATGAATGCTAACCTGCTCCGCAAAGCGGCGGATGACGCAGCACAGCAACCGAAGGAAGTTTATGAACTTATCCGAAGAAAAGCAGCAGATCTACGCGCGGCTGCACGACTGGATGTATCAGGAGAGCATCCGCACCCACCGCACGCCTATGCCGGAGGAACTCAAGGCCCCGGGCGAGTGGGAGGCTTTCGTCGAGTGGCGGCACCAGAACTGGCTGCGCCTCTGCGACGAGGACGCGAAGGAGTTCCGCGTGTGGTTGGCCAAGAAGGAAGCCAGCAAGAACTCACCGGCCCTCGCGTTGGCGGAAGAACCGCCGCCATATCCCTCGAAGAGCTAGTTCCCTTCATCGACTGGTCGCCGTTCTTCCACACCTGGGAATTGCGCGGGGTTTATCCCGCCATCTTCCAGCACGAGAAACACGGCGAGGAAGCGCGCAAGCTGTTCGCCGACGCGCAGAAACTTCTCGATGAGATGGTCTCCAAGAAACTGATCGAACCGCGCGCCGTGTACGGATTCTTCCCGGCCAACTCCGTGGGCGACGACGTGGAACTCTACACCGACGAATCGCGCACCACGGTGCTGACCAAGTTCCATTTCCTCCGGCAGCAAATCGAGAAAGGCGACAACTCGCCGAACTGGTGCCTGGCGGACTTCGTGGCCCCCCGTTGGAGTTCAAGCTTTAGCTTGTCCGGACAACCTGAAGGTTGGACTCCAACCGATCACCTCGGCGCGTTCGCCGTCACCAGCGGCCACGGCCTTGACGAATTGGTGAAAAAATTCAAGGCCGACAATGACGATTACAACGCCATCATGGCCGAGGCGCTGGCCGACCGCCTCGCCGAAGCTTTTGCCGAGTGTTTGCACCAGCGCGCCCGTGAGGAATGGGGCTACGGCAAGCTGGAAAAATTCACCACCGACGATTTGATCGCGGAGACGTATCGCGGCATCCGGCCCGCCGCCGGCTATCCGGCCTGCCCCGACCACACGGAGAAGGGCACTTTGTGGAAGCTCCTCGACGCGGAGAATCGAACCGGTATCAAGCTCACCGAGAGCTTCGCCATGTGGCCCGGCAGCAGCGTGAGCGGACTCTACTTCGCGCACCCGGAGTCGAAGTATTTCGCGGTGGGCAAACTCGGCCGAGATCAGATGATCGATTACCACGTGCGCAAAGGCATGACGCTGACGGAAGTGGAACGCTGGCTCGGCCCGTGGCTCAACTATAATCCCGCCGAACAAAACTTCCCCGCGAACGCCCGCGTCGCCTGCGCGTGCGGCGTGCCACACTGACCAAGATTTGCGATATTTTTCTTGGAGTTACCGCTGTCAACCGTTACTTCAATCAATCTGAATTATGTCCGGACACGGCGTTCCACATCACGCGATCAACGAAGATCACAAACGAATCGGCATTGTCATCGCGATCATCGCGGTGGGCATGGCCGTGGTCACGGCGCTCGCGCACAACGAGGCCAACAAGATGATCGTGAAGGAAGTCCAATCCTCCAACGGCTACTCCTGGTATCAAGCCAAACGCCAGCGCAGTTACCTCAACGAGCTGGAGCTAAAGCGAATTGATTTCGAGCTGGCTGGCAACCCGACCGAGGCGCAGAAAAAATTGCGCGAGCAGCAACAAGCCAAGCTCAAGGCCAAGAACGCCGAATACGAAGCCGAGAACAAAGAGATTCTCGCCGGTGCCGAGGCGGACAAGCTCGCCGCTGCCGCCGCATCGCACCGGCATCACTGGTTCGAGTACGCGGAAATCATGCTGCACATCGCCGTGGTGCTTTGCTCGCTGACCTTGTTGACGGAACAGAAACTATTTTTCCGTTTGGGGCTGGCGGCGACCGTGGGAGGTTTTCTCCTAACCATCGCGGCGTTCAACGCGAAACCGCACGCGCCCAGCCCGCCGCCTCCGGCCACAAACGCCGCTCCACAAAAGTAGCCGCCACGGGAAAGGCTTGCGCCAGGCGGACGAACAATTAACCCTTGCCCCATGCACCAACTTAGTTTCCCCCGGACGCTGATCTGCCTCGCACTCCTCGGTGCGACGTTGGCGGCAACTGCGGCGGAAACGAACCAAAACATCCGTCCGCTCGTTGGCGTCCTGATGGACAGCGAGACGGAACTGAAGGGCATTGCGTTCGCCGAAGTGGTGCAAGCCACCACAGGCAAACGTATCATCCCGCTCAATGCCACCAATGATTTGGATCGCGTGTTGCTGGCCAAGATCGGCCCGGCGCTGGATAAAGTGCTGGCGCAAATGAACGCGCCGGACAGCCCGGCGCAAAAGCAGAAGCGAATCAACGAGGCGAGTTCCCATTTTGAAAATGCCATCAAGGTCGCGTTGAACGAAATCGAAGGCTTCGCCTGTGATTTCCCGAAGACGGCGGCGGGCAAAACGCAGCGTTCCGGCTATCCCGACCTGCGCCTCGTGGACAAGGCGAGCGGGCGCGTGATTTATCTCGACCCGAAACTCTACGCGACCAGCAGCCGGAACAGTTCGTTGCGCACGTTTTATTTCGAGCCGAAGAAGGAAACGAACAAGATCAATGACGACGCGCACCACCTGATCGCCGGCTTCGAGCACGATGGCGGCAAGACCGGCCAATGGAAATTCCTGCGGTGGGAACTGGTCGATTTGTCACGGTTCCACGTCCGTCTGAAGGCCGAATTTCAAGGGAACAACAAAGACCTGTATCGCCCTGAAGCCATCGTGGGAAGCAGTCAGAAATAATTTGGCAGGCTCCGGCTCAGTCCGGTTTCTGCCGTGCCGGCCATTTTGGTTTTACGACCCACAAGCTCGCAGCGACGGCGATGAAGAACACCACGTAAGCGACGGTGAAAATCCAACCCTCCGCGTGGAAGAACATCACCCGGTGCAACCAGTGCTCGACGAATGAACCTTGATACCGCTCACCGCCGCCAGCCAGCAGACGCAGTTTATTTTCCCACACCGTCAGCGGGCAGACGACGCCGAACAACGCCTCGGCCGCCACGACCGTAATCGTCAGCAGGTGTGCCCCGCGAAACCAGCAGGTGCGAACGAAATCCCAGCGACGAAAATACCCAACCCAAATCACCAGCAATCCCAACACGACAAACGCCACGTACGCGAAATGAGCGATCAGCACGAGGTCAGCGAAGCGGAGATAGGATTGGCTGCTCACTCGATGTGAAGTATTTTTTCAACCTTGGCATCTTCCAAAGTTAACAAATAAATGCATCCCCGTGTCTTTTCTTTACCGCCTCTCACTGACGACACGTCACGAAATAGTATCGCCTTGCCTCCAAGGCAAAATGCCAGGCCAGCGTTCGCACCATACGGCAGGTCGTAATTTTGTCGGTGTGAACCATCCCAGTTCACTACTATTAAGGAATTGCGAGATTGATAGGCAAACTGTTTTCCGATAGGTGAAAATACAGGAGTGTTTTCTACGCCAAGGCGAAGTTTATTTGAGCCATCCCGGTTCATTATCCACAATCCATCTTCAACTGGGTCTGTGTCGTAAGCACGATGTACGAGCGTACTGCCATCCGGAGAAATCGCGATCGCGTCCCCAACCCGGTTGTTCCTCTTTGGGTCAGCCAATTTGACTTCAAAGATCGCTTTCCGAGGAATGAACCCTCCCCCATATCGGGTAATGCGGACGTAGAACAGTGTTGACCCGTCTTGGGAGAATGAATAGGGGACATCGAGGACGTGCCCATACGTTAACTGAACGTGATTGGAACCGTTAGAATCCATCGTCCACAAGTGTTCATAGCCATCCGATGTCTTTGAAAAGGCAATCGTTTTGCCATCCGGTGTGTAGATCGGGTGTTTGAGTCTGTCTTGAGACTCAAATAATACGGTAACGGTCCGTCCATCTCGACTTACCCGATTAATTCGGTAGCCCGCATCAAACGAATCGAAAATTATGTTCGACCCATCGGGAGACATCGAGGGAACTGTGACAGAGGAGCCAGTATCCGCGTTATAATTCCACCGACTATCGAAACCTGAATCCGTTTCTCTCGTGAGATAAAACAACACCGCTCCACAGGCTACCAGAGCAGCCCCAAGGACGACGTACTGTTTTCGACTGTGCTTCACCTTGCAGATTACGGGGGGTGTTCGCATGTGTTTTGCACAATTACGACCCAGCCTGCATGAATGGCAAGGCCGTTTTGAAAGGACTACTCTTTCTGCTCGTACTGCCGCGCCAGCTCCAACATTAACGCTTCAAGCTGGCGATAATACTCCGCTTCCGCCAAATTCTTTTTCGTGTCGCGCAGTTTGGCGATGGCGACTTCCAGCGCGTCCCGCCGGGCGCGAACGGCGGGCGGCAGTTTTTGTTCCGCCACGCTGCGCACGAGATGAAATTGATGCGCGCGCAAACCGTCGAGAGCCGCGCCGTCCTTCGCGCGCTTCACCGCACGGATGCCGCGAAACCAGTCGGCGGGCGTGCCCAGACCGTCGCTGTTATCGTCGAGCAGTGCGTGCTCGGTGGCGAGACGGCCCTCGGCCTTGTAAAAATCCGCGACACAATGGGACGCCGTCAAAAACGCCTCCAGCAACGAAGTCTGGCCATCCTTGTCCAGATCGGCCTGCGGATCGGCGACGGCCTCCGCGAGATACTTGCCGAAGCGGGCGTAGTTTTGCTCGCTGCCGCTGCGCGTGGCGGTGATGACCACGCGCCCGGCGGCGGAGAGTGGTTTCAGAAACGGCCCGCTTGCGGAGGTGCTGTTGATCACCGCGACGGGCCGGCGAAACGGTTGAATCCAACCCGCGAGTTCCGTGGCGGACACGTCATCGCCGCGCAAATTGAACTTGGCCTCCTTGCCGTCAGACGTTCCGTGGCCCAGGAGCACGAGCCACAGCTCGCTCTGGCCGTCCTTCACTTCCGCCGTGAGCGCCTGTTTCAGTCGTTCACGGTCGCTGGACTCAGCGCTGGGTTTCAGTCCGATGGTGATTTGCTTCGCCCCCGCCGTGCGCCCAGCCTTTTCCCAGAGTACGGCCCATTCTTCAAAACTCTTGCCGAACTCCACTTCCCCCGCCGCACCGACGACGATGATCAAGGTGGCCGCGCGGTCGAAAGTGTTGGTTGCGGAATCCGTACGCACCGTGCCGGTGGCTAGGAGAAAAACGCAGAGCAGCAATTGTTTCACGCCAATCCTTTCCGCCGCCGCAATCCCCACTCCGCGACAAAACAGGCGAGCGCAAACAAAAACACGGTGGAGGTATGCCACAGCGGCAGGCTCCAGCTTTCGGTGACGGGTGCCTGGCGATGAGGCAGGCTGCGGGCAAAGTCGTCCAGCTTGGCGGCGGCGATAACTTCTCCGTCCGTTTTGCGCGCAATCTCCTCAAGCAATGCGCGGTTGGGTTTCAGCGAACGAAATTCCTCCGCCGCCAGATCGGTGGCCCAACCGATTTCCGCGCGGCCCACTTCGGCACCGACCGCGTTGGTGACGGTGGCTTCGGCCAGATAGCCGCCCGTGTCGCGCGGCACATAGGCGGCTTGATATAATCCCGGCTCATTCAGGGCCGGCTCAGTGTTGAGCCGCAACGCGACCCCGTTGGTCACGCCATTCATCAAGGGCTGGATTTTTACGGTCACCGAAGCGTTGTCCAACGGTTGAAATTTTGCATCGCGCACGCGAACTTGCAATTGCACCGGCTGATTGGGTTCGCCGCGCTGGTGCTCCGCCACCAACTCGATGCGGTTGGGCACGTCGGCGACCAACCAGCGGATCATCTGCCGCCATGCTTTGTCCAGGTCGCTGTGCGCCGCCGCGTCGCGCAAGCCCCAATGCCAGAGGTCGCCCAGCATCAAGGCCGCGCTGCGTCCGTGGCCGAAGCGCTGCGTGACCAGCGCCGGATAGATGTTGCCCGCTGGGTCGGCGGCGGTGGCGATGAGGCTGGCGCCGGGTTTGATGTCGCGCACGGGGTTCACCACGAGAAACGACGGCATGTTTTCGAGCCGTGACTTTTCATCCGCTTCATTTTTTCGCAACCGCGCCCACGGTTGCAGCCAGCCTTCGCGCGTGAGCGAGAGACGCAGGTTCGCTGGCGGTCTGTCTTCCGTCACGCGATCCAGGTAAACCGGCAGCAGATCGCCAATCGGCGTGCGGTGATATTTCCCCTGCTGCAACGACTCCATGCCGCCGAGCATGAGAAAGCCACCGCCGCGTTCGGAGACGAAGCGTTGCAGCAACAGCATCTGATCCGGCGTGAAAAACTCCGCCTCCAAATCATCGAGCATGACCGCGTCGTAGCTGTAAAGTTCCTCAGCGGTTTTGGGAAAACCACCACTCAACTCCGCCGCATCGCGCGTGTTCAACCGGACGAGCACCGGCTGGTCATAGCGTTCGACTTCCTCCTTCGACTGATTGCCGAAGCCGCGAAAGAGCGGGTTGCTCGACTCGCCCACTCGCCCACGAAAATCAAACTTCGGTTCGCGCTTGGCGATGCGAATGAGGCCGACGAGTTGAACCTGGTCATCCTCCTCAATCGCGCGATGAAGAAATTTATATTCCCAATTGGGCCGGCCCGAAACATAGAGAATGCGATACGGCCCGCGCCCGCGATCCACCACCAGCACCCGGCTGTTATTGGCCAGCGTCGCCTCGTGGATTTTTTTTGGATTCTCAAATTGATCCAGTTCGCCCTGCGCCGACACGCGCAGGCGATAAAAGGACACGCCACTTTTTTCCGGGCGCATTTGAAACCGGAACGCCAGCGGTTCGCCGTCTTTCACCACACTGAGGGTTTGTTCTTCAACTTTTTTTCCAACACGGTCGAACAATTGCGCCACGACGCTCACGCCGGGATAGCCGGTGGCCGTGGCATCCGCCTGGATCGATACCGGTGCGTCTTCAAACGCCGTCTGACTGACAGTGACATTTTGAATCGCAATGTCCTTGATCGGCTCGTCATTGCCGATCACCACCGGAAAAATCGGTGGCAGCCCCGCAAGATCCGGCAGCGCGCCCGTGATGTCTGTGGCATTGCCGTCGGTGAACAGCAACACGCCCGCGAGCGGCCGACCTTTGAAACGCTCCCGCAACGTCAGCAACGCTGCGCCGAGGGAAGTGGCGCGGCCATCGAAGACCAGTTCCGCAAATCGCTCCGACGGCTGCAACCGTGCGTCGAACACGTAGCGGCGGACCTGGAAATTTTCCTCAAGTTTCGCCTGCCACGCCGAGCGGTCGGCGGCGAGCAATTGCTGGAGCGATTCGCCCCGGCTCTGGGTTTGGCCACGGTCGTGGATCTGCATTCCCTGGCTGTTGTCCGCGATAATGGCGAACAAGTTTGCGCCCGGCTTCGCCCGTTGTCCGGTCCAGAACGGTTCCAATAGGCAGAGCGCCAGCGTGGCGAAGCCAAGGGTCTTGAGCAGGAAGCAAGCGCCACGAACTCCGACTTCCGCCGGGGCCGAACGATACCCCCAGATTAAAATCAGCACCGCGACGCCCAACAATCCCGCCGCCGGAAGCAACCAGTCACGCCCGGAAAAGAATAACGTCGCCAGCCCCATCACTTCTCGCTTCCCAGTTGTTCGTAATAGCGGCGCACCAGTTCGGAGAATTTGTTCGGCACGGGATCGCGATCGATGGGAACAAGCGTCTCTTTGGTGCTTTCGCGCCGTGCCAGTTCTTCGGTGACGCGGTTGCGGATTTCCACCAGTCGATCGGCGATCTGCGTTTTCACCACCGCCCAATCGGGTTTCTTGGCATCTTTCCGTGCTTCGGAACGAATCTCCCGGGCGCGTTCACGAACGCGCGCCACGTCGTTGCGCAAATCAGGCAGGTCAATCATTTCCTCGACATCGCGCAGCCGGTCCGACCATTGCCCGTATTCGTCGCCGTAAATCGGCCCAAATCCTGTCGCAACGCGACCGCCGTTCAAAAAGTTGGCCAAACCGCCGCGTTCGTTTGCGCCTCCGCCAGAGCTGCTGCCGCCCTGTCCGGACACACTGTTCCGCGATTGCGAAGCACCGCGCTGGGCGGAACTTGACTTGGAATTCGATTCCCCATTCGCTTGACCAGGTGAAACACCACCGCCCTTTTGGCCGGACGGATTGTTGCCATCAGGCAAAGGGGAACCACCCGGTTTTCCCGAAGCAGATTCTCCCTTCCCCGGTTGATCTGGTTTCGCTTCCGCATTGGGCTGCTTTCCGCCCGCGCCCGCTTCCGCTGGTTTGTCTCCCGGTTTTCCGTCGCCGGGTTTGGCCTCGGTATTGGCCTGGGCCATTTCCTGTTTGAGCTGCTCATTCAAATTATCCAGTTCCTTGCGGGCCATTCGGAGGGATTCCGTTTCATCGCCGAGAACGCTTTCCGCCGCGTGTTCGACGCCTCGCTTCAACTCCTCAATGCCGGCACGCACGCGCGGCTCAAGGCGTCCGGCCTCGAAAGCGTTTCCGTTCCGCAATAACTCCGCCGCGACTTCCAACGATTTGTTGCCGCCTTCGTCGGTCGCCTTCTTGAGCAAGTCATAAACTCCACGAGTCAACCGTCCGCTCTTCAACAATTCATCGGTCGTCTCCGTCAAATTCTTCGCCTCGCGCTGGCTGTTGTTGCGAATCGCGTCGTAAAGCTGTTTGTGCAGCAGCGGCTCCACGGCCTCGGTCTTCTCGGCCACCTGCGTCGCTTGCTCCAGCAGTTTTCCCAGCCGCTGCTTCTGTTCATCGAGCTGATTTGCCAGTTCTTTTTTGTCGCCGGAATCGACAAGGGATTTCCGTTTGGTTTCCGCCTGGCCGTCAAGCTTCTTGCCGATCTCCTCCTGCTTCTGCGCCAGTTCGCGGGCATCGGCGCGGATTTGTTTCATCTCTTCGGTAAACTGGTTTGAATTCTTTTTGCGGAAATCATCGCGCATCTGTTGCAACTCACGCTGCGCGCGTGTGCCGGCGGTCAACGCCTGCGGCACCGAACCCTGGTCCATCGCTTCGGAAGCCTTTTGAACTTCGGAACGGGTCTGTTCCAGTTGCTTGCGCGCCTCGGCCATGCGGGACTGGTTCTCCGCCTTGTCCATGCGCTGCTTCAATTCATCAATGTCCGCGAGCATCTGCTGTTCCTCCTCGCGCAACCGCTTCAAACGACGGCGAACCTCTTCGCGTTCCTGCTCGTCCTTCGCCTCCTGCAAGGCGGTCTGCAATTCCTTGGGACGCTCGTTCAAGTCCTGCTGGCGCTGCGCCATTTCGCGCAGTCGATTCAACACCTGCAACTGCTCGCGCTGTTCCGGATCCTTGGGTGCCGCCGCCTCGCGCTGTTTCTCATAACGATCCTCCGCCATCTTGAGGTCGAGCTGGTCGATCTGCTGCTGGTTGGCCTGCTCGCCGCCTTTGCCGCTGCGGCTTCGGTTTTGCGAAACTGAATATTCGCGCGAGGCCAGCTTGAGCAACGCTTGATACGCCGCCTGCTCGGCCGCGAGCGCCTGCGGCAACGGCGCAGGTGAATTGGTCGCTTCCGTCAAACGCGCCAGCGCCTTCGCCATTTCCTTCGTCACATTTTCGAGCAATCCTTGGGTGCGCGGATCGGGCGTGCGTTCCTGCATCGCCTGCGCCTGCTCAAGCGCCTGTTCCTGTGATTCCGCCACCACGGGCGCGTCTCTGTGATAACGGGCCGACACCTTCGTGCTCGTTTCCTGGCGCTGCAATTTCCAGGTGGCATTGATGATTTGTTTCTGCAACTCGGCGAGCTTGGTCGCTTGATTGCCCTGGGGCGGCGGTTGATCGCCTTCGCCTTCCTGCGGCTGGCCTTGGCGGAAAATCTCCTCGAACGGCCGCACTTCCGCGAAATACATATCGCTCGAAGTGCGGCGAACTTTACCGTCCGGCCCGATGTCATCGGCCCAAACAAAATAGGAAATCAACTGCTCCGGTTGCGCGGACAACTCCTCCAGCTTCAGCAGATAATTGATCGACCGCTTTTCCTTGGCGGGCGCGGACTGGCCCAGTTCGATGTACTTCGTCTCTTTTCCGGCCGGCGTGTACGCGATGCCGTAAGCGCCGAGGCCGAAGTCATCCCACGCCTCGGCTTGGAATGTGATTTCCTCGAGCGCCGAAACTTTCTGGTCG
Source organism: Limisphaerales bacterium (assembly GCA_046593035.1). Taxonomy (GTDB): domain Bacteria; phylum Verrucomicrobiota; class Verrucomicrobiia; order Limisphaerales; family JAYTXL01; genus JAYTXL01. The sequence goes on along the minus strand of JBKJSC010000221.1, from coordinate 51,192 downwards.
CCTCGCGGCGCGGCAAACTTCAATTCCGGCGCGCGGTTTTTCAGCACGTCGAAAACAAATTGCGCGGGAACTTTGTTGGTGCGGCCCTCGGCATCGACCAATTGCAGTTCGTAGCTCTGGCTGGCTCCGAGCGGAAACTGTTTCAACACGGCGCTCGCCCGGTTGGTCTCGGTGAGCAGAGCAATCACTGTCTTGTCCTTCGCCACGAGCCGCGCGGACACGACCGGCTTATTCAGTTGTAACGATAGTTCCAGCGTCGTGCCTTCGACGGCGCTGACGCGCTTGGTATCGGCGATGCGCTTCTCCGGCAAACCGGTGTAGGTGGGGTAAGTGAGTTGGACGTCCGCGCGTTCGAGTTTGGGGTGTTCAAAGACCGTGACCTTGAAATCGCGCGTCCGCTGGCCGCCATAAGCGATGTGATAGACGAAATCACTCGCGACTTCCGGCAGGCTGCCGCCGAACACCGGATCATCAAGGCTCTTGATCAACGGAATGCTTTTGCTGCTCTCCGGCGTCGCTCCGAGAACAAGATTCACTCCCACCGGCAACGGCCCGGCAAAGCGCGCCAGCACCACGAAGCCGTTGCCGCGTTCGACGCTCGCGTCGCCCGGCGTCACCGTGATACCCGCCTGGATGAGTCTGGCGGCGACAACTTTCGTTTCGGAAAAACGCAGCCCCGTCAATACGGCGAGCAGAAGACCGAGTGCGACCAGATGAACGCCTTGTGCCCAGATCAACTGCGACGCCGCGATGGTATCGGTCCAGCGACTCTTCTGGTTGTGCGCAAGCGTTTCGGCGATGACGCGCTGTTGCAGATAGCCGAGTTCAGCGCCGTCTTGGGGTTGCTGCTCGACGGCGGTCAGGAGCAATGTGTGCAGTTCGGGATGTTCCTGCTCGATCTGGCGGGCAATCCAGCGGAAGTCCAGCGTCATCTTCCGCGCCCCGCGCCAGACCATCACCGCGCCCGCCAGCGTCGCGCCCGCCAGCAACGGCAGCGCGAGCGATGTCCACCAACCGGTCAATTGATAAATGCCGATCACCGCGACCCCGGCGAGCGCCGCCAGCGCCCAGCAGACAGCCAGCCCACGCCAGAGCTGCAACCGCCGGTAGCGGCGGGCCACCGGCTCTAATTGTTTTTGGAGAAGCGGCGCAATCATGTTCCCACGGGTTTGATAACGAGTTTATTTACACCGCTTCCAAGCAAAAGCAACAACTCAGGCTCGCGCTGCGCTAATCGTCGTCGTCTTTCGGATGCGCGAACACGAACGCCGCACGCACCGGCGCGGGCATGGGACTGTGCTCGCCGCGCACGGAGCGCCAGATGATTTCGTTCAGCAACAGATCGTCCGCCGCGTCCTCCTTGGTGAAATCCATTTTCCTGGATTTGTCACCACCCCACGCGGTTTTGCCGTTGCGCTCGTTCAAATCTACGTTCGCCGGCAGCGCCACGTAGGGCCGCAGGTCGGACTTATTCTGAAACGAATGGAACATCGGCGTGGCGGCGGCATCGAACTGCGACATCGGTTTCAAGCCGAGAATCAATTCCATCGTCCGCAACATGCTGCTCGTGGAATACATCGTCGAATCCACCGCGCCACGCTTCGTGTGCGGGCTGATGACGAAGGCAATCGTGCGGTGCGCGTCCACATGGTCTGGGCCGTTTTGCGCATCGTCCTCGACGACGAAGATCGCCGTCTGCGACCAGAACTTCGACCGGCTCACCGCTTCAACCACCATGCCGAGCGCCACATCGTTTTCCGCGACATAGGCGGTCGGCGTAAGTTTGCCAAGAGAAGTTCCTGAGGTGTGGTCGTTGGGCAGACGGATGATTTGCAGGCGCGGCATGTCGCCTTCGACTTCAAAACATTTCAGCTCCTCGAGATAGCGCTCGGCGCGTTTGATGTCGGAATAATCCATGTCAAAACTACGATACCATTCATCGAAGTGACCATTGAGCGATTTCACGCGCGACTTGGCCGGGTCTTTGAGTGTCTTGCCGTTGCTGACGAATTCGCCGTAGCTGCGGTACGTCACGCCCGCTTCCCGCGCGCGATCCCAGAGGTAACCGCCCGCAGGCGTGGCAATCGGAAAATTCCCTTCGCTCGGATAGGGATACTTCCCGCGCTTGTTGTGACCGTAACTGAGCGGCCAAAATTTCTCCACGAAATCACTGGCGTAAGCGCCCATGGTCCACTCGTGGCCGTCGGCGCTGACTTCGCTCTCGACATAGAAGTTGTCGAGCAACACGAATTCCCGCGCCAGCTTGTGATGATTGGGCGTCACCTTTTCGGGGAAGAGGCAAAGCTTGGGATCACCATTGCCTTCGGACATGTCGCCAAGCACTTGATCGTAAGTGCGATTTTCCTTGATGACGTAGAGGCAATACTTGATCGGGCTAGCGTCGCCCACTTTGCCCGGAATCGGATTCCCCGCCGGACGTGGGATCGACACCGAGGCGTCCTTTTGCAAGGGCGAGCAGCGATACGCCTGCGCGGTGTAGGCTTCAAGCTGCTTCTCAAACGCCGCACGCTTCGGCAGCTCAATCACGCTCAAGGTTCCCTTGAACAAGCCGCCAATATATTCCTCGACCGTGCCCGGCGCGCGTTTGCGGCCCGGCTGCGGCCCGCCGGGATTGGCTTTGGAAAGCACCCCTTTGCCGTTGGCGACCAACAGCATTTTTCCGTCCGGCGTGACGCGAACGGAAGTGGGATACCAGCCAACGGGAATGAAACCGAGCGAACGACTCTTGCCGCGCGTGCTCACGTCAAACACCGCGACGTTGTTGTTGGCCGCGTTGGCGACGAACAACGTCTTTTCATCCGGCGACAGCGCCAGGCTGTTCGGTGTTGAACCGGGAGGCGACTTCGGATGCAACGCCGCCCAAATCGTTTCGATGGCCTGGCCCTTGTCGGTGTCGAAAACGGACACGGTGTTGCGATGGGCGTTGGCGACGTAGAGATATTTCCCGGACTTCGTCAACAGCATTTCGTTCGGATGCTCCTCGGTCAGCCAGAGGGAGGTGAGTCGATTCGATTTGATGTCGATGACCGCCACTTTTCCCAGCGCCCACAAACTGACGTAGAGCCGCTGCCGTTTTTCATCAAGCCGGCAGGCGTACGGAAACGGCGCGTCCGGACTGGTCGGGTCGAGTTGCGCCTCGGCGCGTTTGGTGATGGCGGCGGTGTCAAAGTCCAATGCTTTCCCTGGTAACTTGGTTTGATTGGATACAGCCGTTGCGTTGTCGCCGAAGAAGATTTCCGCCACATTCGTCCGCGCCAGCAAATCGACTTTGGCGACGCGCTGTCCCCAGACATTCGCAACATACAAACTCCGCGCGTCGGCGGACACCGCCATGCCAGCCGGAATGCCGCGCTCTTTGACGTCGCGTAACTGGATGGTCTGCTCTTCGCCCAAGTGACCATCCGTGAACGGGAAGACGCGAATCACTTCATTGCCCGCGCCGCTGCAATACAGCCGGTGGCCCGCCGTGGAAAATTCGAGTCCATAGAACGCCTCCTCCACCTTCGTGCGGGAAACAATCCGCCCCGACGGCACCTCCACCACCATGATCTCGTGCTGGCCGTAGCCGCTGTGCAAAATCGCCGCAAACCGGCTGCCGGGATGCACCGCGATGTTCACCGGAAAATCGCCCAGTTCGATTTGCGTCCCGACGGGCCGGAGCGACCACATGTTCGGCAGCAACACCGAGCCGTCCGGCTGCTTTCCCGGCCAAAGTGATTTCGGGCTATCGACCGCGAAACCGCAAACAGCGAGCAGGCTGAACACAATCGTTGTAAGAAAAAGGCGGCGCATAAGAGTGGAGGCTTTATGGCAGACGCAAGGGAGCGGGTAAAGCAAATGCGGCAACAGTCCGTGGCGATTCACGCCTTCAACGGAACGGCTACACGCGCCGCCGCGCGAGCAAGATTGCCGCTACACCGACGCAGCCCCACCCAAACCAGTCGCCATGGCGATTGTAAAATGTCGGCGCGCGTCTCTCTTTGGTTGAAAGCAGCGGGATTTTCGCCGTCTTGAAACCGGCAGCATAAATGTCCGGGGAATCGCCGAAATAGACTTCGCGCATTACGCCGAAGCGGTCGATCCAGCAGGTCAGTCCATTATTCGTGCAGCGCACCAGCGGCACGTCGTTTTCCACGGCGCGAAAGACGGCATTGGCGGCGTGCTGCCATTGCGCCGCGCCTTCGCCGAACCAGCCGTCGTTGGTGAGGTTGACGAGAAAGTCCGTATCGTCCCGCACATATTCGCGCGCCAGATGCGGAAACGCGTCTTCAATACAGATCAATACGGAAACCTTGGCGCGCAGCGCGGGCATTTCAAAAAACACCGGCTTGTCGCCAGCGGTGAAACCGCCTTGGATGGGCGTGAAATATTTCAAGAACGGCAGCCAGCGGGCGAGCGGCACGTACTCGCCAAAAATCACCAGCCGCCGCTTGTCATATTTGGCGACCAACTGCCCCGTCGGACTGACAAGAAAGCTGCTGTTAAAATAATCGGTGCCTTTCGGCGTCGCGGGGTCTTTGCTTGGTTCGGCGTCGTCCGAGCCGACGATCATCCAGACTTGATGCTCGCGGGCGAGCTTGGTCACGGCCGCGAGAGTCGGCTCGTCGTAGCGCAACATTTCGGGCACCGCCGCTTCGGGCCAGATTAACAAGTCGGGCCGGGTGGCGAGCGCGAGTTCGGAAAGCCGCAGCAGTTGGTTGAAGCGATTCGTGTTGTCCTTGGAATCCCAGATCATCGTTTGCGGGATGCTCGGCTGGACGAGCGCCACCTTCAGTTCACGTTGTTGCGGCACAGGCCAGTTAGCGAACTTGAACACACCAAAGATCACCACTGCGGCGACCACCAGCAGCGGCAGCCGCAAGTCGGCGGCAAAATCCCAACGCTTTGTTGACCGGGCCAGCAAGGCGATGCCCGCGCTGGCCAGCGACACGGAAAACCAAGCGACCAGAAACGAGACACCGTAGATGCCCGTCACGGAGGCGATCTGGATCAGCGGGAGAATTTTGTATTGCGACATGCCGAGGAAGAGCCACGGATAACCAGTGAGGAAACGACCGAGAACCATTTCCAACGCGACCCAGAGCGCGGCGCAAGCCAGCAACCAGCCGGCGCGCTGAAACCAGTTCAAGGTCAGGATCGGTGACAGTTCCGCCGGGAGCGGCCTCGTGGGAAATATTTTCCAACACAGCCAGACCCACAGCGCCGGATAAAGCGCCAGGTACGCACTCAACGCCAGCCAGCCAAAGATCGGCGCGACGGAAACCGGAATGTTTAGCAGCCAGTAAAGCGACGCCAGATATTGCGCCAGACCCGCGACGTAGCCGAGCCGAAAGGCCCGTCCTCCGCCCTGCCCGAGTGTGGTGAAAAGAAGCAAGCCCGGCGCGAGCCATGCCGCGCCGGCAAGCCCGAATTTCGGGAACGAGACTGCCAGCAACAGCCCCGCGCCGATGGCGGTCAGCCAGCGAACGGGCGATGATGATAGCCGGAGAAATTTCAACCGCCGCAGCTTGCCCAAACGCGTCCGAAAGGCAAGGCCGGGAAACCAGACGCGAACGCAAACTATTCCGAACTATTTTTACACAAGTTTCCCCTTCCCGGTGTCTATCAGGTGAAATGGCGGATGACGAACGGCAATCTGACGTGGATTGGTGCGAGCGGCTCTACGAGGCGAAGGCGGGCAAGCTGCTGCTGTACGGCCGCGCGCTCGGCTTGAGCCACGGCGAGGCGGAAGACGTCTTGCAGGAAACGTTCGTCGCCCTGTTGAAAATGCCGCAGCCGCCGGAACAGCCGGAGCATTATTGCCTGCGGAGTTTTCGCAACCGGACTCTGAACTACCGGCGCACGCTCTGGCGGCGGCTGACGCGTGAACTGGAATCCCGCCGCTGGTTTGAGCGCTCCTCCGGCGAAACCGGCACCGAGCGCGCGGCGATGCGGCAACTGGCGGCGTTGCCCGCCGAACAGCGCGAAGTCATCGTGCTCAAAATCTGGCACGAGTCCACGTTTGAAGAGATCGCCGGGTTGCTGGCGCTCTCGCCGAACACCGTCGCCAGCCGCTACCGTTATGGCTTGCAGAAAATGCGGGTCGCGTTGAAAGGTGAAGCTTATGAACGAACCGAATCCAATGGAGACTCAACTGCGTTCCTGGCGGCCACGCCGCCCGGCAGCGCAGCTTAGAGCGCGGCTGTTTGACGTCCCTCGACCGACGTCTGTATTCGCCGTCTCGGCATTTTGGTGGCGGTTGGCTCCGGTCATGGGCTGCCTGCTGATCACGTTGCTGTGCTTTCGGGCGAATCACGCGCCGGTTAGCGTCGCGGGTTCCACCAACGCGAACAGCCTGCTGGCCACGCTGGCGTGGAGCAATCAGTTCCTGGCGTTTGGTCCGGAGGCCGACATCAACCGGAACCTCTGGCAGGTGGCCACTTTTGAATCGACAAAGGCCAGCCCTTCCAATTCAACTATGTCCTCTTTTCGGCTATTGCGAACGAACAGCTTGATGCGTGATTGATGAGTAACGACAAACAAAAACCGGCGGAACCCAAACCCCCGTTGCCAAAAGGCAAACCCGCGCCGGTGCCATTACCGGTGGCCAAAGCCAAAGCGGTTGCTCCACCCGCCCTGCCTCCGCCACCGCCGCCGTTGTTTCGCAAAGTGGACTGGTTCACCTTTGGCATCACCACGTTGCTGGTCTTCATCGGCTACTATCTGACGCTGACGCCGGACTTGACACTGGAGGACGCGGGCGAACTGGCGACCGGCTCGTTCTACGCCGGCGTCCCCCACCCCCCCGGCTATCCGGTATGGACGCTTTACTCGTGGCTGTTCACTCTGATCCCGATCTCGAACATCGCCTGGCGCGTCGCGCTCTCCTCGGCAGTGGCCGGGGCGTTGTCCTGTGGATTGATCGGACTGCTCGTGTCGCGCGGCAGCAGCATGATTTTGGAAGGGATCGCTGAATTCAAAAGCCTCGACCGCAAATGGGAAAACGCCCTCTGTGTCGCCTCCGGTTACGTGGCGGGAATGCTCCTCGGCTTCAACGGATTCATGTGGAGCCAGGCGGTGATCGTGGAGGTGTATCCGTTGAGCGTGCTATCGCTGATGGGCGTGCTCTGCTGTCTGCTCCGTTGGATGTATGCGCCGACTCAGTTGCGGTACCTCTACTGGGCGGCCTTCATCTTTGGCATTTGCTTCACCAATCACCAAACGCTGATCGTCGCCGCAGTGGGCATCGAAGTCGCCGTGCTCGCGGCGCAACCCCGGCTGGGGCGGGATTTGTTTTTGGCGAACAGCCTGATCTTCATCCTCGGACTCGTGCTGAAGGCCAACAAGACCCTCACGATGTTCGACAACAATGCGGCGCTGTACAACATCTATCTGTTGATCGGCATCGGCTCCATCATCACCTGCGGCTGGCTGGCCGTGCAAACGACGCAACTGTTCTCGGAATGGAAGAAGGTGGTCATCATCGGCACCTGCTGGGTACTGGGTGCCGCCTTTTATTTCTACATGCCGCTCGCCTCGATGACAAATCCGCCGTTGAACTGGGGCTATGCCCGCACGGTGGAAGGGTTCGCCCATGCGTTGTCGCGCGGTCAATATGAAAAGGCCAATCCGACGAATGTCTTCAACGACCCAGGCCGGTTTATCCATCAACTCTGGCGCTACGCTGAAGCCGCCAAGGAGGAATTCAATCTCGTCTATTTGCTGATCGGCCTGGTGCCATTCCTCTTCTTTTTTCGCATGGCCAGCCGGGAACGTGCCTGGATCGCTGGCTTGTCGGCAATATTCGTCTGCCTGGGAATCTTGCTGTTAATCCTGCTCAATCCGCCGCCCGACCGGCAAGGACAGCAACTCAACCGCGTCTTTTTCACCGCCTCGTTCGTCATTGTTTCCATGCTGGTTGGCTACGGCCTGACGTTGATTGGTGCCCTACTGGCGACTCAGTATGAACGTTGGCGCACTTGGGCCATGTGGGGCTGCGTGGCGGCCGCTGGTCTGGCATTTTACACTTGGAAGAATTTGGAAAACATGTCCGACGTGAGCTCCGCGTCTGTCTTGTCCGGACTGGTGCTGGCCATTGTGGCCGCCGTGGTCTTAGGCGTGCTGCGCGAGCGTGCCCCCATGAGCTGCGTGATCGCGATGATGGCGATCATGCCGGTGTATTCGATTCTGGCCCATTGGGCGGCCAACGAACAGCGCGGGCACCTCTTCGGTTACTGGTTTGGCCATGACATGTTCACGCCGCCCTTCAAAGGCAAAGACGGCAAACCGCTCTATCCGGAAATGGCACGGGATGCCGTGCTCTTCGGCGGCACGGATCCCGGCCGGTTCAATCCGACGTACATGATTTTCTGCGAGAGCTTCATCCCGGCCCGATGCAAGCCAAACGATCCGCAGTTCGACCGGCGCGACGTTTATCTCATCACGCAAAACGCACTCGCCGACGGTACGTACCTGAATTACATCCGCGCCCACTACAATCGCAGCGAGCAGAAGGACCCGCTTTTTTTCTCTGAATTATTGCGCTCCGGAAAAGAGCGCGAGCGCAACATCAGCACCAACCTCCTGGCCCGGATGGCCAAACCGCTGGACATTTTTTTTACCAGCCTTGGTCAGCGCATTGAGGATCGACGACGAGCCAAAGGGGTTTATCCGCTCAAGGAAATCCTCACGCCCACGGTCGCAGATTCACAGCAGGCGTTCAACGAATACATGAATGATGCGGGCACTCGCTTGCAGCACGACACTCAATTTCCCAACGAACCCAAGCAGATCAAGCCGGGAGAGGATATCCGCCAGGTGGACAACCGCATCACCGTCAGCGGCCAGGTGGCCGTCATGGCCATCAACGGCCTGCTCACCAAGGTGATCTTTGACAAAAATCCCACCCACGAGTTTTACGTGGAAGAAAGTTTCCCGCTCGACTGGATGTTCCCGCACCTCTCGCCCTTCCGCATCATCATGAAGATCAACCGCCAGCCCGTGCCCGAATTCACGCAAGAGCTGGTGGACCGGGATCACGAATTCTGGACGCAGTTTTCCGAACGGCTGACCGGCAACTGGATCAACTACGACACCTCCGTCTCCAACATTTGCGCCTTCGCGGAAAAGGCGTATTACCTCCACAACGACACCGTCTTGTCGGCCGATCCAAAATTCCTGCGTGATGACAGCGCGCAAAAGGCCTTTTCCAAACTTCGCAGCGCCATCGGCGGGCTTTACGCCTGGCGGATCAATCATTGCGCCGCGCAACTCGATCAATGCAACAAGCAACTCGGCCAGGCGCGCACCCCCGCGCAGCAGCAACCCTTGGTGGCGGAACAGCAACGCCTGGTGACCGAGCAGAAGCGCATGATCAAAGAGGCGGACTTCGCGCTCCGGCAATCGTTCGCCTTTTGCCCCTACAGTCCGGAAGCGACTTATCGCTACGTCAATCTGTTGATCAGCCTCAACCGCGCAGAGGACGCGAAGCGCGTCGCCAAGACCTGCTTGCTGCTCGACCCGGCGAACGAGAACATCAAAAACTTGGCGGATCAGTTGGAGAACATCGTCAACCAAATGAAAAAACCGGCCGGCGCAGCCCTCCCCGCCTCGACCCAAGTCCCCAGTCCGGCTCCGCAAACGATGGACCTCGGCCCCTACGAGGCGCTCTATAACGCCAACCCGTCCGATCTGACCAACGCCATCAACCTCTTCTCCGTATATCTACAAGTCCAACAAACGCAAAAAGCCTTGGTCATCGTGGATCGGTTGGTCGCCAATCCCCAAGCCGATGTGCAAACATTGTTGAGCGCACAGCGTTGTTATGAAATGGCCGGTCAACCGGCGAAACGCCAGAACGCCCTAGCCCGGGCGGCGCAAGTTGTGGAACAGCATCTGGCCAACCCCCAAGCCGACGCGGGCACGCTGATGAACGCCGCGCAGGTTTACGCCATCAAACAGGACGGTGCCAAACTGGAATTGGTTCTGGCACGACTTGTCAAAGTCACTCCGGACGTTCCCGAGGCTTGGTACGATCTGTCCACCGTGCAGGCGACGATGCGCAAAGATGCCCCCGCGATGGTCTCGTTGAGCCGCGCTCTCGCGCTGAGTGCGCAACGCTTGAAGCAAGACCCCAAAGCCAGAGATTTATATGCGCTCGTCGCGCAAGATGCTCATTTTGTTTTCCTCCGGCCGACTCCGGAGTTTCAGAAATTGATTCAGCCGAAATGACGCACCGGGAAACCGCGCCGACCCCTTTCCGCCGCTTGAACTTCAAGACCGCGCCGCTTGCAATTCGTAGTTCAAAACGGACAGGCAGTAGATGGCGGCCGTTTCACTGCGAAGAATCAATGGCCCGAGCGTGATCGGCAGCGCGCCGCTGGTTTTGATGGCGTTGATCTCCGCCGGCGTGAAGTCACCCTCCGGCCCGATCCACACGCAGATCGACTGCGGCAGCCGTCCCCGCTCGGCCAAGAACGTTTGAAAATATTCGCGCGGATGCCGGCTGTCCGGCTGGAGCGAGGCGATGAGCGGCAATTCAAATTTCTCCTGACGCGAGAGACAAACCTGCGGACTCAGCGGCAATTCCACCTGCGGCAGCCACGCCGAACCGCATTGCTTGATCGACTCGATGGCGGTCGCCTCCCATTTGTCCGCCTTGCTTTCCGCGCCCTCGCCGTCGAGTTGCGTCACTGTGCGCTCCGACAAAATTGGGATAATACGATGCGCGCCCAGTTCCGTCGCCTTCTGAACGATCATATCCATCGCCTTCCCCTTGGGAACAGCTTGCAGCAACGTCAACCGGTACGGTAGCGCGGGGATCGTGTTCCTTTGCCGCACGGCCAGGGTGACCGCGTGGCGATCCACCCCGCGCACCTCGCAAAGTAACTCCTGTCCCGCACCATCCAGCACCACGACCCGCTCGCCGGGGCGCACCCGCAACACATTGAGCGCGTGATGCGCCTCACGTTCGGACAAGGTCAGTTCGGTATTGCGCGCCTCCGTCGGTGGCAAATAAAAACGGTGCATGAAAATGGAAGTCGAGGGTCGAGGGTCAAAAACAACGCCGCAGTTTAGCTGAAAAAGTTTCGCGCCTTGTCAAAAAAACCTTTGCTCAACGGGTTCACGTTCGCGTCGCATAACCCGGCGAACTCCTGCAATTTCGCCTTTTGCGCGCTGTTCAGATGCGCGGGCACTTCCACCGTCACGCGCACATGCAGATCGCCGTGGCCGTAACCCTGGACATTGCGCGCGCCTTTGCCCTTGAGTCGGAAAATGGTCCCAGTCTGCGTGCCGACGGGAATTTTGATGTGGGCCTTGCCCGTCATCGTGGGCACTTCCAACTCCGAACCAAGGGCGGCCTGAACGAAACTGACGGGCACCTCGCAAACCAGATCATCACCGTCGCGCTGAAAGATTTCGTGCGGCTTGACGTGCAACACTACGTACAAATCGCCGTTTGGCCCGCCGCGCAAACCCGCCTCGCCGTTGCCGGTGGAACGCAACCGCGCGCCGGTGTCCACTCCGGGGGGAATCTTGAGTTTGATCTTGGAACTGCGCTCGTGCCGCCCCGATCCGCGACAGGTGCGGCACGGTTTTTCAATGACCTTCCCCGCGCCTTCGCAACGCGGACACGTCTGGGCGATTTGGAAAATGCCGCGCGAACTGACCACCTGGCCGCGCCCGCCGCAAGTGGAGCAGGTTTTCGTCGTGGAACCGCTCTCCGCGCCGGAGCCGTGGCAGGATTCGCAGCGGTCGGGCTTGGTGACGGAGATTTCCTTTTCGCAACCCAACACCGCCTCTTCAAACTTGATCTCCATGTCGTAGCGAAGGTCCGAACCACGCTGAGGCCGGTTCGGATCACGCTGCTGCCCGCCGCTGAATAGTTCGTCAAAAATCCCGCCGCCGCCACCGCCACCGCCGCCGCCGGCAAACGCTTCGCGGAAAATATCAAACGGATCGTGAAAGCCGCCGCCGGGACGACCCGCACCTGCACCCGGTCCACGGGCGCGCGGATCAAACGCCGCATGGCCGTATTGATCGTACGCGGCCTTTTTCTGCGGATCACTCAGCGCCTCGTAGGCCTCGCCGAGTTCCTTGAATTTCTCCTCCGCCGATTTGTCACCGGGGTTCTTATCTGGATGATATTTGACCGCCTGCTTGCGATAGGCCTTCTTGAGTTCCTCCTCGCTGGCACTACGCTCCACGCCCAGCACTTCGTAATAATCTCGCTTGGCCATAATTTACCCCGCCGGCTTTTTGGCGATGATCACCATCGCCGGTCGCAGCAAGCGTTCGCGCAGCTTGTACCCCTTGCGCAATTGCTGCACCACCTGTCCCTCCGGCACCTCCGCCGATTCCTGCTGCGAAACCGCCTCGTGCCAGTTGGGATCAAAGGGCGTGCCCAAGGCGTTGATTTCCTCGAGTCCCGATTCGGTCAACGCCGCCTTGAGCTGACTCGCGATCATACTCACGCCGGCTTTCAAAGAATCGGCAGTATTGTTTTGCGGCTGGTTCGCCGCCGCCAGCGCCATGTCGAAGTTGTCAATCACGGGTACCAGTTTTTCGAGCAGCGATTCGTTGGCAAACTTGATCGCCTCCTGCCGTTCACGAGCAGCGCGCTTCTTGAAATTCTCCAAATCTGCCGTCTGCCGCAGAAGCCGGTCCCAGTGCTCGTCGGCCTTGGCTGCTTTCGCTTTCAATTCTTCGATTTGAGTCGGCGACAGCGCAGTATTCTCCGGCATGGTCAGCGCTTCGGCAGACTCCGGGTGCAGCACTTTTTCCAACGCTTCCGTCACAGTTTGTTCTTTCGATTCGTTGCTCATCTTAAACCAATTTTTCAAAGGTGCGGCACCTTACACAAACGATTTGTGGAGGGCAATAATGTTAAGCCGCCTCGGCGGATCGCCTTGAATACAGTCGCTGGGGAACTACTCCTTTTTCGGCGCCGCCTTCACTTCGATGTGCAAGTCGCGCAATTGCCGCGCCGAGACGCTGGCGGGAGAGTCGGTCATCAGGCAGGTGCCCTTGGCGGTTTTCGGGAATGCGATCACGTCGCGGATGCTCGTTGTGGCGCAGAGAATCGCGATGAGCCGGTCAAAGCCCAGCGCAATGCCGCCATGCGGCGGCGCGCCGTAGTTGAACGCTTCCAGCATGTAACCAAAGCGAAGTTGCGTTTCCTCCGGCGATATTTGCAGCACGTCCTCAAACACCATCTTCTGCACTTCCGGCTGATGGATGCGGATGCTGCCGCCGCCGAGTTCGCAGCCGTTCACCACGATGTCGTAGTGCTGGCCACGGACTTTTTTGGGGTCGGCCTTGAGTAGGGGCACATCTTCGGCGACGGGTGCGGTGAACGGATGGTGGCTCGAATACCAGCGGTTCTGTTCCTTGTCGAAACTGAGCAGCGGAAAATCCACGACCCACAGGAAGTCGAAGCGGTCGGCGGAAACAACCAGCTTCCCCTGCCCTTTCAAAACATCGGCGCAGTAGAGGCGAATCTTGCCGAGAATTTCGCAGGCGTTGAGCCATTGGTCGGCGGCGAACAGAATCAAATCACCTTCCGCGATGGCGAGCTTCTGCGTCAGCGCGTCTTTCTCGGCGGTGCTGAAGAATTTCACGATGGGCGATTTCCATTCGCCATTCTCCACCTTGATGTAGGCGAGGCCTTTCGCACCAAAACTCTTGGCGTATTCGGTCATGGTCTCGATTTGCCCTTGCGTCGCGCAGGCCAGACCCTTGACGTTCATAGCCTTCACCACACCGCCGTTGGCGATGGCACCGCTGAATACCTTGAAGGTGCTGGCGCGAAATTCCTCCGTGAAATCCACCAACTCCATGCCGAGACGAGTGTCCGGCTTGTCGATGCCATAGCGGTTCAACGCTTCCTCAAAGCTGAGGCGCTTGAAGGGCGTCGGGATGTCGATGTTCAGCGCCGTTTTCCAAACGCGCTTCAGCAAGCCTTCGATGAGCGCGTAAATGTCCTCGCGGTCGATGAAGCTCATCTCGATATCGACCTGGGTGAACTCCGGCTGACGGTCAGCACGCAAGTCTTCGTCGCGATAGCAGCGCGCAAGTTGAAAATATTTTTCAACGCCCGCGACCATCAGGATTTGTTTGAACTGTTGCGGAGACTGCGGCAGCGCGTAGAACGTGCCCGGCTCGCGCCGGTTCGGGACGAGAAATTCGCGCGCGCCCTCGGGCGTGGACTTGAACAGCGTCGGCGTCTCGACTTCGAGGAAGCCCTGTTCGTCCATGAACACCCGCGTCGCGGTGGCCACTTTGCTGCGCAATTTCAAATTGCGAGCCATCTCCGGACGGCGCAGGTCGAGGTAGCGATATTGCAGGCGCAACTCCTCGTTCACCTTGTTCGCCACTTCCGGATCATCCACCGGAAACGGCAGCACGTCGGCGTGGTTAAGCACCGTGAGGTGCTTCACGAGCACCTCCACCTGGCCGGTGGCGATCTTCGTGTTGTCCGTGCCGCCGGGACGCTGACGCACCCGGCCCGTCACTTCGACAACGCTCTCACTGTGCAGGTGCGTGGCGGTATCAAAAACCTCTTTGCTCAAATCGGACGGATCGAAAACCGTCTGCGTGCGGCCCTCGCGATCACGAATGTCGAGGAAGAGTACTCCACCCAGATCACGGCGCGAGTGGACCCAACCCGCGAGAGTAACCGTCTGCCCGATGTGCGCCGGGCGAAGTTCGTTGCAATGATGTGTGCGATTCATTTTAGTGTTGGAGTTCAAGCTTCAGCTTGTTCCCTTCCGCTCTGAGCCAGCCAGGACAAGCTGAAGCTTGCCCCCCAACTCGCCCCAAGCGAGCGCAGATGTTGGCGGGAAATACCGCCATTTCAAAGCATTTTTTCGACGAACAAAGCAAGGCCCGTAGAGTCCCCTGCCCTATTTGCTGGTCTCGTTGAAAAGAATTCGCAGGTTCTTGGTTTGCCGTCCGGCGGCGATGATGTCGGGTTTCCCGTCGCCATTGAGATCGGCGACCTTCAAGTCTTCGATGGCAACTTCCTCGGCGGAGATTTGCGTGGTGCGCCATTGCTTGCCTCCCTTGTCGAGCGGCGTGAAGAGCTTGATGCCCGGCACCGCCTTGGGCGTCATCCCGCGCCAGCCAACGACGACTTGTGGGGAGCCGATGCCGAGCAGATCGGCAACCGCCAGCGCGTGACCGTCCTTCAAAGTGTCATCCAGCACCAGCCGCGACCAAAGCCCCTTGCCTTCGGCTGGCGGCGTATATACCACCGCCGTCGTGCCGTGCATCGGCTCAATGGTGGCAAAGAAATGCTGGCCGTTTGGCAGTTTGCCATCACGCACTTCCCCCGCCGGTTGGTCCGTGTATTGGCGCTTCTTCCATGCGCCGGTACTCTGGCCGAAGAACCACACGCCTTCTTTACCGGCGATGAGCAGTTCATGCTCGGGATCGTTGTCCCAGTTGATCGGTTGGAAGTTATGCGTCTGGTGCATGAAATCGCTCACCACGGAAGTCGTCCATGGCTGTTTGGGATCGGCGGGCTTCGCGTAAGCCAGAATCAGACCGCCCGCGCCTTCGCCGCCCTTGTTGCCCTTGCCGTGCAGCGGTTTCACGATCAAATCAAACTTGCCCGCCGGGTTCTTGATCCAATGCATGCGGTGAACCGTCGGCTCGTGATGAAGTTCAACCGGCGTCCACTTCTGCGTGCGGTCCTTGGGTGCGATGAGATAAAAAACCGCGCCGCTGTTCATCGTGTCGCCCGGATTCCAGCCCGCGCCCACGGCGATTTCGCATTTGCCATCAATCTCCAGGGCGGCGATGCAAACGTTGTCCTGGGCGGTGAGGTTCTCGGCGATGACATGCTTTTTCCAATCGGGGTTGTGATACCACTGGATGGTTTTCTTGTCGGCCAGAAGAATGTCGGGCTTGCCGTCGCCATCCACGTCGGCGATGGCGAGGCCGTAGCCGATCTCGACCTGGTCATCAATCGTGACCGCGCGAAACTTGGGCTGCGGTGGTTCAGCAGAGATAGCGGTAGCGACACTGCAAACGAGCAGAAGGAGAAAATAAGTTTTCATTTGATAGTGCTCGAAGTTAATTCCGCCAATCCGTGCAGTTCAAACAAAATATCCGCACAAAACTCGCGAGCGAGCTGGAAAACTTCTTTTCACCCGGAGTGGACGAAGATACTTTGCTAGCAATCTCACACACCGAGCCTATGTCATTGATTGATTTCATTTCGCGCTCTGCGCGCATCACGCTCTCACTCCTAGCGCTGTTCGTTGGGTTGTTCACTGAACCAGTCGGCGCAGCGACACCGCAGCCGCCGAACATCGTTTTCATTCTCATCGACGACATGGGCTGGGCGGATGCGGGCTGTTACGGCAGCAAGTTTTACCAAACACCGAACCTTGACCAACTGGCCGCGCAAGGCATGAAGTTCACGGACGCCCATGCCGCCTGCCCCGTCTGCTCTCCGACACGGGCGAGCATCATGACGGGGAAATACCCTGCGCGTCTGCACTTGACCGACTGGCTGCCGGGCCGCAAAGACATGCCGTCGCAAAAGCTGTTGCGCCCGGAGTTTCGCCAGGGGCTGCCGTTGGAAGAAATCACCGTGGCGGAATCCTTGAAGACGGCGGGCTACGTCACGGCGAGCATCGGCAAATGGCACCTGGGCGGCGAAGGATTTGAACCACAGAAGCAGGGCTTCGACTTGAACATCGGGGGCGATCACACCGGCACGCCGCTGAGTTATTTCGCGCCGTTCAAGAATGGACAGCGCACGATGCCAGGTTTGGAAACGAGCTCGCCGGGCGAATACCTGACCGACCGGTTGACCACCGAGGCGGAGAAATTCATCGAGCAAAACCAAGAGAAACCGTTCTTCCTGTATCTGCCGCATTACGCCGTCCACACGCCGTTGAAAGCCAAGTCGGAATTGATCGCGAAATATCAAGCGCTCAAGCCCACAACAGAACAGACCAACGCCGTTTATGCCGCAATGATCGAAAGCATGGACGAAAGTGTGGGCCGCATTGTGCGGAAACTCGACGCACTCAAACTATCGGAGCGCACCATCGTCATCTTCACCTCGGACAATGGCGGCCTGGCCGTCCGCGAGGGACCGACCACACCATCGACCTCGAACGCGCCGCTGCGCGAGGGCAAGGGGTACTTGTACGAAGGCGGCATCCGCGTGCCGCTGATTGTTCGATGGCCGGGCGTGGTGCGAGCGGGAAGCGTCTGCGCGACGCCTGTGAGCAGCATTGATTTTCAACCGACGTTGCTCGCCATGGCGAAGCTCAAGCCGGCGGCGGGACAAGTGATCGATGGTGTGAACCTGATGCCGGTGTTACAGGAAGCGGGCGAACTCAAACGTGAGGCGCTCTACTGGCATTACCCGCATTATGCCAACCAGGGGGCCAAGCCCGGCGGCGCAATCCGCCAGGGGGATTTCAAGTTGATCGAGTTTTACGAAGACGGACATCTGGAGCTTTACAACTTGAAGGACGATCTGGGCGAACGCACCAATCTCGCGGAGAAACTGCCGCAACAGGCGATGCGGATGGAACAAAAGCTTGACGCCTGGCGGCGCGCGATGAAAGCGCAGATGATGTTGCCCAATCCCGACTATCGCGGTTCGGAAACCAACGCAGCTTCGGTCGTCGTGGTGCCGCAATCAGCCGATGGCACAGTGTTGTTGCATGCGAAGGACGTGAGCATCCACGGCACGATGGTGCGTTATGAACCGCAGCCGAACAAGAACACAGTCGGTTACTGGGTAAAACTGGAAGATTGGGTGAGCTGGGATTTCCAAGTGACTCAGCCCGGCCGTTTCCAGGTGGAAATTCTGCAAGGTTGCGGCAAAGGCAGCGGCGGCAGCGAGGTGGCGTTCTCCGTCGGCAGCCAGACCCTGACCACGGTCGTGGAAGACACCGGGCATTTTCAGAACTTTATTCCGCGCAAGATTGGCGAATACAATTTCAGCCAACCGGGCCGCTACACCTTGTCCGTTCGCCCCAAAACCAAACCCGGCGCGGCGGTGATGGACTTGCGGGCGGTAACCTTGAAGCCGGTTGACTTGAAGAAACAATGAGGAGCCTCATGAAGGAACGATTGTCTCGTTTCATTTCGAATCGCTGGTTCTGGCTGGCGGCGGGGCTTCTTGCGGTAGCCGTATACGAATCAACCTCACGGCTGCGATCGGGGCTCGTTGAAAAGGTGCCGGCCATCTACCCCAGTATGAACGTGACCCTGCTTGATGCCTATCGGCGCGAATTTCTTGAGATGAAGTGGCTGCGGGCGTATGAACGCGAAAACCGTGGCTATGTGGACGCAAACCATGGCAAAGCAATCGCGCAGGACGGACAGATGGCGGTCTTTCTAAATTCAGGGAAAGGGGATTACCGATTCATGGGCTTTCACAACCTCGTTTTGACGATGGTCGCCAACAGCCAGAACGAAACGATTCTTTCCCTTTGGGAAGCCGACATTGGGTCGGGCGCTTCTTTTTGTTACGGTTGGTCGAAGGATTCAAAAGCAATCTACCTGCTCGGAGAAAGTAAGGGTTTTTCATGGGACATTTCATGGGATAAGGAATCTTACAGAAATCTGAATTTCATTTATCTGGTGGACGAAAAGAAATGGTATGATGTGGGGTTAACTTTGGACGCTGCGAGGGCCAAGCAATCAGAGTTAGGAAGCAATTTTTTCGCCTTGCGTAATAGCACCACGAATTCACCGGGCAAATCCAACCGCCCATGACCTTTTTTCATTCCGATTTCGACCTCCTATCCAACATACAAATGAATACCCTTTACTTCAAGTTCATACGCCCATTTACGGTTCGTCTCGTGCTCACGCTTTGCATGCTTGCCTTAAGCGCACCGCTGGGTTTCGCCGCCTCTCGACCGAACATCGTGCTCATTCTCGCTGACGACCTGGGTTTCAGTGACCTCGGCTGTTACGGATCGCGAGTCGCCACGCCCAATCTGGACAAACTCGCGGCGGGCGGCCTGCGCTTCACTCAATTTTACAACTCGGCTCGTTGCTGTCCCACGCGGGCGTCGTTGCTCACCGGCCTTTACCCGCACCAGGCGGGTGTCGGACACATGACGCAGGACTGGACAAAGTTCGGTGCCGCTTACGGGCCGGGTTTGAATGACAAATGCGCCACGATGGCCGAGTTGCTGCACGACGCGGGCTATCGCAACTATCATGTCGGTAAATGGCACGTCGGCGGTGTGGGCGGGAAGGCGGACGCGCGGAATCATCCGATGAACCGCGGCTTTGATCGCGCCTACGGCACCGGCGGTGGCGGCAGTCATTTTTCCCTGCCGCTGTATCTGGATCGCGAACCGGTAAAGGCGGGCGATGATTTCTATTCCAGCGATGCCTTCACCGACTACGCGGTGAAATTTCTGGAGGAACACGGACGCGAGCATAAACGCCAGCCGTTTTTTTTGCATCTGTGTTATACCACGCCGCATTTTCCGCTGCACGCGAAGCCAGCGGACATCGCGAAATATCGCGGCAAGTTCCGCGATGGCTGGGACACGGAGCGCACGCGCCGTCTCGCCCGGCAAAAGCAGCTCGGCATTTTGGAAGCGAGCGTGAAACTCTCGCCGCGCGATCCTGTCGCCAAGGCTTGGGCCGACGTGCCCGAAGCCGAACGCGATGAATGGGATCTCCGCATGGCGGTGCATGCCGCGATGATCGACTGCATGGATCAGGGAATTGGCCGGGTGCTTGAGGCGCTGCGAAAAACCGACGCGACACAAAACACACTCGTGCTGTTTCTCTCGGACAATGGTGCCAGCGCGGAAGCACTTGATTCCTGGCCCAATCCCGGACGCGGCCACCAGCCCGGCTCCGTGGTCGGCACCAAAGAATCACATCGCTGCCTCGAAGTGGCCTGGGCCAACGCGGCGAATACGCCCTTCCGCGAGCACAAGATGTGGGTTCACGAAGGCGGCATCAGCACGCCGCTCATCATGAACTGCCCGGCGGGCATTTCTGCGAAAGGCAAATTCACGCGTGAAGTGGGCCACATAACTGACTTGATGCCCACGTTGCTCGAACTGGCGGGCACCACTTATCCCAAATCGTTTCGCGGCCACGAACTGACGCCGTTGCCGGGCAAGAGCCTTGTGCCAACATTCATGGGCGGCAAGCTGGGCGAGCGCACCATCGGCTGGGAACACGAAGGCAACCGCGCGTTGCGGGCCGGCGACTGGAAACTCGTCGCGAGCTATCAAGGCGCGTGGGAGCTTTACGATCTGAAGCGGGATCGCAGTGAACTGAACAACCTGGCCGCCAAGCAGCCGGAGAAAGTGAAGGAACTGGCCTCCGCCTGGCAGGCTTGGGCAGACAAAGTCGGGGTGGTGTCGTGGGAAAAACTGCCGGGCGCAAACTACAAGCCAAACGCTGGCTATCGCAAAAAATCGGAGCCGGTCGCACCATAAATAAGGCGATTACTTTCCACGAAGTATTGACCGCCGCTGGCTGCGAATGGTCGCGTGGCTGGGAAATGCGCTTGAAAACACTCGCTCAAAGACTGGCTTTCAGACTAAGCTCCACCCACACATGAACGTTTTCCGTCTGCTTGCACTCGCAGCATTACTTACCCTCAGCGGGCTGTCTTTGTCCGCCGCGTCCCGTCCGCCGAACATCATCATCATCTTCACCGACGACCAGGGTTACGCCGACGTCGGCGTGTTCGGCGCGAAGGGTTTCACCACGCCGAACCTGGATCGCATGGCCGCCGAAGGGCGCAAGTTCACGAATTTCCATGTGCCGCAACCGGTGTGCTCGGCGTCGCGCGCGGGATTGCTGACCGGCTGTTATCCCAATCGCATCGGCATCCACGGCGCGCTCGGCCCGAATGCGCGTCACGGCATCGCCGACACGGAGATGACACTCGCGCAACTCGTGAAACAAAAAGGCTACTCGACCGGCATGGCCGGCAAGTGGCACCTGGGGCATCACCCGCAATTTCTGCCGACTCATCACGGCTTCGACGAATACTTCGGCCTGCCGTACTCGAACGACATGTGGCCGCTGCATCCCGACGCGAAGCCCGGCAGCTATCCGCCGCTGCCGATGATCGAGGGCGATCAGGTCATCAAGCTCGGGCTGGGTCACGAGGAACAATCCCAGTTGACCACGCAATACACCGAGCGCGCCGTGAAATTCATCGAGAAGAACAAGGATCGGCCGTTCTTCTTCTACCTCGCGCACAACATGCCGCATGTGCCGTTGCATGTGAGCAGCAAGTTCAAGGGCAAATCCGCGCAGGGCCTGTACAGCGACGTCATCATGGAAATCGACTGGAGCGTCGGCGAAATTCTCAAGACGCTCAAGCAACACAAACTCGACGAAAACACGCTCGTCATTTTCACGAGCGACAACGGCCCGTGGCTTTCCTACGGCAACCATGCCGGCTCGGCCAGCCCGTTGCGCGAGGGCAAGGGCACCCATTGGGAAGGCGGCACGCGAGAGCCGTGTATCATGCGTTGGCCCGGCCACATTCCCGCCGGCACGACGAGCGACGGCATGCTGATGACCATCGATCTTTTCCCCACCCTTGCCAAACTCATCTCCGCGGATTTGCCGAAGCACACGATTGACGGCCTCGATGTATGGCCGCTCATCGTCGGCACACCCGGCGCAAAAAACCCACATGCCGGTTACTACGGCTACTACGAAAACAACCAGCTTCAGTCGGTGACGAGCGGCGATGGCCGATGGAAGCTGCAAGTTCCGCACGTCTATCGGACACTCGCCGGGCGGCCCGGCGGCACGAATGGTGTTCCGGCGAGATACGAGCAACGCAAGCTCGATCAACCAGAACTTTACGACCTGCAAACGGATCTTGGGGAAACGCGCAACGTCGCGGGCGAACATCCAGAAATTGTCCAACGCCTCCTCGCACTCGCCGAGCAGGCGCGGGTGGATCTCGGCGACTCGCTCACGCAACGCACCGGCAAAGGCGTTCGCGAGCCAGGCCGCTTGCCTGAATCCGCAGCCGTGACGGTGACACCACCGCAACAGTTGCGGCTGGCCACCTTTGATCTTGATGTCACGCCGCCACTGGGTTCGATCATGGCGTATGACCCGGTCGTGCGCGTGGCGGAACTGGGCTTGCGCTGTCGCGGAGTCGCACTGCTTGGCGCGGGTGAACCGATTGTCTTGTGCGCGGTGGACTGGATCGGCATTGGCAATGAGGCGAGCGATGCGTTTCGCGAAGCATTGGCGCAGGCGGCCGGGACGAAGATGAATCGCGTCACGGTGCATGCGTTGCACCAGCATGACGCGCCGGCGTTCGACCTCGGTGCCGAGCGCATTCTCAAGGAAGCCGGACTGCCGCCGGGCCGCTGGGAAAGTTCGTTCGCCCGCGACGCAATGCTGCGCGCGGCTGCGGCGTTGCAAGCCTCCCTCACCAACTCCCAACCCGTCACGCACGTCGGTTTTGGTTCGGCGAAAGTGGAAAAGGTCGCCTCCAATCGCCGGATCATGGGGCCGGACGGGCGCGTGCGCGCAGTCCGATACACGGCCACCAAAGATCCCGCACTGCGCGCCGAGCCGGAGGGCGTGATCGATCCGAACGTGGACCTCGTGAGCTTTTGGAACGGCGGACAGCCCGTTGCGGTGTTGAGTTATTATGCCTGCCATCCGCAGAGCTACTACCGCACGGGCGTGCCGAGTCCGGATTTTCCTGGCATCGCGCGGTTCATGCGCGGCCAAGCGGTGCCGGAGGCATTGCATGTTCACTTCAACGGCGCGGGCGGTAACATCGGGGCGGGCAAATACAACGACGGCAGCAAAGAGAACCGGCTCATCCTCGCGCAACGGCTCGCCGACGGAATGAAACGCGCGTGGGAAAGCACTCGCAAGTCGCCGCTCACATCCGCCGATGTCGCGTGGCGTTTCGAGCAGGTCGCTCTGCCGCCAGCCAAGCATCTTGACGACGCAAAGTTGAGCGCCGAGTTGTTGAAAGTGAAGAGTACACCGTTCCTCGGTCCCGCGGATGTGCTTTCGTTTTTGCGGCGTTGTCAGGCCGGTCATCTCACCGAGATCGCGTGCCTCTCGCTCGGTGAAGGGCGCGTGTTGCATCTGCCCGGCGAGCTGTTCGTCGAATATCAACTTGCCGCCAAAGCGCTGCGTCCTGACCTGCGCGTGTCCATGGCGGCCTACGGCGACTACGGCCCCGCCTACATCGGCACAGCGAAGGCGTATGAAGAAGGCGGTTACGAAACCGAACCCCGCTCCAGCAACGTGTCGCCCGAGGTGGAAGGCGTGTTGATGGGAGCAATCCAACGACTGCTGACATCGCCATGAAGCACTTCGGGAAAGCAATTGCCCTCGCTGTTAGCACCGTCACCCTTGTTTCGGCAATGGAGGCAAACGCGGCGGCGGCCCCAACTACGCAGCGACCCAATATTCTATTTGTGATCGCCGACCAATGGCGGGCGCAGGCCTTCGGATTCGCGGGCGACCCGAATGCGCAGACGCCCAACCTCGACCGCTTTGAACGCGAATGCGTTAATTTCACCCAGGCCGTTTCGGGCATGCCGGTCTGCTCGCCCACGAGAGCGTCATTGCTCACCGGCCAGCGTCCGTTGACACACGGGATTTTTATCAACGACGTTCCGTTGAGCACGAACGCGGTAACGATTGCGAAAGAACTCAAACGTGCGGGCTACGACACCGGGTGCATCGGCAAATGGCACGTGGACGGTCACGGGCGGGAGAGCTTCATTCCGCGCGAGCGCCGACAGGGCTTCGATTACTGGAAGGTGCTCGAATGTACGCACAGCTACAACCACTCGCCCTATTTCGCGGACGACTCCGAAAAACTCAAATGGGACGGCTATGACGCGCTCGCCCAGACCCGCGACGCCGCTCAATTCATCCGCAACCACAAGCCAAAGGACAAACCATTCCTGCTCTGGCTCGCTTGGGGTCCGCCGCATAATCCGTATGAAACCGCTCCGGCGAAATATCGGGACATGTATTCGCCGGAAAAGATTCAACTCCGCCCAAACGTCCCGCCGGAGGCTCAGGTTCCGACGCGCGGATTTCTCGCTTGCTATTATGCGCATTGCACCGCGCTGGATGATTGCTTTGCCGAATTACTGCAAGCACTCAAGGAAACCGGCCTCGCCGACAACACTATCATCGTCTTCACGTCCGATCACGGCGACATGCTGGGTTCGCACAATCAGCAACGCAAACAGCGGCCCTACGAAGAATCCGCGCGCGTGCCAATGCTCTTTCGCGTGCCACCCGCGTTCAAAATCCAGCCGCGCCGAGTCGCCGCCACCATCAACACCGAGGACGTGATGCCGACGTTGCTGGGTTTGTGCGGATTGCCCGTTCCAAAATCAGTCGAAGGCTTTGACTTCACAAAGTATTTGCGTGGTGGCGCGGATCCATCGGACGGCGCGGCGATCATTCAATGCGTGTCGCCCTTCGGTGAATTCACCCGTGCCCGCGGCGGGAAGGAATACCGCGCCGTTCGCACGGCACGCCACACTTATGTTCGCGATCTCGCCGGGCCGTGGCTGCTCTTCGACAATGTGAACGATCCGTATCAGCTCGACAATCTTGCCGGCAAACCCGAGCACGCGAAACTCGAAGCCGAACTGGCGGCGTTGCTCCAGAAGAAGCTCATCGCGCAACACGACGACTTCCGTCCCGGGTCCGAATACATCGCCCAGTGGGGTTACAAGGTGGACGCCACCGGCACCGCCTCCACCGCGCCATGAAATCCTCCAGACATAGATATGAAACCATTGCTGAAGAGACTGCTGAATTTTTCCACATGGATGTTGACCCTTGTTTTCGCCATCACCGTGCATGCAGCCTCGCATCCCAACATCGTTTACATTCTGGCCGACGACCTCGGTTACGGCGACCTTGGTTGCTATAACAAAGCCTCCAAGATTCCCACGCCGAACCTAGACCGCCTCGCCACGGAAGGGATGCGTTTCACCGACGCCCACGCGCCGGCTTCCGTCTGCACCCCGACACGTTACGCCCTGTTGACGGGGCGGTACTGCTGGCGCTCGCGGATGAAATCCGGAGTGCTTCTTCCGTGGGGTGCGACACTCATCGAACCGGGACGGCTCACGGTGGCGTCGCTCTTGAAACAACACGGTTATGCGACCGCCTGCATTGGCAAATGGCATCTGGGTTGGACCTGGCCGACGAAAGACGGCGCGCCGCCGAAGAGCGGTGAAGATCGTCTGAGCAACGTGGACTTCACGCAGCCCATAGCCAACGGCCCGATCACGCGGGGGTTCGATTACTACTTCGGCGTGGATGTGCCGAACTATCCGCCCTATTGCTTCATCGAAAACGACCGCACCGTCGGCATCCCCAGCGTGGTGAACCGCCCGGAGTTCAATCGTCCCGGCCCGATGCTTCCCGGCTGGCAGTGGGTGGAGATCATGCCGGAGTTGACACGCCGCTCGGTAAAGTTCATTGAAGATTTGGCCAAAGCCGCGCCGCCTAAACCGTTCTTTCTTTATTTCCCGCTCACCGCGCCGCATTACCCGGTCGTGCCCGCGCCGGAATTTCAGGGCAAGAGCCAGGCGGGCGAATACGGCGACTTCGTGGCGCAAGTGGACGCGACGGTCGGTCAGGTGCTGGACGCCCTCAAACGCGCGGGCGTCGAGCGGAACACATTGGTTATCTTTACCGCCGACAACGGCCCGGAGGTCGTGGAGATCAAGCCGGGGGCTTACGACCGCGCGCAGCAATACGGCCACTACAGCATGGGAGATTTGCGCGGCGCGAAACGTGACACCTGGGAAGGCGGCCATCGCGTCCCGTTCCTCGCGCGCTGGCCGGGGAAGATCAAAGCCGGGGCCGTCAGCGGCGAAACGATCTGCCATGTGGACTTGATGGCCACCGTCGCCGCGCAACTCGGCGCGAAACTGCCGGACGATGCGGGCGAGGATAGTTTCAATCTTCTGCCTGTGCTTTTCGGCAAGAAACTCACCCAGCCAATCCGCGAAGCCACGGTGCATCACAGCGGCTCCGGCAAATTTGCGATTCGCCAAGGCAACTGGGTAATGATCGATGCGCCCAGCGGCGACAACAATGGCAAGAGCGGCGAACCTCGATGGCTCAAACAGGAACGCGGCTATGCAACTCACAGCCAACCGGGTGAATTATTTGACTTGCGGCAGGACGTGTCAGAACGCAAGAACCATTACGCAGATGAGCCGGAGAAAGTCCGCCAGTTGAAAGCCTTGCTGGAAAAGTACAGGATCGAAGGCCGCAGCCGCCATTGAGCCGTAGGAGACGACGTGAGGAGTCTCACTTCAAACGTCGATCGCGCGGAAAACGTTTGAGACTCGTCACCTCGTCTCCTACGAGAATCGAAATGCGCGGCTCGGGTTGCCAGCTCCATCCGCTTTTCCTGCTTTGCTAAGTTCGATTCTCCAGTAAACTTGACCCATGCTGAATCAGCGCTCCTTGCACCATGAAAGTTAATCTCGCCTACGGTCGCGGACATTTGCCCGTGGAACTTCCCGACGGCCGCACGACCGTCATCCAACCGTCGCACAATCCCGGCCTGCCCGATGAGAAGGCTGCTGTGCTCGCCGCCTTGCAAACTCCCATCGGCGCGTCGCCGCTGCGTGCGACCGTCAAACCCACCGACCGCGTCTGCATCACCTTCACCGACATTACTCGCGCCACGCCCAACGAGCGGATTATTCCCTGGCTGCTCGAACATCTCGCCCATGTTCCGCGCGAGAACATCACTTTGCTGAACCAACTCGGCACGCACCGGCCCAACACCCGTGCCGAACTGGAACAAATGCTCACGCCAGAGGTGGTGGCCAACTATCGTGTGGTGAATCACGAGCCGGAGAACGAAGACGCGCTCGTCCAGTTGGGCACCACGCGCGACGGCACGCCCGCCCTCATCAACCGCCATTGCGTCGAGGCCGATGTCCGCATAATCACCGGATTCATCGAGCCGCATTTCTTCGCCGGATTCAGCGGCGGGCCGAAGGGCATCATGCCCGGCGTCGCCGGTTTGCGCACAGTAATGAGTAATCACGGCGCGAAGAACATCGGCCATCCGAATTCCGTCTTCGGCGTCACCGAAGGGAACCAGCTTTGGGAAGAGTTACGTGAAATTGCGCTACGTGTCGGCCCCAGCTTCCTGCTCAACGTTACCTTGAACGAATCGAAGGAAATCACCGGCGTCTTCGCGGGCGACCTGCTCCAGGCGCACAAGGTCGGCTATGAATTCGTGCGGAAATCGGCGATGCAGAAAGTGGCCGCGCCGTTTGACATCGTCGTCACCACAAACAGCGGATACCCGCTCGACATGAATCTGTATCAGGGCGTCAAAGGCATGAGCGCCGCCGCGCGCATCATCAAGGATGGCGGCACCTTGATCCTTGCGTGCGAATGTCAGGAAGGCGTCCCGGCGAACAGTCCGCTCGACAAACTGCTCCGCAGCGCGTCCAGCCCGGAGGAAATCCTGACGATGCTCGCCACGCCCGGCTTCGTGCGCCCGGAACAATGGCAGGCGCAAATCTCCGCGCTCATCCAGCGCCGGGCCAACGTGCTCATTTACAGTTCGCTCACTGACGACGTGATTCGCGCCGCGCACCACACGCCCTGTCACGACATCAGCGCCGAAGTGCAACAACGTCTCGCCGCCCTCGGCCCGGAAGCCACCGTCGCCGTCCTGCCCCAAGGCCCGCTGACCATTCCGTATCTGGCGTAAGCAACAGCGCAGAGATCACGCGGCTTCTTTCATCGGAACGCGGCAACGCAAGGTTTCCACGAACACCGCGTCTGCTCGTTTGGAAAATATTTCGAGCGGCGAGTACCCTCGCTGCCAGGCCCAGCGGACCGAGAGCGCGATGAGCACGCCGGTGATGAGCATGTTCGGCCAGGCGTTGAGCGCCCATTGCCCGCTCCAAGTCACACGCGGCCAGTGGGAGAACGGTTCCAGGTAAGGTATGGGCCATTGATCGCCATCCGGCCCGCGCGCGCCGATTATGTCACAGAGCAAATGGAGGTGAAAACTGAGGAACACCAGCAGGGCCGTCATCCCCTTGCGTTTCGCCAAGGCGGCAAACACGACCGTGACCAGCAGGCAGAAGCCGAGATTGTGGCCGAGTTCATGATGGAACCGCCCCCACCAGTCGGTCGCGTGCCGCGTCGCCAGATCAACAACAATGCCAAAGCCGTCCACGTCCGGAATCACGCCCGCCACTGCGACGAGCATGCGTTCGCGGGGATCAAGTTTTGTCGTGTTGGCCAGCGCCCAACCGGCGAGGAAATGGGTGATGGGACTCATGAATGAAATGGGATCATCCCGCAGCCATGCTACTTAAGCAGCAACACCGTACCGGCTGAGTCATCCGTGTGCGCGTAATTGGCGATGATGAAATACATTTTGGCCACGGATGGAACACAGAAAGAACACGGATTAAACGTGGACCAGAATGTTGATCATCCAAATCCGTTTTCACGCACCCACCGCCAAAAACACCGACCGTCTCAACTCTGGTCAACCAAATCTGTGTTTCATTCGTGTTCCATCCGTGGCTAAAGCTTCACCGACTTGCCTGTGGCCGCCGATTTGTCCGCTGCGAAGATGACGCGGTGGCTCGCCAGGGCGTCGGCGAAATTGGTCAGCGGCATTTCCTTGCCGGCGTCGAGCGCGTCGAAGAACGCTTGGAACTGGGTCGTGTAGGGATGATCGCTCACGTCGCCGGAATCGAGCATCTTCATGGAGAGATTGCTCCAGGCGTGTTTGTTCAGCCCGCCGAGCTTCATCGAGTGAAACTTGTTGTCGAGCAGACTGCCCTCGCTGCCAACCAGGTGCGTGTGGAAATAGTACGGTTGCAAACAATCCACCACCGCCGCGCACTTGCCCACCGCGCCATTCTTGAACCGCAGGATGGTGACGCTCGTCGTCGTGTACTCGTATGGCTTGAAATGTTTACTGGACGACTTGGTGTCGTAGCTGGTGACTTCGGCGACGTCGTTGCCAAGGCAAAGCAACAGCGCATCCAGCGCGTGGCAACCGGCGGTGAGCAGCGAACTGCCGCCGTTCTTCTTGCCGGTGTTCCACCGGAACTGCCCGTACCACGGGCCGATGCCGTGGTAGTAGTCCACTACGCCGTAATGCAATTTGCCGAGCAGGCCACGGTCAATCACCGACTTGGTCGCGAGGAACTGGCTGGAGTAACGGCACTCGAAGCACACGCAGGTCTTCACCCCTGCCTTCTTCACCGCCGCCTCCATCGCCTGGCAATCCTTCCACGAAAGCGCGAGCGGTTTCTCGATGATGATCTGTTTGCCGGCGCGCGCCGCCGCGATGACATGCTCGCGGTGCAGACTCGGCAGGCTGCACACGGAGACGGCGTGGATGTTCGGGTCGGCCAGCATCGCACCAAGGTCGCTGTAAGCGGTGATGGCACCGCCGTGTTTGGCACTAAGTTCCTTGGAATCGAGCGGGCGCGAGGAATAGACCGCAGTGACCTGGGCTTGTTGCGTGGCGTTGATGGCCGGGATGTGCGCGGTGGCGACCCAGCCGTAACCGATAATACCGACGTTGTATTTCTTCACGGTGCTCCTGTTCATTTAGAGGCGGGCGTTTGTCCAGCCTCGACTTGGTTCAATTGGTTTCGCGCAGAGGCTCGCAACTTTCGCGCGCGTTTGTCAAACCAAACTAACGTCAGCGAAAAAAAGCGAACCGACAAAGTCTTCAGACACGGAGCGCGGCCTGGACTGGCCATCTAACGCGCCCTGCTTAAACTTCAAAATCAAACACCAGCACAGACTCGATCAAAGGCATGACCAACGCCTTGACCCGCTCGTGCTCCGGGTGGACGAGGTAGGCGTCGCGCGCGGCCGCGTCCGTGAAGGTCATCACAAAGCCGTGGGTGAATCCTTGGTTCAGCGTTTCCGGACTGCAATTGTCGCCTGCAACGTAGTCCTCGATGCCCGCCACCGTTTCCGTCAGATCCAGTATCTGTTCAGAGAACGTTTGCTTCTGCTCGGCGGTGGTGTCGTCTTTGAATTTGACGAGGGCGATGTGTTTGATCTTTGCCATAATTATTAGTTGAGAATCGTTTTGGGGAGCAGAGCGTTGCCCGGAACCTTGAACGAAAGCATTATTTTCCGGCCAGCGCCGCATCGATGGCTTGCGTGACTTCGGCGGAATCAGGCGTCACACCCGGCTCGAAGCGTTTGAGGATTTTGCCATCCCGCCCGATGAGAAACTTTCCGAAGTTCCATTTCACATCGCCGGGAAAAGGTGAATTCTTGCCGGTCAACGCCGCATAGAGCGGATGCTGTTCGGGGCCTTTGACGTGCAGTTTGTCGTAGAGCGGAAAGGTCACGCTGTATTTGGAGGAACAAAACTTTTTGATCTCCTCGTTGCTGTCCGGCTCCTGCGCGCCAAAGTCATTGCAGGGAAAGCCAAGCACCGCGAAACCCTTGGCCTGATATTTCTGATGCACCGCCTCCAACGCCTGGTACTGAGGGGTGAGGCCGCACTGGGAAGCCACGTTCACCACGAGAAACACTTTGCCCTGGTAAGCTTTGAGCGAGGTTTCCTTGCCATTGATGTCCTTGACGGAAATCGAATGTAGCGGAACGGGATTTTCCGCTGAAACCGCCTGCGCCAACAGCAACGCACTAAACAGAGCCATAAATTTCATCGCGGAAGTATGCCCAAAGGAAGTGGCTTGTCAAACGCCGCGTTGTCCAACAATCGTATTGCGACATCAAACCGTCCGACGTGGAAAAAACAGTTCAATTCGCAGCCAGCCGGCGGGTGATGAACTGGCGGACGAGTTGGAGTTTGCACTTGCCCATGAATTGGATTGCGCGTGTGCGATCGGCTGGCACCAAGGGCTCAATGCCGTACCACAGCATGAGCGGCAAGTTCTGATCTGCGGTGTCCGCTTCGTGCGAGGCCAAAGCTTCCGCGACGCCCCAGCGATCCACGAGCGGCAGCCGTTGGAGAGCGGAAGCGAGGGAGAGGCGAACCAGCGCCGAGGAATCGGTGCGCGCCAGTTCCGTGAACTTCTTCAACACCGCTGGTGAAGCCTTTTTGTCCTCGCACAGGAATTGCACTGCCCACCAACGGAGATGTTCGCTCCTTTGGTCGAGCTGCTTCAACAGGAACGCTTCGTCCGCTTGATCGATTGAGTGCAGAGCCCAAAGCGCGCGCAATTTGCGGGTCTCGTCCGGATTGTCCTTCAAGATTTTCAGCAGCGCATCAGCGGTGGACTTGCTCAATTTTCCGGCTGCCGCCCGCTCTTGAAGTAAACGCCGCGCGTGGCGGACGTACCAGTCGTTCTTGTGAAGTTGTAATTTCACCAGTTCCGCATCGTTCAGCCGGGCAAGGTTCAAATCCCCCAGCGGCTTGGGCTGGCCGTAGGTGATTTTGTAAATGCGCCCGCTCGTCCGATGCACGCCGTCGTTGTCGTGACATTCGCCGAGATCGCTCCAATCGCTCACGAACACGCCGCCGTCCGGACCGTAATCCATAGTGATGGGACGGAACCACGGATCGTTGGCCATCAAGAATGGTTTCCCGTGGCGGGCCGTGTACCCGGAGCCTTTGCGCTCCAGCGTGTCGTAAAGGAGACGGTTGCCGTGAATGTTGCCCATCATGATCGTGCCGCGATATGCGTCGGGCCAATTGTCTCCGAGGTAAACCATCGCGCCCTCATGCGCGTGGCCGCCACCGGCCTGGTTCGAAGTGTCGGTGACGCCCAGCTTGCGCACATCACTCCACTTTTCCCGCGTGTCCCAGTGAAAATGATCGGAGATGGCCGGCATCAGATCGTAGGTGTAAATGTTCGCGTCTTCTCCATACATGCGCTGCCAGTGCGCTCCGGGAACGACATGCCACAGATGGGCAATGACGCAGTTGGAAATAAACGCTTGGCCGCGCTCGTCGAAATCCATCCCCCACGGATTTGTCGTCCCATCGGCCACCATTTCAAAAATCTTGCGCGTGGGATGATAACGCCACACACCGCAACCGACTTTGGTCCGTTCGCCCTCCGGCGTGCCCGGTTTTCCGACGAGCGAAGGCACGAGAATCCCTTGACGCCCATACAGCCAGCCATCCGGCCCCCAGATCAGCCCGTTGACCATGTTGTGCGAAGCCTCGGTGGTCCAACCGTCCAGATGAACCACCGGCGGCCCGTCCGGAACCCCATCACCGTTTGCGTCGGGAATGAACAGCAATTCCGGCGGCGAAAGCACCCAGACTCCGCCAAAGCCATTGACAATGCTGGTCAACCGACGGCCGTTTTCCAAAAACACTTTACGCTCATCGAATCGTCCGTCGCTATCCTTGTCCGTGAGGATGATGATGCGGTCTTTGTCCTCGGTTTTGAAATCGGGATAGGAGAAGTTTTCCACGACCCACAGGCGGCCACGATCGTCGATGTCGAACGAGATCGGCTGCATCACATCCGGCTCGCCGGCAAAAAGCGTCACCTTGAAGCCATCTGGCACCGTGATTTTTTTCAGGGATTCCAGCGGCGACGGCGGTTGATCCTTGGGATCCTGGGTGCTGACCACCCCTTCCGGCAAAGTCGGTGACGCTGCGGGCGAACTCGTGCCGAGCAAAGCGAGAACGACAGCCGGAACCAGCAACAAGGAACGGATATTTTTCATGTTCATTTGGAATATCACGCGCGGAAAATATCACAGTCCCAACGGAAGACAACGCCGGGTTGTGAGATTTTTTATCGCCCCGCTACCAGCCGGCACCCCGAATGGCTTCAATCAATTTCTGCAGGAGCAAGTCGGGAGCACAACCCAAAATCAGCACGGCCAGCGCAAGCAAACCGATCGCGAGACGGGCCAGCAAGGGGGTTTGCATCGGCGAAGCCGCTGCGGGCGCGTCGGCGACATAGACCTGCTTGAGCAGTTGCAGGTAGTAATAGAGCGACACCGCGCTCATCGCGATGGCGAAGATCACGAGCCAGAGTAGGCCGAGTTGAGGGCCATCACTCTTCAACACGGCCGCGAAAAGATAAAACTTTCCAAAGAATCCGGCCAGCGGTGGAATGCCTGCCAGCGACAACACAAATATCATCAGGCACAGGGCCAGTCCCGGCGCACGCCGGCCAAGCCCGGCAAACGACACCAGCTTGTCGTCCCCTGCCCTCGCTTCCACGAGCGCCACCACACCGAACGCACCCACAGTGGTCAGCGCATAGGTCACGATGTAATAAACCAACGCGGCCACACCGGTGGAATTATTCGTCAGCAGCCCCAGCAATGCGTAGCCCGCGTGGGCGATGGCGGAATACGCCAGCAGACGTTTCACGCTGGGTTGCACGATGGCGGCGAGATTGCCGAGCACCATTGACAACAGCGCGATGACGGCGATCACCGGTATCCAACCGGAAACATAACCATGCCAGGCACCGCTCCCTTCGGCACCGGCGAAGCCCAGCATCATGACTTTGGCAAAGATGAAAAAGCTGGCGACCTTCGAACCCGAAGCAATAAAGGCGGCGCTGGGGGTAGGTGCGCCTTGGTACGCGTCTGGCGCCCACAGATGGAACGGGACTGCAGCCACCTTGAACCCAAAACCAATCACCGTCATCACAATCGCCGCGTACAATAACGGGTCGGCCGGCTGCCCCTTCAATTGGGCCGCGATCTGCACCAGGTTGGTCGCCCCGGACAAACCGTAAATCAGGCTCAACCCATAAAGCGTGAACGCCGCGGACATGCTCCCTATCAGGAAATATTTCAACGCCGCCTCGGCGGAATAAATGTTTCGCTTGTTGAACGCCGTGAGGATGTACAGCGATAGACTCGTCAATTCGAGCGCGACGAAGATCATCAGGATTTCCTCGGAGCTGACGAGAAACATCATACCCACCGTCGCCAGCAGCATAATGGCGACGTACTCGCCTGCGTGATCGGTGAAGTCGGCTTCAAAAGAAATAATCAAAGTGAACACCGACAAGACCAGGAGCACCTGCTTGATCAGCAGCGTCAGCGGATCGACGACCAACATGCCGTGGAGAATGTTTTCGTGCGCGGGCACGTAGAACATCCACAGGAAGGAGACCACACAACCCAGCACGCCCAAGGCCACCGCGAGGTTCATGCGCTGGCGCAGCGGTTGCGAGCGTGCCAACCACAAATCCACGCCCAGCACGACGAACGCCGTCACGGCCACAATCGTTTCCGGAGCGGCGAGACTCAGGAGTTCTCCGTAGTTCACGGCGTAACTCCTTTCAGCAGCGTTTGCATGAGCGGCGATTGAAAGCTCGGCACGATCAAGTCGAGCAACAAGTGGGGCTGGAGGCCGATCAGCAACGTCGTGGCAATCAGGATTGCCGCTCCGACGCGTTCCGGGACTGAAATCGGTTCCAGCGGATGATGGGATTTGGGTTCCTCGGTCAGTGCGTCAGCAAAGAAGGCCTTGAGCAACGTCCGCATCATGAACGCAACGCCGACGACAATTCCCAATCCCGCCAGCAACGCGAACTGAGGATAAAATTGCCAGGCACCATAGAGGATGGACAATTCCGCCACAAAACCGCTAAAGCCGGGCAGGCCCATCGACGCCAGGCCGGCGATGACAAAGGTGCTGGCCGCGAAGGGCAGCGCGTGGCCCAGGTCCATTCCGGCAAGCAGGTTCAAATCGCGCGTGTGCGTGCGGTCATAGACCATCCGCCCCACCACGGCGAAAAGCAGACCGGCGATGATGCCGTGCGAAAACATTTGCAGCACCGCGCCGCTGAGGCCGATTTCATTGAGCGTCATCAAACCGAGCAACACAAACCCCATGTGGCTCACGCTGGAATAGCCAATGACGAATTTGAAATCCTTCTGCACGAGCGCCACCATCGCGCCGTACACGATGCCGACGACCGCCAGCACAGCGATCTCGTTGCGCCACGCCGCGAGTCCGAGTGGGAATATAGTCATCGCCACGCGCAGGCAACCGTAAGCGCCGAGTTTCATCACCACGCCGGCGAGCAGCATCGAGGCCGCAGTCGGCGCGGCGACGTGGCCGGTTGGCGCCCACGTGTGGAACGGCCAGAGTCCGGCCAGAATGGCGAAGCCGATGAAAACGAGCGGAAAGGCCCAGTATTGAAAGCTTTCGGGAAACGGGAATTTCGCCAGCTCGAGCAAGTTGAACGTGTGCGCACCGGCGACGACGTAGGCCGCCACCAGACCAATGAGCACCATCGCGCTCCCCACGAACGAGTAGAGCGCCAGTTTCATCGCACCGTATTCCTTGTTCGTCGAACCCCAGATCGCAATTAGAAAATATTTCGGGATGATGGCCAGCTCGTAGAAGACAAAGAGCAGAAACAGGTCGAAGCTCAGGAACACCCCATACACACCGCCGATTAGCGCGAGATAAAAGGCGAAGAACTCCTTCGCGCGATGCTCGATGTTCCACGAGAACAAAACGCCGACGACCGCCGCGATGCCGGTGAGCAACACGAGCGTCAGGCTGATGCCGTCGGCCGCGAGGTGATATTCAATGCCGAGCGAAGACACCCATCCAGTCTTGGAAATCGTGACGATGCCAGAACCGAGCTTGTGTTGGACAATCGAGGCCAACGCAATGGCGCAGCCCGCGAGCGTCGTGAGCAGCGCCGTCACCCGCGCCATCCGCGCGTCGTCCTTGGGCAGCAACAGAAGCACCAGCAAGCCAAGAAAAGAAATGTATATGGTCCAGGCGAGCATGGCTAAATCAGAACCTCAACCGCTCCACCCATTGCAGCACGGTCGTGTTGATGAGTCCGATCGCGAGCTGGGGATAAATGCCGAGGAGGAACATCAACGCGATCGCGGGCACCACGATCACTCTCTCGGCGAGGGTCAAGTCCGGCAGGCGCGACCATTTTTCATTGAGCGGCCCGTTGAACACCCGCTGCAGGATCGTCAGGATGAAAATCGCGGTAACCAGGAGGCCCACGACCGACAACGACGACGCCCAGGGCGCGAGCGGAAACGCACCTTTGAAAACCAGGAACTCGCCGATAAATCCATTCAATCCCGGCAGACCAAGCGACGCGAAAAGCGCGATGCCCGTTAGGCCGCAAAACACCGGCGCGACTTTGCGGAGACCGCCAAAGTCATTCAGTCCACGCAAGCCTCCGCTGCGCTGCTCCAAAAAGCCAACGAAGCAAAACAGCGCCGAGGCGGTCAGCCCGTGGTTGAACATTTGCAGCAGGACGCCGTTGAGCGCAGCGGCCTTTTCCAACGCCCAACGCGGCTCGTTCGGCGTGACCTGCAATGCGGCAAAAAGCCCCAGGAAACAATAGCCGAGGTGGTTGATTGAGGAGTACGCGAGGGTCCGCTTCAAATCGGTTTGCGCAACGGCGGCGAACGCGGAAAAGACAATCGTAGCGACAGCGAGCCAGACCAACGGCGTGAGCACTTGGCGCATTTGTTCTGGAAACAACGGCATGAGGATGCGCAGAAAACCATAGACGCCGAGCTTCGACATCAGGCCGGTCAGCAACATGGTAATCCCGGTCGGCGCTTCGGCGTAAGCGGCAGGCAGCCAGGTGTGAAACGGCCACAGCGGCACCTTCACGGCGAAACCAAGGAACACACCGGAGAAGATCAGCATGGCGAGTTGGTCTTGCGTCAGCGCATACCATTGGAGTTTCACATTGAGCGCTGATGCGAGGCCGCCGGTGCGACCCAACTCAGCCAGTTCAACGAAGTCGAACGTACCGGTCGCCAGATAAATCGCGATGAACGAGAGCAGCATCGTAACGCTGCCGACCATGGTATAAACGAAAAATTGCAACGCCGCCTGGCTGCGACGAACGCCACCCCAAAGTTTGATCAGGAAGAACGCAGGGACGAGGCTCAACTCCCAATAGATGAACCAATGAAAAAAGTTCAGCGCCGTGAACGCGCCAAACAAACCACCCTGCAGCAGCAGCACGAGCGCGAAGTAGAGCGGAACCTTTTCCTCAATTCTCCACGACGCCAGCATCGCCATCGGCACGACCACCGCCGTCAGCAACACCATCAACAAGCCCAATCCGTCGAGCGCGACGAAATACTCCACATTGAGCGTGGGAATCCACGGGTGGCGCTCCAGGAATTGTAATTCCGCCGAGGCGGGATCGAAGCCGAACCAAAGTCCGCCGGCGAGCAGCATTGAAATAAAACTAAAACCCAACGCCAGCCGGCGCGCCAGTCCTTTGTGCCGCGCATCCAACCCCACCAATACCAGCGCGCCAATGAGCGGCGTGAAAGTCAGCGCTGAGATGAGGGGAAATGAATGCATCGCTTCGTCGTTTATTGGCCGCGCCCCCAGATCAGGAACAACAACAGGATCGTCAACGCAAGACCGATCACGCGCAGGTAATTTTGCACCTGGCCATCCTGCAATCGCGAGGTGAGTTTGGCTCCACCGCGCACTTGTCGGCACGCTTCATCGAAACCGAAGTTGACCACAAATTCATCGATGAAACGATTCAGCCAGGAGAGCGCAAGGACGCATGTTGAAACTGCGCGAACGGCCCCGTCCCAAATATGTTCATCCAACCAGCGCGAGACGCGAGCGCACCAGGCGTGAAACCTGATCACGGACATTTCATACAGTTCGTCGATGTAGAATTTCCCGCGCAGCACGGCGAACACTTCGGGTTGGATTTTTTCGAGCGCATCCGGCGCATTGGCGTCGGTGATGGGTTTGCGTCCGTAAAGCCGCCAGCCAAGCCCAAGACCGGCGGCAACGATGGCCACGGAGAAGAGCATCGTCAGCGCAACTCCGAGATCAATGGTAAAGCGAAAGTGCGGTTCGTGGCCGGAAAGATAATCGTGGAACCACGGCCAGATCGGGGTGCCGAAGAGGCTCAGGAGAATGGCACACGCCGCAAGCACTGCCAGCGGGCGGGTCATCACGGGCGGGGATTCGTGAACTTCGTAGGAGCCGACGTGAGGAGACTCATTCTTCCCGTGTCCATCGTGGTCGTGAGAAGTTAGAGCCTCGTTACTTCGGCTCCTACTTTTTCCAAAGAACACATAAAACATCTGCCTCGTCATGTAGAACGCCGTGAGCAATGCGGCGAAGGACGCGAGGACGAAGGGCCATTTGCTCGGCTCCCACAGCCACGCGCTGTGGAGGATTTCGTCCTTGCTCCAGAAGCCCGACGTGACGAGCGGGAAGCCCGCGAGCGCGAGCATGCCGATGGCGTAGGTCGCGAAGGTCACGGGCATCAGCTTGCGCAGGCCGCCCATGCGGCGGATGTCCTGTTCCTCATGGCAGCCGTGAATCACCGAGCCTGCGCCGAGGAACAGCAGCGCCTTGAAGAACGCGTGCGTGAGCAAATGGAACATGCCCACCGCCGGCCCGCCCGTGCCGAGGCCGACGAACATGAAGCCGAGTTGCGAAACGGTGGAGTAAGCGAGGATGCGCTTGATGTCCGTCTGCGCGACGGCGACGAGCGCGGCGAAAATCGCGGTGATAGCGCCAACCCAGGTGACGACGTAAAGCGGCGCTGTGTCGTTGGTGAAAAAGAGTATGTGAATTTCTCTAAAACCCATTGGAGTTGTTGAAACCCACCTAGCACTCATTAGTGGATAAACCCGCGCGACGAGGAACACTCCCGCCGCCACCATCGTCGCCGCGTGGATGAGCGCGCTGACGGGCGTGGGGCCTTCCATCGCGTCGGGCAACCACACGTGCAACGGCACCTGGCCGGACTTGCCCATCGCTCCGCAGAAAATCAGCA
This sequence comes from Limisphaerales bacterium, assembly GCA_046593035.1. Lineage (GTDB taxonomy): Bacteria > Verrucomicrobiota > Verrucomicrobiia > Limisphaerales > JAYTXL01 > JAYTXL01. The sequence goes on along the minus strand of JBKJSC010000221.1, from coordinate 12,454 downwards.
GCGCAATCGCCGTGCTGAGGCCCATTCCCGCGAACGCGGTCTGGGTGACGAGTTTCGTCAGCGCGGTTTGTTCGAGGCAGCCGTGGCCATTGTCATAGAAAAGCAGCGTGCCCGTTTCCGCGTAGAGCCAGAGCAGGCCGAGGAAGAAAAACACGTCACCGACGCGCGTGGTGATGAACGCCTTTTTCGCCGCCGCCGCCGCGCTGGGCTTGTGATACCAGAAGCCGATGAGCAGATACGACGCGAGGCCGACCAGTTCCCAGCACATGAACAGCAGCAGCAGGTTATTCGCGATGATGAGCCCGAGCATCGCCGCGGCGAACAGCGCGAGAAACGTGAAGAACCGCGTGAAGTTCTCGTCGTGCGCCATGTAGCCGACGCTGTAGATGAAGATGAGCGTGCCGACGAACGTGACCATCACGAGCATCGCCGCCGTGAGCGGGTCGAGCACCCAACCGAGTTGCAGCGTGGCCTCGCCGAATTGAAACCATTTGAAGTTGTAAAACTGCCGCGCCGCCTCGTGGCCTTCGCCGTGTCCGCCGAGCGTCTGGGCGAACGCGCCGCACGCGAGGAAGAACGCCACGACCATCGAGCCGATGGCCAGCGACGCCGCGAGCGTGCGATGGCGCCGCTTGAGCAACGCCGTCACCCCCGCCGCCAGCAACGGCAGCACGGGAATCAACCAGAGATTTTGGACGAGCGAGGTCATTAAGTTGGACTCCAGCCACAAGCGGCGCAGAACCGAGCCCGAGGCGTCCTAAAAGGTTTACCGCACTGTTTGCACGGCTCGCCGTATTGAGAAATGCGGTGATGAAAAACCGCGTTGGCATTGCCAATTGCGACTCCGGTCAGTTGCTCGTAACGCTCGCAAACTGGTTTGAATAAGTCCGTCAACGAAACTTCTGCAAGAGGAGCATTATCCAGATGGTGCTTCTTCATAATAGACTCCATGCAGCGGGAATACTCATCTGAAACCTGACGAAACTCCTCTTCGTCGAGCATCGGCATTTCGGCATTGCATCGCCAACAGAACATCATCTTCATGTTTTCAATCGCGGTCATCCCTTCAACTCGTTCACCTCATCCACGTTCGTCGTCTGGTAATGCCGGTAAATCGCGATGATGAGCGCGAGGCCCACGGCGGCTTCGGCGGCGGCGATTCCAATGGAGAAGAGGACGAACATGATGCCGGTCAGCGCTTCCGGGTTCGGGCCGTAGCGCCAAAAAGCGATGAAGTTCAGGTTCGCCGCGTTGAGCATGAGTTCGATGCCGATGAGCACGAGGATGGCGTTGCGCCGCGTCAACGCACCCGCCAGGCCAATGGCGAAAAGCAACGCGGAAACAATGAGATAGTGGTGGAGCGGGGTCATGGTGAGGGTTGCACAACAAAGGAACAAAGGGCACAAAGGATTCGCTGCTCTCCTCTTTGTTCCCTTTGTTTCTTGTTTGTAATCACAAGGTTCATTTCCGTTTTTCCTGCATCGCAATAATCACCGCGCCGATCATCGCCACGGTCAGGAGCAAGGCGATGACTTCGAGCGGCAGAACGTATTGGGTCATCAATTGCTCGCCGATGTGCTTGACGCTGGCGTCGGGTTTCGGCGGCAGGGCGCGTCCGACTTGCGCGCTCGTCAGGGTGGCGAAGATGATGCTGCCGGCGGTCAGCACGGTCACGGCCAAGCCGACCAGCCAGGAGGAGGAAAACGAGGGCGCGCTGGCGTCCGGCTCGGTGTTGCGGGTGAGCAAAATGGCGAAGACGATCAGGATGGCCACCGCGCCGACATAGACGAGGATTTGCGCCAGGCCGACGAACTCCGCGCCCAGTTGCAGGTAGAGACCCGCCAGGCCCGCGAAAGTCAGCACGAGGCAAAGTGCGCAGTGCACCAAGTTGCGCAGGCGCATCGCGGCGTAACCGCTGACCAGCGTAAGCGCCGCAAGAATGGTGAAAGGCAGATTCATGAATGGTTGGCCACGGAGGAAAAACAGAGGGAACACGAAGATGAGTCTTTATCAGGAAGGCGGGAAGGCGGGAGGAGGATCGAAGCGTAAACACTTTCATCAGGAACGTTCCCTTCCTGCGTTCCTGCATTCCTGATAGATGAATTTCCCCTCGTCTTCATGATTTTAGTCCGCATAGCGATAGATTCGTTTCCCCCGGCTGGGGCCAGTGCTGAGTGCTTTGCCGAGCACCACATACGCACCGGTAATGAGCAACGTGCTCACCAGCCAGCGACCTACGCCGACTCCCATGAAACGCCACAAGCCGACGGCCACGACATTGATCAGCGCCATCGGCAGCATAAATTTCCAAGCGAGGTTCATGAGTTGATCCATGCGCAACCGCGGCACAGTGCCGCGCACCCAGATGAACAGCGCAATCAACGTGCAAAGCTTCGCGAAGAACCAACCCCACCCCGGCACCCACGTCAGAATTGACAACGGCGCTTGCCAGCCGCCCAGGAACAGAGTTATGGCGATGCCGCTGATGGCGAAGAGGCCCAGGTATTCGCCCAGGAAAAAGAGCGCGAACTTGAAACCGGAATATTCGACAAAATAGCCGGCGATGATTTCGGATTCGGCTTCCGGCAAATCGAATGGCGAACGGTTAGACTCGGCGGTGGCCGCAATGAGAAACAGGATAAAGCCGGCGAAACCCCACGGCGTGAAGACGTGCCAGTGCGGCAACCAGCCGCCAAAGAACCCTTGGGCCTCGATAATTTTCGGCAGCGAGAGCGAGCCGACCGCCATCACCACGCCGATCGTCGAAAGGATGAGCGGGATTTCGTAGCTGATCATCTGGGCAATGCCCCGCATGGCCCCGAGTAATGAGTATTTGTTCTGGCTCGACCAACCCGCCATGAAGACGGCGAGTTCCGTGCCCGCTCCAATGGCAAAGAAAAACAGCAGCCCCCCATCCAGATCAATCGCCACCAGGTTCCGCCCCACGGGCAACACCGAGTAGGCAAGCAGCACCGGCACCAGCAGAGCGATGGGCGCGAGAAAGTGGACGACCTTGTCGGCGGCACGAGGCACCACGTCCTCCTTGATGATGGACTTGATACCGTCGGCAATGAATTGGCCAAAGCCATATAACCGAAGTTTGGTCCACGGCAGTCCAACGCGATTCGGGCCGAGGCGGTTTTGAATGCGGGCCAGACCTTTGCGTTCCACCACCGTGGTGATTGCGAACAGCAAGGGGAAGACCGCCAGAATCGGGGCGATCGAGAGCAATGCGGAGAGGAAGGCCTGGATGCCTTCGGGGAAAAACGCCAGGAACTGCGCTTTCGGATTCGGCTGATCCGTCAACACCTTCCAAATCATTCCGCCCAGAGCGTTGAGAAAATCCCAGATGAACTGCATGCGTCAGGTGATCGGTGTGGCCGGGGCCGGGTTGGTCGCCGGCGCTGCAACCGGGGCTGCTGTTTTCGCGGCCAACGCCGCTTTCGCCTTCGCCTCCGCGTCCGCCTTGGCTTTCGCTTCCGCCTTGGCCTTGTCAGCGGCCAGGCGCGCGTCCACCTCGGCGGCTTCGGTGGGATGAATCTTCTGATAGTAACCGTTGGATTTGGCGAGCTCTTCCTTGCGCAGCAACAGCGCGTCAAAACGGTCGGTGGTGCTCAATTCAAACTCGGTGTCCATTTTGATCGCCTCAAACGGACAGACCTCCACGCAAATCTGGCAACTCATGCAGACCGACACATCGATGTCAAACGTCGCCGGATAGAACTGCGGCTTGCCCACGAAATCAGGTTTCTTGTCCTTGCTCTTGACGATGTAGATGCACTTGGGCGGGCATTCCTTCTCGCAAATCTGGCAGGCCACGCAGCGCAAGCCGGCCTGCGGATCTTCCGTGTCGAACACGAGAAACGGAAAATTGCGCGCCGCTTCCTTCGGCGCCAGACGCGCTTCGGGATACTCGACGGTCGTGAGCCGCTCCGCGTCGGTGTAACTGCCAACGAAGTTGCGCGCCGTCTCAGCCATGCCTTTGATGATGCCAGTGCCAAGCATGAGTTTAAGTGGGAGAGAATTTTATAAGGAGGGCAGGAAGGCAGGAGAAATTCAAATTCATGGGCTTATGATTCACAGACGACACGCTTCACGTCCAGTTTCACTTTGGCGAAATTCAACAACAGTCCGTGTTTGCGTTTCACGGCGTGCAGTTGCGACCGCACGACGGAGAAATGGATGTCGGCAAAATCAGTTACCGTCTTCAAGTCTACGACAACTTCTTGCTCCACAAACAAATCAAGGCGGTGTTTGCCGACCTCGACGTGGCCGTCGTAGAGGATGGCAATTTCAAGTTGTTGCTCAACTTTCAAGTCACGCTTCCGAAGTTCGTGGACGAGCGCATTCTCGTAAATGGATTCGATAAACCCCGGCCCAAGCTGACGATGCACCTCAATCGCCGCGCCAATGATCTTGCCGGTGAGTTCTTCCAACTCAAGCGCCATGTCGCCCTCCTGCCTTCCTGCTTTCCTTATAAACAATTCCTAGCTTCATCGATCCACCTCGCCCAATACAATATCCACGCTGCCGAGAATGATTACTACATCCGCGATGGAGCGGCCGAGGCACATGTCCTCAAGCACTGTCAGATTGATCAGGCTCGGCGGGCGCACCCGGTACCGATACGGATTCGGCGAGCCGTCGCTGATGAGATAGAAACCCAGTTCACCCTTGGGTGATTCAATGCGGCCATAGGCTTCGCCCGCCTTCGGGCGGAATCCGCGCAGTTTGGCTTTGGGATCGATAATGGGACCTGCGGTTATGCCCTTCAACGCCTGCTGAAGAATGGCCACGCTCTCTCGCATTTCCAGCACGCGCAGCATGTAACGGTCGTAGGTGTCGCCATGATCGCCGAGCGGGACGCGGAACTGGAAGCGGTCGTAGATGCCGTACTTGTCCACCTTGCGCAGGTCGTAATTCACGCCCGCCGCGCGCAACATTGGGCCGGTGATCCCGGCATTGATGGCAAGTTCGCGCGGCAACACACCCACGCCCTGCGTGCGCGCCATGAGGATTTCGTTATCCGCCAGGAACCGCTCGAATTCGTCATTGAAACGGGGAAATGCATCCACGACCTTTTGCGCCTCGGCGAGCCAGCCTTCTGGCAAATCGCAACGGCAACCGCCGAAGCGCATGTAATTGCACATCATCCGCGCACCGGTGAGCGACTCGAACAGGTCGAGGATTTTCTCGCGCTCGCGGAACGCATACATCAGTGGGGTGCCGGACGCGCCCATGTCCTGGACGAGAAAGCCAATGAGACAGGCATGATTCTGCAGGCGCGTCAACTCGGCGGTAATGACGCGGATGTACTCCGCCCGCTCCGGCACCGCGAGGCCCGCGAGTTTTTCAACAGCCAACGCGTACGCCCAGTTGTTGGTAAGTGAGCAGAAATAATCCAGCCGGTCCGTGTACGGCATCGAGCCGAGATACGAAGTGCCCTCGGCGATTTTTTCGTGGTTGCGATGGAGGTAGCCGAAGACGGGCTTGAGCTTCACGACGGTTTCGCCATCGAGCGCGACGTCCATACGGAAAACGCCATGCGTCGATGGGTGGTGCGGCCCCATCGCGACTTCGAGGAGTTCGCCGGTGCCGCCCTTGGGCAGCAACTCGTAATTTTTAGGGGATATTTCGGCAATGGCGCTCATGCTGAGATACTTGATTCCAATTCGTTCAGCAGGACTTTCCGCCACTCATCTCTGTGTGCTTCAACAAAATTTGTGTTCCACTCAAATTGCCAACTCTTGATGTCACAAATCGCTTGAGCCGCTCGTAAGGATTGGCCCGGTGCAAACGTCGTGGACGTTTTCCTGTCTGGGCCAAACAACATCTCGACTAGATACCGGAGTGCTTTTTGTTCACCTAGTTTCGCAAGTCCCCACGCAGCAATAACCCGGTCAGAAGAATCTAAGGATTTATCTTCAAAGCGCCGTCGAAGAAATGGTCCCGATGCGGCGGCGGCGTAAGTTGTAAACGCAAACGCAAGACTCCAAGCCAACTCCCGTGGCGGATTTTCTGCCAACCGCAGAAGTGATGGCAAACACTCCAGCGACTTGAGTTTGCCCGCACTCCAAATTGCACCCTGCCGGCAAAGAACGTCGGGGTCGTTTTCGATTACTGGTACTAGTTGCGGAGCGAGTTGAGTGAGATGCTTAAAGCCGACAGTTCGCACTAACCATTGCCGCCAATTGCTATCTGGATTTTTGAATTCCTCCCCGATTCTCACAACAACTTCAGGAAGGTCTGTGAATTCAGATAGTAAATATACTGATTCTTGCCGCCGCGACTTGCTTTTCCCAACTGCGGTGTCGAGTGCATCCAATAAGCCATCACCCGAAAACAATCTCGCTTCGGCGATGACCGCATCATGGATTTCCTCTTGCTCATCGTTCGAGAGCTTTCGTGAATCGGCGAGTCGATCAAGAAGTTCGCGTAACTTTGAGACGAGGATTTTGTCTTGGTTCACGTCTTCACCTCCGCAGCCTGCCGCTGCTTCACCTTCTCCAACACCTCATCATGCGGCGTGGGTTCGTATTCGTAATCGTCGGGCTCGACGTAGTCCTTGCGCATGGGGTGGTCTTTGAACTCATCCCACATGAGGATTCGGCGGAGGTCGGGATGGCCGTCAAAGATCACGCCGTAGAGGTCGAATATCTCGCGCTCCTGAAACTCGCAACTGCGCCAGACCGGCGTGAGCGACGGCAGATTGACTTTGTCCGTGCGGTTTTCGGTGCGGAGCCGCAGGATGACTGGCCCGTGCTTTTGAGTCATCGAATAGAGGTGATAGACCACTTCGAGATAACCGGGGCGGATCGTCTTCTTCACTTCCTCGACCTCTTTCTCCACGCCATCGACAAGCTGCTTGACCTTGATCTTGTCGGTAAGTTCAACGTCCGGCCAGTCCACGCCGGTGACGTTCGAGCAGTAATCAAGGCGCAGTTCCGGGTCGTCGCGGAGAAACTTTGCGATGGCGACGGCGTGCGCCGCATCAACCAGCAAAGAGCACTGGGCGGACGGCGAATCGTTCGGAACGATTTCTAAAAGCGCTCCGGAAACGACGGCTTCGATGCGGGCTTTGATTTGTTCGAGTGTTTCCATAGCCGGCAAACTACTTTCCCGTCCAAACCGTTCGCAACGTCGGCTGTGCCAACAAGGCTCGCACCAGTTCCAACTCGGCCTCCTTCGCTTCGCGGATTTGCCGATCACCACCCATTTTTCCAATGGACAACTTCCATTCATCGTTGCCCAGAGGTTCGATATAAATATTGGCAGCCTTCGCTTTGAACCACCACTGACCGTTCACCCCTCCTTGCTTGTAACCAAGCTGCCGAACAGTTTGCTCGATGGTTGTTTGACAACCGTATGCACTGACTGACAATGAATCTGTGCGGGGATTGGTGTCCAGAGCGCGCAAAGTTGAAAGACGATACACGCCAGAATGACCATAATCACACCCGGATATCAGAGTGGTCATAATCGCCACTGCTAAAAACTTCTTCTGGTTGAATCGGCTCATTCTAAAACCTCAACGGACCATCACTGCTGGTTGCCACACGTTCGGATTACTCGGCGGCACCAAATCATGTTCCCCAAACTGCGGCACGGGAAACTCGCTGGGCGCATCCACATTGAGATGGCGCGCGCGGTTTGGGCCGGTAAGTTTTTGTTCATCAATGCGTTTTTGCAGAGTCATGAACGCGTGGATCAACGCCTCGGGCCGCGGCGGGCAGCCGGGAATGTGGACATCGACGGGAATATAACGGTCGATGCCCTTGAGGACGTTGTAGCCTTGCTTGAACGGACCACCGGAAATCGCGCACGCGCCCATGGCGATGACATACTTCGGCTCCGGCATCTGGTTGTAGAGGCGGACAACTTGCGGCGCCATTTTCTTGGTCACGGTGCCGGCCACAATCATCAGGTCGGCCTGGCGGGGCGAGGGACGGAACACTTCCGCGCCGAACCGGGCGAGATCGTAGCGCGCCATGGTGGTGGCGATCATCTCGATGGCGCAGCAGGCGAGTCCGAACTGGAGCGGCCAGACAGAATTCTTGCGGCCCCAGTTGTAGAGGTCTTCGAGCGTCGTGGTGAAGACGCCTTGCTTGCTCAATTCGCTTTTCAGTCCTTCGTCCATTTGTTGAATCGTGGTGCCGACGTTTTTACCTCCACGTCAGCACGCCTTTCAGCCACGCCCAGGCCAGACCCTCCACCAGCAGCAACAGAAAAACCATCATCGCCAGGAACGCACCCACCGGCAGGCTCGTGAACGCTACCGCAAAGGGCAGCAGAAAAATCACCTCCACATCGAAGATGAGAAAGATGATGGCGTACAGATAATAGTGTGATTGGAACTGGACGGAGGCATCGCTTTTGGATGCGAGACCGCACTCATAGGTGGCGTTCTTTTCTGGGCCCGGTTTCTGGGGCGAGTACTTCTTGGCCCAAAGCTGCGCGAGCCACAGGGGAACCAGTGGAAAGAGCAGGGCCGCTCCCAGGAAGACCGTCAGGAAGAGGTATGGGCTGTATTGGGCTGATGATTCAACAGGCATCGGTGTCGCCTTCCGAGTTCTTCAAAGGATTCGCGGGTAACGGTACCGGTTGCACCCCCAAGGCGTCAAGACGCGCGCTCAAGTATAAGCAACGCTCAGAGAAACCGCCGTCAATTACGATTTGGATTATGAGGGTGCAGGCCGACGGATTGGGCAATGTCGTCGAATTCTTGCAGGCTGACCTCGTCCAGTTGCTTGCCTTTGGCCGCCAGTTTTTCGTTAATCTTGATGGCTTTCTCGGTCATCAATTCATGCGTCTCCTGCGTGCCACCGACCAAGGCAAAATTGGGGCCGGTGGTGACGCGTTTATGCCCGTCGGAGTCCAGGCCGACGCCCAGCAGGATCGCTTTCGGCGCTTTCTTTTTTGACGATTTCTTCGGCTGCTTCGACATGCGGCGAAGTTACCGGGAGAAATTGGAAGCGCAACGCCAAAGTCAATTTTGCACGAAATCAAACCGGTGCTGTCATGGGCCGGCCATTCTCGGCAGGTCCCAGCTTGAGTAAAAACGGAACCGCCTTGGATGCCCATTCTGCGGCGGTTGGATAAGCCGAGGCAGAATCGCCAAAACAGCTTCGCAGCATGTCGGTGTTGATGATGCCCGGATTGAGCGGGATGGCCGCGAGACCCGGTGGCAATTCTTGCGCGAGTGCCTGTGTCAACCCTTCGATGGCCCATTTCGTGGCGCAATACGGCGCGACGTCCGCGTCGGTTGAACGGCCCCAGCCAGAACTGAAATTCACGATCACTCCGCGTTTCCGGTCAATCATGGCCGGCACGAAATGACGGATTACGTTCGCCACTCCCTTGAGGTTCACGTCGATGACCGACGAAAACTCCAACGCGCTGACCTGCCACAACGGCGCGTTCCGATTGATGACGGCGGCGTTGTTCAGCAACAGATCGGGCGCTCCACGCTTCTCGATGAGCCGCCTGGCCCATGATTGCACTTGCGAATCCGAAGCGACATCCACGACTTCGAAATCGTGGGGCGCACCGAATCGACGGCGCAATTCCTTAATGTCCGCCAGCGCACGGCCACAGCCACAGACGATGTGCCCATGCCGTTGAAACTCGTCGAGCATGGCCCGACCGAGACCGCGCGTGATGCCGGTGATGACCACGATGCGCTGTTCGGCTGGATTCATAACGCGGCGACATTTCCTATATTTTCATGCCGGCAAACCTTGGTTGAGATCGGGCTGCCCGGCTATTTTCCCAAAAAGTAGGGCGGGAACGGCGCGGGAGGCGAGCCGGTGGGACTGCGTAGATTGTATTGTCCGTCCGCATCCGGCAGCAATGGGATCACCATTCCATCCGTCGCCGCGAGGCCGTTGAACAAAATCGTGTTGAACTGTTTGATGAGTTGTTGGTGTTGCACGCTGCGAATCAAATTCCGCGTCTCCTGCGGATCGACTTGCAAATCGTAGAACTCATCAATGTCCCACAGCCCCTGGTAGCGGATGTATTTGTAGCGATCCCCGCGGACCGCGTGCATCGTCGGCGTCTGGGGATAATTGCGCTCCCAGTAGTACTCATAAAGCAGCGCGTCGCGCCAAGCTGTGGACTTGCCCTGGGTGAGCGGCAGAAAGCTGCGTCCGTCCATGTGCGCGGGCGCTTTCAAGCCGACCGCCTCCAGAATGGTCGGCGCGATGTCAATGTTCGCCACCATTTGTGGCACTTCCACGCCGCCGGAGATCAATTCGGGACAATGCATGAGGAGCGGCACACGCATTGATTCCTCGTAGGCCACGCGCTTGTCAATCAGCCCATGCTCGCCGAACATGAATCCGTTGTCCCCCATGTAAACCAGCAGCGTCGATTCCAGCAGTTTTTGATCCTTCAGATAATCAATCACTCGGCCAAGGCTCTCGTCCACCGCCAGCAGCGTTTCGCAATACCGTTTATAAAACTGCTCCACGCCATCGAGGGTGCCGTAATACGGATAGTCCACGCCGTGCCGACTGTTCCGCTGGTTTTTGACCCACATCGGTTTGCCTTCATAATTCTCCGCCGTGTTCGCCTGCGTCCGGGGCGGCGCGTACAGCTTGTCTTTGTAACGACCCTTGTGGCGATCCGCCGGAATAAACTCGGCATGCACGGCCTTGTGCGAAAGATAAAGCATGAACGGCTTGGTGCTGGTGCGGGCGTTCAGCCAGTCAATGGCGTAATCGGTCAGTTCATCGGTGATGTAACCTTTCTGCGGCACGCGTTTGCCATTCACGTTGATCACGTTCTTGCCCGGCAGATAACTCCCCTGTCCTTTGAAGCTGACCCAGTGGTCGAAGCCGCGCTGCCGCTCATCGCTGTCGCCGCCCATGTGCCATTTGCCGAAAAACGCCGTCTCGTAACCCGCCTGCTGAAGATATTGCGGAAAGAAAACCAGATCGGCCCGCACGGGATTGTTGTTGTCCACCACCCGGTGTTTGTGCGCGTACAGCCCGGTCAAGATCGACGCGCGGCTGGGTGAACACAGCGAGGTCGTCACGAAGGCGTTCTTCAAATGCGCGCCGTTACGCGCGAGCATGTCGAGATTCGGCGTCTGCAAAAACGGATGGCCGAGAAAACCGAGCGCGTCGAAACGATGATCATCCGCCAGAATGAAAACGATGTTGCGATGTTTGGCGTTGGGAATTTCCGGCAGTTTCAGGCTGGCGGCATTGGTGGCCACGCCCGCCAGAGGACGCGTCTGGGCCGCGCCCTTGCTCATCGCCCCAAACATAAAGCAGCACACCGCCACGGCGACTTGGCCCGCGAAAAACAGCCGGTTCGATTTGGCGCGCATGACGCGGCAATGTTTCATTTGCCTCGCAAGCGGCGCAAGTAAAATTCCTACGATGTCAAAAAAGTTCGTAACAGTTAACCGGGACAGCACTCCGAGGCGGGCAAGGCGTTTGGGTGTTCAGTCTGATGTAGATGAACTTTGCTTCCTTTCGCGTCGCGTTCGTAACCGAGACCACGATTCGCGAAGCGAACAACAAAACTTGGGCAACTATTTGTGGGGGCTTGGGAAGCCTGACTTGCGCCAGCGTTTATTTTCATGGCACTACCGGTACTTTGGTTGGCGTGTACTGTTCACTTAAATCACTAGTGGGTTAGCTTGTTACTAAGAATATCTTCTGCTTCTTTCGTAGTGTCTTTATAGTCATCTTCGAACTGTGTCAGATTGGAAAGGACCACCTCTATTTTCCTAGGATACTTCTTTCTATAATCCGCGGCGCGTCGTAACTCCCCAAGTTCTAATTCCCGTATTTTTGGATCAGTCCTTGCTAGCATTCTAAATATACCAGGCACTTCCAGATCAATGTGGAATTCCAGAATCTCCAATGCGTTAACAGTATCGTTACTTCTAATGCATTCCAGGACACCTATATACGTTTTCAGTTGCTGGCCGCTGTTCAGCAACGTAATATCAATGAAGTCTGCTCTTTTCATCTTCTTCGCACTTGCTGAGACTACACAAAGAACAATAATAACGCTGACAACGTTCACGGCACAGCTTACAATAAGTAATCGTTTCATGGAAGTGATGTTAAAGATTTTCATAATCATCCGGCAATAGTTTCACGAAACGTTTGGTAGATTCCGGCGTCAGGAACCGTCGCTGCCAACACCACCGAAAGCATCATCAACATCAAGCATGTGTCCTATCCATTGGGAAACTGTTTATTACACCATTTTTGGCATAAACCTGTGTCTAGGTCTTGGGGTGGTTTATTTCCATGAGCCTGCGTACAGCAATCAATACAGGCCTTAAGAGATTTCGTCTTTCTGCAAGGGTCCCACGGTTTCGGTCTTGTGGCACACGGAACTAATTGAAAATACTTCAAACTTGCGTCCGTAATCCAACAAAGAGTTGGGCCGTCATCGCCACCACCACCACCGCCGCCGCCACCACCGCCGC